>CBFHPC010000087.1:0-9423 GCA_965657655.1 Henriciella sp.
CGGTCCGGTGTTTGGAACGCAGGCCGGCTGGGAAGCCATGACCGGTCAGCCTGGGCCGATATTTGCCGTGCACCTTTTACCGTTAATTATCGTCATTGCGGCGCTATCTGCGGTTTTATGGCATTGGCATGTGTTGCGCTGGGTGACGAAAAGCTTTGCCGTTATATTCAGTCGTTTGCTCGGGCTTGGTGGAGCGACATCACTCGCCGTCTCCGCGAACGTTTTTATGGGTATGACGGAGTCACCTGTGCTGGTGAAACCGTATCTGCTGAAAATGACCCGGTCGGAAATTTTTATTCTGATGACGGCCGGGTTTGCGACCGTGGCAGGTAGCGTGCTTGTTCTATACGGCGTTTTTCTCGACGGGGTACTGCCGAATGCGCTTGGGCAATTACTTGCTGCGTCACTCATTGCAACACCGGCTGCTGTGGCTGTGGCTCTGGTCATGGTTCCCGAAACCAGCGATATCAACCAGCGCACGCACGAGCCCGACTTCGAGTATAATTCGACAATGGACGCTTTTTCGACGGGTGCGTCTGACGGTCTGAAGATTCTCGCAAATATTGTCACAATGCTGATTGCAGCCTTCGCGGTTCTATTTCTCGTCAATGAATTATTCGGGGCACTGCCCGAATTTAACGGTAGCAAATTATCTATTGAACGGATCCTCGGCTGGTTGTTTGCGCCGCTCATGTATATGATTGGCGTACCGCTCAGCGAAGCCGCACAGGCAGGATCCTTAATGGGCGTAAAAACTGTGCTGACAGAGTTCGTTGCGTTTCTGCAGCTCTCAGAAATTCCAGCTGGTGAAATGTCTCAAAGAACCCGCATGATTACCGCGCACGCGATTTGCGGTTTCGCGAATATCGGATCGGTTGGCATACTGATTGGCGGGCTTTCCATGATCGAGCCAGGGCGGCGTTCAACATTTCTTGAACTGGCCGGTAGAACTTTGATATCCGGTACGCTGGCAACATGCCTTTCGGCTGCTATCGTTGCGGTCATGCCAGTAAATCTCTTCATAGGGGGCTAAGTATGCCTTTGGTAAAGCGGTTCTGTGCGGCGATTGCCGCCGGCGGGGTCATAGTATGGCCTGCCGCAACCGCCCAGATGATTGATCAGCTGGCCGCGCGTGATGCGGCGGGTGCTCTTGACGTGTGCATTGCATCAGGGTCGACCGAGCTACAGTGTAAACGGGACTTTCCGGCAACGATAAGTCCTGGTCTGGAGCCGGCTGAGGATGTCCGGTTCGAAGCGATATCGGTTTTTGGCATTCGCGGATTGGATAGGGCTGGCAGTTCGAGCTTCATATCGGCGAGCGATATTGCAGATCGTGCAGCAGATCATCCGGCAGAAATACTCAATACGGTTCCGGGTGTGAACATCCACATGAATTCCCTGCAGGAGCATCTGATTGCCATTCGTTCGCCAGTTCTGACTGGTGGAGCCGGGCAGGGGAGTTTTCTGGTGCTTGAGAATGGTGTTCCAACCAGATCGCCGGCTTTTGGCAACGTCAATATTTTGATTGAACCCCACCACGAGACGGCGGAATTCATTGAAATCGTTCGCGGACCGGGGTCAGCACAGTATGGCTCCAATGCGATACACGGCCTGATTAACATCATTCATGGCGGGCCGCATGATCGCTCTATTGCAGCCCATCTGTCGGGATCTACGCTGGGTCGCCAGAAAATCGACCTGATCGCTGACCAAGGATATCTTGGCCGTGGCGCGCTGTCAGTACAATCGGATACTGGATGGCGCGATAATACTGATCTGCTTCAGTTAAAGGCGTCTGGGCAGGTTGAAACGACGCTCGGTGATTGGAAAGTTACCGGTTGGGGCTCGTCATCCTTCATGGAACAGGAAACCGCTGATTTTCTCAACGGGGCGAAGGCGTATAAGGATCGCGACATTGCCAAAGCGAATGATGATCCGCTCGCCTATCGAGATGCCTGGTCGGTACGGCTCGGGGCAAGGCTCGCACGTGATGTGTTTGGCGGCGAGCTCTCATTCACGCCATTTGCGCGACACCAGAATATGGATTTCCGGCAACATTTTTTGCCAAATAAGAGCTTCGAAGAGAACGGACACACCGGCGCGGGCGTCATGGTGCGTTATAGCCATACGCTGAGCGATAATATTGATTGGAGACTCGGGCTCGATACTGATATTGCCAGTGGTTTCCTGAAGGAACGACAGGATGAGCCGTTTGGGTTCTTTCCCGGCGACGGCCGTTTTCCGGTCGGGTTGCATTATGATTACGACGTCGACACCGCTTTACTCGGAGTATGGGGCGAAATTGACTGGCAACTCGATGACAAAACAGAGTTACAAGTCGGGATCCGGGCTGAAACCCATAATTATGATTACCGGACAAATATCCCGGCTGGCATAAATGGCCGGTTTAAAGTGCCGGAAAACCGTGATGACGATTTCGACTTCGTTACGCCAAAGCTTGCCATATTACATGAACTGGCGCCGAACACGACGCTTTATGCCCGGTATGCACGTGCTAGCCGAGCGCCTCAGGCAAGTGATCTCTACCGCATCCAGTCACTTCAGGGTACCGCAGAGGCCAGTGTCGAAACCGCCGATAGTTTTGAAGTTGGCGTGCGTGGGCTCGGACTTGACGGGGCGCTCGTCTATGAAATTACAGCCTATCATATGGAGAAGGATAATTTCTTTTTCAGGGACGCTGACGGCATAAATGTCACCGATGGTTCAACCCGTCATAAAGGCATCGAGGCCGGCGCAGATCTCGTCCTGAATGATTATTGGCGCCTGCGCGGCGCGGTGTCGTGGTCTGACCAGACATACACATTTGACCGGATTGTGGGGCGTGTGTCCGATACGATCAGCGAGGGTGACAGGATCGATACAGCGCCAGAATGGTTAGGCGATGCTGCAATTGTGTGGACACCGGATAATGCGTTCGAGGCAGTTCTGTCGGCTGAACATATTGGGGAGTATTTCACCAATCCGGGAAATACGCGATCTTATCCCGGCCACACAATTGTATCTTTACGGAGTAGTTATCAATACAGCCCCGAATTATCGGCATATATCCATATCCAGAATCTGTTTGATACCGCCTATGCCGATCGGGCTGATTTCGGGTTCGGGTCTGATCGCTTTTTTCCTGGTGAACCATTAAATGCCACGATAGGTATTCGAAGAACGTTTTAAGACGCTGTGAGGCTTGCCGATGAAACTCTATCATACGCCGAAGGCGGTTAATCCTGAACGCAGCTATACTTTCTTAAAGGTTAAAGGGCAGCTTGACGCGGTTGAAATTGAAGAAGTTTCTATCATGAAACTCGAACATCGTTCGGACGCGTACAAGAAACTGTCACCCTATTCGCAAGTGCCTGTTCTAGTGCTGGATGACGGCACGACAGTGACCGAGAGCCG
Source organism: Henriciella sp. (assembly GCA_965657655.1). Lineage (GTDB taxonomy): Bacteria > Pseudomonadota > Alphaproteobacteria > Caulobacterales > Hyphomonadaceae > Henriciella. The sequence goes on from CBFHPC010000087.1 coordinate 3,415, forward strand.
CGCGATTTGCACCTATTTCGAGGGCATCTTTCCAGAGCCGAATCTTCTCGGGCGGGATCCTAAAGAAAAAGCCTTGATAGAGATGTGGGACCGGCGGATCGAGCTTGGTTTTCTTTCGAATATCGCGGTCTGGTTCCGGAATACCAGCACGTTCATGGCGGCGCTGGAAACACCGCAATTGCCTGACGCAGCTAAAAAGGCGGAAACGCAGGTGCGCCGGTTTGTCGAAACATTGGATCATCATCTTGGCGAAAATGAATGGCTGGCGGCCGGGCGGTTTACAAATGCCGATATCACGATGCTGCTGACATGCGGATTTTCGAGCCTTGTCGGTTGGAAACCGCAGAATGAGTTTGAACATATTAGCGCGTGGTATCAACGCACCAAGGCGCATATCGGCTGATATATACTGGTGCTCCCACGCCAAGTACGGGGCGTACTAAAGTGTTTTCATCTGATTGGGCAACACATTGATAATGTCCTGCGGGATCAATCCAGGACCGACCCTCAACCCGGCATCACCATGCAGCCAGACGGCCGCGCAGCATGCGCTAAATGCCGGCATTCCCTGAGCCAGCAGGCCGGTGATCATCCCGGCCAATACGTCTCCGCTGCCAGCTTTAGCGAGATAGGGTGACGCATGACGGTTCACAATCAGCTGGCCATCTGGTGCGACGATCAACGTTTCTGGTCCCTTTAACACAACGATGGCGGATAAATGACGTGCGACTTGCTGGGCACGGTGAGACCGTGTTCCCTCAATATCCCCGAAAGCCCGTTCGAACTCGCCACTATGCGGAGTTAAGATCAAGGGTCGCTTTTTACCATTTAGCGCGATCGAGTCTGTTATTGCATCAGCGTCGAGAACAATTGCGGCCGTCTCTGATAAGGACTGCAGCGCCTCAAACTGGCTGGTAGAGCACCCACCCGGTCCGGCCAGAGCCACGGAGAGCTTGTTTACATCTGAAACCATCGCGTTCCGGACCATAATGTCAGCAGGGAGGGTTGCTCGATAAATGTCATAGGTTTGGTCCGACACTACTGTAACCAGGCCTGCGCCAATACGGGAACAGGCGGCCGCTGCGAGTCGTGTGGCGCCTGTGTAAAGGTCCGAACCGATAATAACGGCATGGCCGCGATGATATTTATGGTCTGATGCACGCGGTCGCGGGAACTCACTCTGCCAAAGCTGCGTGCTGTTTTCGATCATCTCCATACAGCTCTCCAAACAGCGGTATTGAGGCCGCGACGTGATGGTACCAAGCCTTTCTGGTCTGTCCAAGGCAAAACATCCCGCGAGGAAACGACAATAAGGAGACCGGCTGTCTGGCTTTACGGGCTAAATTGCTTGCATCAGCTATCAGCGAGCCAGCCATCAAGGTCTGACAGAGCCCGTGCGGCCTGGGCCCGTTTCTTGGCACGGCCTTTATCCTTGCCACGAAGCCGTTTGCCATGCTCGTCCTTGGTCTGGACATCGTCGGGATTTGCTGGTGGAAACAGACCGAAATTTATGTTCATCGGCTGGAATGTTTTACCTTCTGCCAGATGACCGCCGGTAATGTGCCTGATCAAAGCGCCGAGCGCTGTGTTTTCAGGTGGCGGTGTTATCGCTTCTCCGCGTAGTTCTGCCGCTGCAAACCGGCCGGCCAATAGTCCCATGGCCGCACTTTCAACATAGCCTTCGACCCCTGTAATCTGGCCGGCAAACCGAAGTCTTGGCATCGACTTCAGTCGCAATTCAGCGTCTAGAAGCTTTGGCGAATTGATAAAAGTGTTGCGGTGAATGCCGCCAAGACGGGCGAATTCGGCACTTTCCAGACCCGGGATCATGCGGAATATCTCAGCCTGCGCACCGTATTTCAGCTTGGTTTGAAAGCCGACCATATTCCACAGACTACCAAGCGCATTGTCCTGTCTCAGCTGAACAATCGCATGGCATTTTACGTCAGGCTGAAATGGATTGGTCAGTCCGATCGGCTTCATTGGACCAAATCGTAGGGTTTCACGTCCGCGTTCGGCCATGACTTCAATCGGCAAACAGCCTTCAAAGTATGGCGTATTCTTTTCCCAGTCACGAAATTCGGTTTTGTCACCGCTGATCAAAGCGTCAATGAATTGATTATACTGTGCTTCGTTCATGCCGCAATTAATGTAGGCGGCAGTATCTCCATGCGGACCGGGCTTGTCATATCGCGACTGTCGCCAGGCCTTATCCATATCGATACTGTCAAAATAGACGATGGGTGCGATTGCATCAAAGAAAGCAAGATCGTCTTCACCGGTCTCGCGCCGGATTGCCTCTGCGAGCGCGACGCTGGTTAAGGGACCTGTGGCAATGATTACGCTATCCCAGTCAGCGGGCGGCAGACCGGTGATTTCCTCGCGCACAATCGTGATCAATGGATGTTGTTCAAGCGCGGTGGTGACCGCTTCGGCAAATGCCTCGCGATCAACCGCAAGCGCGCTGCCAGCGGGAACCTGATGCTGATCGGCGGTATTGATGATTAAACCGCCGGACCGGCGCATCTCCTCATGCAGAACCCCAACTGCATTTGTCTGTTTATCGTCGGACCGAAACGAGTTCGAGCACACAAGCTCGGCAAGTTGATCGGTCTGATGTGCATCTGTACCGCGAACGCCGCGCATTTCGTGCAGCACGACGTGAACGCCGGCTTGAGCGGCCTGCCAGGCCGCTTCTGACCCCGCCATGCCGCCGCCTATAATATGAAGTTGTTTCCCTGTCATAACCGCTCTTTGAAAATTACAAGACAGTTGGTCAAGACAGCAAAAGCTTTAAACGCTGCGGCAGACCAGCGCGATATCAATACTGCTGGCAGAGTGCCAATGTGAAACTTCGTCAGTTATTGGTCGAATTAGAGCTTTGCATGAGGGGGCGACAACCCTAAATGAAAGGTATGTCAGATCATAAACAATCCCCAATTCACGATGCCGAGCGCATCCTTTCTCAATTGCTGGACATATGTGCACAGAATGGTGCAACAGCCGCTGATGTCTCTTTGGGGCACAGTCAAGATATTCGCGTAGAGGTTCAGAAAGGCCAGCTCGATACGCTTGAGCGGTCCGAATCGATCGGCGTGTCGCTGCGGTGTTTCGTTGGCCAGAAACAGGCTCATGTTTCCGGTTCGGATGTGTCACAGGCGGCGCTCGAGGATCTCGCGGATCGGTGCGTCGCGATGGCCAAAGTTGTTCCCGATGATCCATTTTGCGGTTTGGCGGATGCCTCGGAACTGGCAACGGATATGCCCGAACTCGACCTGGAAGGTGATCCCGAACCTGATAGCAGCACGCTTGAAGCCGACGCCCTGGCAGCCGAAGAGGCGGCAATGGCGGTATCGGGGGTTGATCATGTCAGTGGCAGCGGAAGTTCGTGGGGCGCTTCAGAACGATGGGTCGCCGCCAGTAACGGATTTTATGCCACCCGCAGGAGCGGTTATACAAGCCTTGGACTGGCCGCAATTGCGCGGTCTGGCGAGGCGATGGAGCGCGATTATGATAGCCAGGTGGTACGCCGTATTGAAGACCGCAGAAGCGCACTGGACATCGGACGCACCGCTGGCGAACGGGCGATTGCACGTCTCAATCCGAGAAAAGTAAAAACCCAGAATGCAGCTGTGATCTATGACCGGCGGGTATCATCCAGCCTGTTAGGTCCGCTTATCGGTGCGATGAGTGGACCCGCTGTGGCGCGCGGTATTAGCTTTCTGAAGGACCGGTTAGGCGAGCAATTATTCCGCCAGGATGTCTCGGTAATCGACGACCCGTTTCGCCATCGCGGATTAGGAAATCGGGCGCATGACGGAGAAGGCCGACCGGTTTCCCGTGTCGCACTGATCGATCAGGGACGCCTCAATAATTGGATGCTGAATGGCTCCTCGGCCAAACAGCTCGGACTCGTGCCGAATGGTTATGCGAGTGGCGGCTTTGGCAGCCCCCCGGGTGTCGGTGGTTCAAATATCTATATGCAGGGCGGACAAAAAACACCTGAACAACTTATGGTAGAGGCCGGCCATGGATTGCTTGTCAGTGATATGTTTGGTCCGTCCATTAATCCAAATACCGGCGATTATTCGGTTGGCGTATCGGGGTTCTGGTTCGCGGACGGGGTGATACAGCACCCGGTATCCGAAGTAACAATCGCCGGCGACCTGATCTCGATTTTCGCACGTCTCATTCCGGCATCGGATCTTGAATTCAAAGGGAGCATGGATGCTCCATCCATTCTCGTCGAGGATATGTCGATTGCGGGCGAATGATGATGATATAGCAGATCTGCACCTTCTTCAGGAGGTTGTTACCGAAGCGGCTGCAATAGCGCATCGTTATTTTGGCAGTAAGTCACTTAAAGTATGGGATAAAAGCGTCGATAATCCGGTTACGGAAGCCGACCTTGAGGTCAATGAGTTTATCCGCCGCAAGCTTATGTCGGCGCGTCCGGCATATGGCTGGCTGTCGGAGGAAACAACCCTGTCGGACCATCGCCGGGATCAGGCGAAGGTCTGGGTGCTGGATCCGATTGACGGCACCAAAGCGTTTATTAACGGCTCGCCATTCTGGTGTGTCGGGGCCGGATTGGTCGAGCGCGGAGAGCCAAAAGTCGCGGTTGTGGCGGCGCCGGCTCTAGGCCAGTGCTACACCGCTGTTAAATATGGCGGCGCAAAACGAAACGGTGATATTATCAGGGTCTCTGATCAGTCGAGCATTCAGGGTTGCCGGATGGTCGCGACCGAGGAGATGTTCAACCATAAATCCTGGCCCGAAATCTGGCCGGATATGGTGTTTGCAAGACCGAAACCGAATGCGACCTTGCTTCGCTTGTGCGCGGTGGCGAGTGGTGAATGGGACGCAGCAATGGCGCTATGGCGCAAGTCTGACTGGGATCTCGCCCCGGGCAGTTTGATCGTCGAGGAAGCCGGCGGGTTGGCAACAACGCATCTGGGTGAGGATTATCGTTTCAACCAGCTGATACCGGCGCAACGCAGCCTGCTTTCGGCTGGTACAAAGCTGCATTCCCTGTTAAAGGCCCGTCTTGATCATGTTCAGCTCGCCAATCCGAATGCGAACGAGACACAAACTTCATTTTAATCAAGCAGAGGCATCAATGAAAACATCCAAAACAGGCAAGCAATTACTTCATTTAGTTATTGGTGGCGAGTTGAAGGATGTTTCGGGGCTTGAATTCTCCGATGTCGCAAAAATCGATTTTATCGGCGCATTTCCGGATTACAAATCTGCCTATGATGCCTGGAAAACGGCGGCACAGAAAACTGTTGATGCTGCCGATATAAGGTATTTTATCTTACACGCGCACAAGCTCATGGATCCTGAAACAGGTGAACAACATAATCTCTGATCATATCTCATCCGACCCTAAACGTGCTGGTCTGTTGAGACTGTTCGAAAGGTTTTTTACGGCGCAGATGCGCTGGTTTCTGCTGGGGACAGTGTTCGCGGTCGTTACGGCCGCTTGCGCCAGTGCTTATATCGGCGTTCTCAATTTTGTTGGTAATCAGCTGCAGAGTTCTTTGGAGACAAAACAGCACTCGTTTGGCTGGATCATTGCCGGCACAATCGGGATTGTCCTGCTCGCAGCAGGACGTGCGTTGTCGCTCTATCTGATGACGATATGTAATAATACAGGGGTCCAGAGAGCTTTAGTCGACGTCCAGGCTGAACAGCTTAATGCGTTAACAAATGGAGACTACCAACGCTTAACAGCTGTTGCTGCGGGCGGTTTTGTGTCGCGTTTTATCAATGACGTAAATGCAATTCGTGATGCTGCGCTGCGCTTCGCCAATAATTTTACCAAGAGTGTTTTCACCGTCATTACGGCCTTTGGCTATATGCTTTACCTCGATTGGAAACTGACGCTGATCTTGCTGCTTGTGTATCCGATTGCGTTTGGTCCGGTCATATCGCTTGGAAATCGTATTCGGAAGCGGGCCAAAACATCTCAAACCCAGATTGGCGAAGTCACGTCCCTATTGAATG
>CBFHPC010000088.1:0-9333 GCA_965657655.1 Henriciella sp.
ATGGCCCTTGCATTGTAATTTTTGGCATATTCTCCTGCATCGCGGGTGATCCCAACAATCGCAACACTACTGCCCAGCAAGAGCGGGACCAGTATTACCATTGCCCACAGACTTGATCGCCCGGCATCATTCAGACGCCGTATATGGATGACGAGTGACAGCATGGATGTCAGCAGGAATACCAATCCGGTGAAATAGATAAGGCTGACGGCTAGACCGTCAGTATTCACGCCGGAAAGACCCAGAATCATTAACAGGAAGCCGGCACCGAAAATCATGAAAAACCGCGCGAGAAAGAGGAGCGTCCAGGCCCGTGTGAACGCCAGGCTTGGAGTTTTACCGATCGGATTAAACAATGTCGTAAGCCAGTTCATTTTTAAGCATCCTCTGAATATCGGTGCGATAAATAGTTAACTTTTTGCCGTCGGCCGGCCCGGCGACGCGATCAGTTTCAGTCGCGCGGACCATATTGATTATCAGCGGGATCGCTTTCAATCCGGCCAAGAAAAAACCCGAGGACGGCATTTCCAACAACAACACTGATCAGGTTCGGTATCAAAAGCAGATTGTTCAAGCGCTCGACATCTGATCCGACCAAATCGACATTCCCGGCCTCCCAGTCGACTGCCATTTTCTCTATCAGAGCAACAGTTTCCGGCGACCGGAAGATCGGTTCCGTAAATAATGTCAGAATGAACTGCACGATCAGAGAGGCAAAAAACAGGCCAATCACCCACCAGGTCGAGCGACCGATATCATGCAGTCTTTTGCCGAAAACGCAGATATAGGGATAAATCAGAATATAACTGAAAAGACCGAACCAGCCCCCAATTTTCGTTTGACCGGCGACGATAATGAAGCTCGCAACTGTCAGAACGACGAGGCCCTGCCAGAAACGGACTCGCCCGATACGACCATTTGCATCGAACCAGAGACGCATGAGCGACTGATCAAACATCATCTATTATACCCGCAGACATCGCACCGATTATTCAAATTCAACCATAATCTGGTCGGCGGCAACGCTTTCGCCGCCAGCCACATTAATTGCCTTGACCCGCCCGACCGCTTCGGCCCGGATAATATTTTGCATTTTCATCGCCTCGACGATGCAGACGGCCTCACCTTCCTGCACCTCCTGGCCGACTTCGACGTCAACCGATACAACCAGCCCTGGCATTGGCGAAATAATCAGTTTTGAAAGGTCCGGCTTTTCTTTTTCAGGCAGTCGCCGGTGAAGCTCGGCCACTTCTTCCCGACACACCAGTGCCCGTAGACTAACGCCGCGATGCCGCATCAGATAACCTTCGGTCCGGTCTTCAAATTTCACCGCGAATGGCCGGCCGTCCAGAACTCCCTCGACCAGATGCTGTCTGGGTTGCCAGTCGGTTTTCATTTCGTGAGATGTTCCATCGATTGACAAGGTCGCGACACCCTCATTGATCTCGATATGAACTGGATGATAGGCCGAACCAAGCACGACAACCCAGTCCTGTCGCGGCGCAATGTCGGCAATGATACGATCACTGATCAAGGCAGCCCTGGCCCGCTGTAATGAATGAATGTAGGCCGCAACTGAAATCAGTAATAATTCCTGCTCGGCCGTCGCATCCGTCCCGTTAAAGCCGTTCGGAAACTCCTCCTTGATATAGGCCGTCGTAATATTTCCCGACCTGAAACGGCTATCATCCATAACTGCCGCACAGAATGGTATATTGTCGCGAATACCATCAATGTAGAAGCGATCGAGCGCCTTTGCCTGTGTATCCAGCGCGGCATCACGATCTTTACCATGGGTTACCAGTTTGGCGATCATCGGATCATAGAACATCGAAATTTCGTCGCCCTCTCGAACGCCGCTATCGATCCGCACCGTGCCGCCCTCCAATTCGCCTTCCTTGGGTGGCGAAAAGCGCTTTAAACGACCGATTGACGGCAAAAAGTTCCGATACGGGTCTTCCGCATACACCCGGCTCTCAATTGCCCAGCCATTGATTGCAAGCCCGGCCTGATCAATCGACAGCTCTTCGCCGGCAGCCGACCGCAACATCTGTTCGACCAGATCCACGCCGGTAATCATTTCTGTCACCGGATGCTCGACCTGCAAACGCGTATTCATCTCAAGGAAGTAGAAGCTCTTATCTTCACCCGATGCAACAAACTCGACTGTCCCGGCGCTGTCATATTGGACAGCCTTGGCCAGCGCCACGGCCTGTTCACCCATCTTTTTCCGCGTCGCTTCATCCAGTAGCGGCGATGGTGCCTCTTCGAGCACCTTCTGATTACGACGCTGGATCGAACATTCGCGTTCAAACAGGTAAACGCAATTCCCGTGCTTGTCGCCCATCACCTGAATCTCGATGTGCCGCGGTTGCAGGATAAATTTCTCGATAAAAATCCGGTCATCACCAAATGATGCAGCGGCTTCGGCTTTAACCGCCGGGAAGCCCTCTTCAACATCCTGATCATTATAAGCGATTCGAATGCCTTTACCGCCGCCACCTGCCGAGGCTTTGATCATCACCGGATACCCGATATCCTGGGACACCTTAACGGCTTCGGCGGTATCTGTGATCAAGCCCATATGACCGGGAACAGTCGATACGCCAGCCTCCGCGGCGAGTTTTTTGGAGCTTATCTTGTCGCCCATGGCTTCAATAGCGCCGGCATTGGGACCGATAAAAGCGATATTCTCTTTTTCCAGCCGTTTTGCAAAGGCCGGATTCTCCGACAGAAACCCGAAACCGGGATGCACCGCTTCAGCTCCCGTCTGCTTCACAGCATCGATGATTTTATCCATAACAAGATAAGATTCTGCGGCGGGTGACCCGCCAATATGAACCGCCTCATCGGCCATTTCGACGGCTTTTGACCCGGCATCCGCGTCAGAATAGACAACCACTGTCTTAATACCCATTTCGCGACAGGTTTTAATCACACGGACGGCGATCTCACCTCGATTTGCAATCAGTATCTTTCCAAACATTGGTGGCCTTACCTCATTCTGATCCCGTCAATACCAGCCGGAACTAAAGTGTCCGGCGCAGAATGTCGAGGCTTAGGCCACGCTTTCACATCAGTTTCCAAAAAGCCCGCGGCGACCGACCCATCTGCCCACCTCGGCCGATCCCGCCCAAAAAAACCAACAACCTACACGTCTTCGCGATGCTTTATTGTATTTCAGCGCTAGGATTGCCCATAAATCGCGACTATATAGGGCAGATAACCAGCAACATTCTGAAAGCATCAAATGAGTCAGTCTGAAACTCTGCTCCCTATGCGGACAGGAGAAATAAGAATACACGACGAGGCTGGTTTTGCCGGCATGCGGAAGGCCGGCCGGCTTGTCGCCGAATGTCTCGATATGCTCGGACCAGAAGTCAGACCGGGCGTCGAGACGGCACATATTGACAAGCTTATTCAGGAATTTGTCTTCGATCACGGCGCCCAGTCTGCCACAATCGGCTATCGGGGCTATAAACATGCCTCCTGCATTTCGTTAAACCATGTGATCTGCCACGGCATTCCCAGCGAGCGCGTCTTCAAGGACGGCGACATTGCAAATATTGATGTCACCGTGATTGTGGATGGCTGGCATGGTGACCATTCCAGAATGTTTGCCGCCGGAGAGCTTAAACGCAAAGCAGCACGTCTGATTGATGCAACCTATGAAGCGATGATGGCTGGAATCGCAGCGGTAAAGCCGGGCGCTCGTTTCGGCGATATCGGGGAAGCCATTTCAGAAATTGCGCGGAAAAATCGCCTGTCGGTGGTCGAAGATTTCTGTGGGCATGGTCTTGGACAATTATTCCATGACGAACCGAATGTTGTTCACTCTGCGCGAGCCGGGACCGGGCCTGTTTTGGCGGAGGGGATGTTTTTCACAATCGAGCCAATGTTAAATATTGGTCGCAAGGATGGCGTCATACTCAAAGACGGCTGGACCGCAGTGACCCGTGACCGGCAATTATCGGCACAATTCGAACACTCTGTCGGGGTTACAGCAGACGGAGTCGAGATTTTCACGACATCGCCAAAGGGACGACATACCCCCCATAAATATTGAGTCCGGGATGACAGAAAACGATCCCTTACCACACTGGCAAGGCCATCGTAATCGCCTGAGAGAACGGTTATTAAACCGTGGCGCAAAAGCGCTTGATGATTACGAGCTTCTCGAGATCATGCTGTTTGCCTTCATTCCGCGCAGAGATATCAAACCCGTGGCCAAGGCGCTTCTCAAGCGGTTCGAAAGCCTGTCGGGAATTCTTGCCGCCGATCCCGGCGCTCTGCAATCGGTCAAAGGCATTGGCAGAAGCACTGCGGCCTATATTTGCGCGTCACGAGAGCTCGGCGCGCGAGCGTCTCGCGAAACCATGCGCGCGCGTCCGCTGATCTCGAATTGGTCGGCGCTGTTGACCTATGTCAGAAACGAGCTGCAGCATGAACCGCGGGAACAGTTCAGGTGCCTATTTCTGGATCGCAAAAACCAGTTGATCGCCGACGAAGTACTCGCGCTTGGCACCGTTGACCACGCGCCGGTCTATCCGCGCGAAATTGCAAGGCACGCGCTTGAAAAATCCGCCTCGGCAATAATCCTCGTGCACAATCATCCCAGTGGCGACCCAACGCCGTCACAATCGGATATTGATGTGACACGCCAGATCATCGACGCATTAGAACCACTAGATATACTAGTGCACGATCACCTGATCGCCGCCAAAAACGGGGTGACGAGCCTTAAGACCAAAGGCCTGATCTGACGATCCGCAGAGTGCTACCTCATTTTGACTTGCCTACTAGCGATCCGCGGCTAGGGTCACAAAAAAATTTGGAGGATTGTTTAGCAAATGGCTAATGGGGCAGCTGTCGCACAGGCAGAAATGAAGAATGAAGACGGGTTCGGCACGAAGAATTACCGCACTTACGTTTTACTCGTATTAATGACTGTCTACACGGTGAATTTCATTGACCGGACGCTGATTGCGGTTGTCGCGCAGCCAATCATTGAGAGTTTCGATCTGTCCGATACACAATGGGGGCTCTTATACGGCCCGCCATTTGCTCTATTCTATGCCGTTATGGGGCTTCCCATCGCGATGTGGGCTGACCGGTCAAACCGCATAAGAATCATGACGGTCTGTATCGTTTTATGGTCGATTATGACCGCGCTATGCGGCGTGGCGGCAGGTTTCCTCATGCTTCTCTTCTTCCGGATTGGCGTCGCGATCGGTGAGGCCGGTTGTACCCCTCCGGCGAATTCCATCATCGGCGACTATTTTCAGCCAAAGAGCCGCGCGACCGCTCTTGGAATTTATTCCATGGGGGTCACCCTTGGCGGTGTTTTAGCCAATCTGTTCGGTGGTCCAATTGCGAGCATGACCGGCGTTGAATTTGGTAATTGGTTATCATCAATCGGTCTCGGCTGGTTTTTCTCTGGCATCGACTGGACACATATCGAAGGGTGGAGAATCGCCTTTGTTGTTGTTGGCCTGCCCGGCGTTCTGATTGCCATGTTGGTCTACTTAACCGTCCGCGAACCCCCCAGAGGGTTTTCCGATCCCGAACCAAAAGTTAAAGAAGAAGCGGCTAACCTCAAAGACACCCTCACCGAACTGGCCGGAAAACCGACATTTCTGTGGATGACAATTGGGGCCTCCTTTGTCGCCTTTGTCGGCTACGGCCTGACCAGCTTCCAAGCCCCGTTCCTGCAACGCGAGCATGGCATTGATGTGCGTGAGGCAGCCGTCAATTACGGCGCCCCGCTCGCGGCTATGTCCGCATTGGGAACCTTCCTAGGCGGCTGGTTAACCGAAAAGATGACTCCCTATTCGAAAACCGCTGTGGCCTGGATACCGGCCGTCGGCCTGCTGATCGCGGTGCCATTCTATATTGCGGCCTTCTATGCCAGCAATCTCACGCTCGTATTCATCTTCTGGGCGATTGCCGCAACAACCCATTATGCCTATCTCGGCGCACAATATAATATCGGCCAAAGCGTTGTATCCAATCGCTCACGCGCAACGGCAATTGCCATTCTGCTAATTATGGTTTCGATCATCGGGAATGGTGTCGGGCCCTATTTTGTCGGCTTCTTCAGTGACCTGTTTATGAACATGCAACTCCCCGCCGATACCGGCCTGAGCGTTAAAGTCTGCACCGGAAATGATACGCTGACCGGCGAGCAGGTCGCGCTTTGTGAGCTTGCAAGCTCGACCGGCCTGAAGCAGGCGATTTCTCTTACCGTATGCTGGTTTATCTTCGCGGCCGGATGCTTCCTGATGTCTGCAAAAACGCTGGAACGTGACTTCGTCGCAAAATTGGAGACCACATAATGACCAGTCCCGCTCAAACCGATACAATGCCGGCGCCGTCGACTGACGGTTATGGCAGCGCATCCTATCGCGCCTATGTGCTCTTTGCGCTCATCGTTGTTTACACATTCAACTTCATCGACCGGACGTTGATCGGCGTACTTGGCGAGCCAATACGTGAGACATTCGGTTTATCGGATACGGCAATCGGCTTGCTGTCAGGTCTAGCTTTTGCCCTGCTCTACACTTTTCTCGGTATTCCATTTGCGATGCTGGCCGAGCGCAAGAACCGAACCTCGATTATCGCCATTGCCATGGCTGTCTGGAGCGGCATGACGGCACTTTGTGGACTGGCGCAGAACACCTGGCAATTTGCCCTGGCCCGGATCGGAGTCGGGATTGGCGAAGCCGGCTGTTCGCCGCCATCCCATTCGTTAATCTCAGACTATTTTCCGCCAGAGAAGCGATCATCGGCCCTCGGTATATTTGCTTTAGGTATTCCAATTGGCTCCATGCTTGCGGCACTTGGTGGTGCCTGGATTGCCTCGCAAGACGGGCTGAACTGGCGTGATGCCTTTATCTGGATGGGGCTGCCAGGTGTACTTGGCGCCATCGTCTTTAAAATGACGGTCAAAGAACCACCACGAGGTTATTCCGATCCCGGCGGAGCCGCCGCCGCAGCGGCCCGCGTCATGCCATCACCTTTTGCAGCCTTCGGAATTCTCGCCCGAAAGCCGTCCTTCTGGCATGTCAGCCTTGGCGGTGCGATCGTATCTTTTGCTGGCTACGGAATCGGTCAGTTCGTTGCGCCCTTCTGGATGCGGGCGCACGGGCTGTCCTTAATGGAGGCGGCACTTATCTATGGCGGTGTTCTGGGTGTCGCGGCCGGTATCGGCACCATCGGCTCGGGCATACTCGCCGACCGTATCCGCAAAAAACACCCGAATTCCGACTCCTGGCTACCGGCACTTGGCGTCAGTCTCGCCTTTCCGTTTGCAGTTTTCGGATACAATACGTTGAGTTTTTCAGATGGTGCTACAGCAATCTGGCTGGCGGTGCCCGCTCTCTCAATTGCGGGCCTGTTGCGCTATTCCTATCTTGGCCCGATGTTCTCAGTCACGCAGAATCTGGTAGAGCCGAGAATGCGTGCAACAGCGGCTGCGCTCCTATTATTCATCGTAAATCTGATCGGATACGGATTCGGCCCGCCAGTTATCGGCTGGATCTCCGACCAGGGAACGAAATGGCAGCTAAGCCAGCTCGATGCACCTGTGTCCCTACAGGCCTGCGGAGCGTTAGAGCGGCAGATAAAAGCCGCTCAAGATGACGCCGAGGATGCAATCGCCGGGACGGCACTCGACGCGGCGGAAGCGACAAATGATGCCTATTGCGCCCCGGCACGCAGCACCGGTGTCCGGCTCGGCGTGACGATGGGCGCGTTATTCTTCTTATGGGCGGCGCTCCACTTCTTGCTCCTCGGACGGACATTACAGAGGGATCAATGGACACCGGAGACAAGCCCCGCTACAGCCTAATCCATGGCTGTATATACGCGTGTTTCTGACGCCGCCCTCGGTGATTTTCTGGCGTCATACGATCTCGGCAATGCTCTTGTCTTCAAGGGTATTGCCGAGGGTGTCGAAAACTCAAACTATTTCCTCGAAACAGACACTGGAAAATATATCCTCACCCTGTTCGAAAAGCGCGTCGCAGCATCTGATTTACCCTATTTCATCGCACTTAAACAGCACCTTGCCGCAAACGGCTTTCCCTGCCCCGAGCCAATCGCGGGGCGAGATGGCGACACACTTCGTCAACTCGAAGGACGCCCGGCCGTAATTGTTTCATTTTTGAACGGCCTATCGCCGATACGACCAAATCCGCTGCAATGTCGTAATCTCGGAATTGGTCTGGCCAGGCTCCATGCGGCGCTAGCCGATTTTCCACAAACCCGGCCAAACAATCTCGGACCGGCCGCATGGCCGGGACTTTGGCAGGGCCGCGAAACATTTGCCGACAGCTTGCAGGCAGGCCTAGCCGACGCGATAGATATGGATTTGCAGGCCATAGCGACAGCGGATCTTGCGGCGTGCGCGCTGCCAGTTGGCACAATTCATGCCGATCTGTTTCCCGACAATGCCTTCTTTATCGGTGACAGCTTTAGTGGTGCGATTGATTTCTATTTCGCCTGCACAGATGCTCTGGCCTATGATCTCGCGATTTGCCTCAATGCCTGGGCCTTCGAGGCCGATGGTGCATATAATTACTCGAATGGCATGAATCTGATCGCAGGCTATCAAAGCGAGCGCCCGTTGCAGACTGACGAGCTCGACATGCTGCCAGTCCTGTGTCGCGGGGCTGCCTTGAGGTTTTTCCTCACCCGCCTGATTGATCTTGCCGATACACCAGCCGATGCGCTCGTCAAACCGCATAATCCCCTGGACTATGCCAAGCGTCTGGCCTTTCACCGCCGCGTCCATTTGGCCAAAGACTATGGGGTGGCGGCAAGCTGACGGTGCGCGCTACCGGCCTGACAATTGTCAAACCGGCTCAATACAACGCAACCAGATCAGCAATAATAGATTAAAGCGGGATATTGTCGTGCTTTTTCCAGGGATTCTGGACGTCCTTATTCTTTAGCGTCCTGAGCGCTTTGGAAATCCGGCGACGGGTCGCATGCGGCAGAATGATATCGTCAATATATCCCTTTTTAGCCGCGATATAGGGATTGGCGAAATTGTCTTCATAGCTCTTTGTATGCGCTGCAATCTTGTCGGCATCCCCGATATCTTTGCGGAAGATGATTTCGACCGCGCCCTTGGCGCCCATGACGGCAATCTCGGCCGTCGGCCACGCATAGTTCACATCGCCACGCAGATGCTTCGAACTCATGACATCATACGCCCCGCCATAGGCCTTGCGCGTAATCACCGTGACTTTCGGTACCGTTGCCTCGGCATAGGCAAACAATACTTTGGCACCATGCTTGATAAGCCCGCCATATTCCTGCTTCGTCCCG
>CBFHPC010000089.1:0-9294 GCA_965657655.1 Henriciella sp.
CATACGCCTGCGACTGTCTGCGCAATTGGCACATGCAGCATTTCTCGCCCCGGAGAGACTTGCAGACGTCTGGGATACGCTCGCGCTTGGATGGCAGGGACGGGCTGTTCAGGCGCCGCCAGTTTCGCCCCCGGAGCGGCCAGTTGAGCAAGCTGATCCGGACTTATGGTCGGCAGTCTGGTCCGTCGCTGAAGATGCTATCGCTGGGAAGCTCGATGCTTTGTCAATCACGGCACGTACCGCAGCGCTTGGCGCGCTTGCTGGTGAGACCTATCAGCAGCGGACCGCAGCCGCCGCAGCATATTATCCGGGAATTGATCAAGTGGCCGGCTTGGCGCTGCCTCAACGCATCCGTCTGGAACAGCTGGCAGCGTGTCCGCACGGCTCGATTGGCGCACGGTTTCATGCGCTGATTGTAGAAAATAAGTTCGATCTGGAAGTCCTTGACCGCGACGCCATCGGCCTTGCTGAACTGCCGTCGCCGCTCGACTATCTCAATACGCGCATCCTGCAATCTCATGATCTCTGGCATATTATTGCGGGGTATGAGACGACCGCGCTTCACGAAATTGCTTTGTCGGCGTTTCAAATGGCGCAGTTCGGACATGCCTATTCTGCACAATTTCTTGCCGTGACCGCCGTGATTGGAAGCTTGTCGTCCGGCTTTGGCTGGCCGGTTTTGATGACGACGCTGACATCGGCCTGGCGCCATGGCCGGGAAACGCCGCCAATCATGCTGATTGACTGGGAAAATCAGTGGCAGAAAAGCGTTGAGCAATTGCGCTCGGAGTTCGATATTCGATCTTATAGCCGCCCCTATCCGGCAGACCTCATCGAACGGCGGCTGGCAGCCTAGCCAGGATGATCATTTCCAATAATGGCGACTGCGGCGCAGCTGTGACGATGATTTGGTGCGTAGGGCGTAACGGTATCTTCAATCGCCGGTCTCGCCGGTCATGATTTTCTGGAGACCGGACTCAAGCGCATCAAGTTTGGTTTTCCGGACGTGCTCTTCTGTGTGGATATCATCATTGAAAATCAGCCATGTCTTTTGCGTGGAAGAATAGGCAGGCCAGTCGGTCAATCCGGGGCCATTCGGTGAGCCCGATTTAGCGAAATTGAGCCAGTAACACGTCATATGATCCGTGATTGCCCGGTCTGAGGCTGATAGTGGAATTGCCCCGTGCAGGTCGAAGACGAAAGGTATTTCAGCGGCGTGATAGGCGTCAATGGTTTGGTCGGGCGAGGCGGGCTTACGCCGGAATTGATAAATCCAGACAGGCAGCCCGCGATCAGCATGACTGTCAGCGAGCAATCTTGTGTGTACACCATAGCTGTCATCACCCAGCATGTCGGTTTCGGCCTGTTGGCGGTTTTGCCAATTGTCCAGACCATATTCAGCAATCAGACTGTCAGCATGGGCGCCAAAGACTTGCCGCAAGCGTGTAAGACGGGCGCCGGGTTCATCGGGGAATTCATAATCAAAGCGAGTTGGCCGGTTATACCACTGGTAGAATAGTGATCCTTCATCGCTATTATATCCGAGGAGTATGGGAACAGGTGCCATCTTCTTATCATGTATTTTCTGCCATACACGCAAAGGTTGTACGTGCCCGTCGGCCAGCGGCAGAAAGACACCGAGATGGTCGGGATCGGTGAGTGCCGCCTGCAACAAGTCTTCGGCTTTGATGTTGCGCAGATCATCGGCGTTTGCCTCAGGCGCCGCGAGATTGTTCTTGCTGATAAAATTCGCGCCCATCTGCTCACCGGACGGATGCCCGCGAAACCCGTTTTTTAGTCTGACCGGGTTCCAGGAATATACGCCGGATTGCAGGATTGCCTTGTGATACAGCCCGTCCGCGAGGGGTGATGCCATTAATTCGGATACGGCCTGTGCGCCGGCACTTTGACCGAAAATAGTTACATTTCCGGGATCGCCGCCAAAAGCGGATATGTTGGCTGCGACCCATTCCAGCGCGGCGATCTGATCAAGGATGCCGTAATTTCCGGATACGCCATTCGGATCGGATTCAGAAAGTCTAGGATGGGCCATATAGCCGAACACACCAAGCCGGTAATTAATTGTTACCAGAACGACGCCTTCTGCGGGTAATGTCAGTGACTGATAGGCGGCGAGACTTCCGGTCCCAGACTGGTGACTGCCGCCATGAATCCAGACCATTACCGGAAGCGGTTTAGTTATTGCGATGTCGGGTGTTGTGACATTCAGAAACAGGCAGTCTTCGCTGATTGGCAGCTGCGGTAGCGCTTCGAATTTATCAAGCGCGCGCCGGGTTTTGTCCGCCGGCCAGCCGTGTCGCTCTATCATCGACTTTGTGAAGGCCGAAGGTGCCGTGTTCTGCATGGCCCGGGCGCCGAATTGGGACCCGTCTCTTATGCCAGTCCAGCCGGCAGGTTTTTGCGGTGGAGCCCATCGCAAGCTGCCGACTGGCGGCGCAGCAAAAGGGATACCCCGAAATGTTGCGAGTGGGCGATTGTCCGTCTCGAGCCAGAGGCCTTCAATCTGGCCCTGTGCGACTGTTACGAGGGGACGTTGCAGATCGTTGGTTTCCCGTTCATCGTGTTCAGACTTTTGCGTGGCCATCGCATACCTCATGACTATTTTGGCACGTCATGATTGATGAATTTGCTCTGTGCGCAAGTGATGGCAGGATTTATTTGCAGTCTGGTACCGGTTTCAGACTATGCTGTGGAGATGTCCTCGAGCGCACAAGGATTATGATTTTGCCTTAACTGACGACTTAGAGACTAGCTTATCCATGATGATCAGCCGCGCTGGTCTGGCTTTACGCATCACCTAACGGGTTTGTTGGAAATGGCTCCAACTGGTCGCCTTTGTTCGACAGTTGCATACTGGCGGAAGCCGGTGAACGCATTATCGAGATTGATATATGCGGGCATGCGCGTTTGGCCGGGATTTGGCACCGGTCATAAATAATATGATGGGCAGACCTTGCGGGTGATTTCGACCTGGCTTTGGATCACTGGCATGAATTGCCGGCGTCTCACGCAGACGAGCGGCGGGATGGTAGCGGGATCACAGTCTGTCCGAATTGCGCTCTGGGTTTTGCAGGCTCATGATATTTCGGCTGTTTCGAGCTCGCTTTGGTGTTTTCTGAAATGATCTGTTGCGCTAGCCTAGGGGCAAGGGGCTAAGACACATTTTCATGTTTAATTAGAGCGCAAGATGGTCATCCATTGATAGGCTCGATACGGCGCTTTAAGATTTTATGACAGATAGATTGCCCACAATTGCCGGTGAGACGGCGCCGGTTGCGACGGATGCTGTCGACAAGTTCGACCGGCAGCTGATCGAGGGGCCGCTGGTGGCAACGCTGGTCCGGTTTTCATTGCCGCTTATTGGTACAAATCTGCTTCACTCGGTTGCCGGCGCCTATACTGCGGCATGGGTCGGCCAGACCATTGGGCCAGACGGATTGACCGGCGTTGTTATTGTAAATGTTCTTGTCTGGATGATGCTGATGGCGACAGTTATGGGGGTTGCCTCAGCCTCAAGCATCATGATTGCACAGGCCTATGGGGCCAATCGTTCAGATCATTTGAAAGCGATTGCCAGCACGTCTATCGCTTTTGTGCTCGCGGGGTCCATTATTCTGGCCATACTTGGATGGAATTTTTCGCCATTACTGGTTGATCTGATCTCAACGCCGGAACAGGCCAAGGCGCTGACGGTCGAGTATCTGCAAGCCACATGCTTTGCCTTACTAGCTGTGTTTCCGTTCGTCTTTATTACCGTCATGATCCGTGGAACGGGTGATGCGAAAACACCGTTCTGGTTTACCGCACTCTGGTTGAGCCTGTCGTTCATTCTTATTCCAGTCTTGCTAACGGGTGCGTTTGGTTTGCCGAAGTTCGGTCTGTCAGCTGTTGCCTATGCGAATTTGATTGCGGCCTTGATCGCCCTGATTGGCTTGTTGATCTTTACCCGAATGAATAACCACCCGATTACGCATTTCTTCTCACAGCGCGCCTATTGGGTGCCGGATATTGATATATTGCGACTACTTTTATTGCGCGGCATGCCAATGGGACTGGAAGGGATATTGATTTCCGGTGTCTATCTGGCCCTGCTATCAATGGTGAACCAGTATGGCGCGGCGACCTCGTCTGCATATGCTGCGAGTACGCAATTGTGGGGTTTTATCCAGATGCCAATCGGGGCTTTTGCAAGTTCGGTGGCGGCGATTGCTTCACAAAATATCGGGGCGGGGCGCTGGGACCGGGTAGACCAATTGGCGCTGCGGGGATGCCTGCTAAGCAGTGCCGTGGCAACGCTTGGGGTGCTTGCTATCTATGCTGCGGGAAGCACGCTATTTTCGATATTTCTACCGGATGGCGGCGAGGCATTGAGGATGGCGCTGCGGATCAATCTTCTGGTGCTTTGGAGCTGGATCCCGCTAGCTTTTACCATGGTCCTGTTTGGCATTGTCAGGGCGAATGGTGCGATGGTCCCGCCAACCCTGATTATGGTTGGAACACTTTGGCTGATCCGCATTCCGTTCGCCAATTACGCCCAGCCATATCTCGGGTCTGACGCGATCTGGTGGAGCTTCCCGGTCGGGACAATAAGTTGTGCGGTGCTGTCGTTTCTATACTTCAGATACGGCAAGTGGCGGGAGAAGACGCTAATGGGGACTTATGACTAGCGGGTCCCTCTAGAATGGCCACGGTTGTTTCTGACTGGAAGCCATTAAAATTTGTCGCCAGGGCCTGACCATAGGCGCCGAGATTGCAGATTTCGACCCAGTCGCCTTCGCGAATGTCATCCGGTAGATGAAACGGCCCTGCCATCACGTCACTGCTGTCACAGGTGGGCCCGAAGAAACGGTACCCGATTGTCTTATACTGTGTCTGCATATCCGGCTTGTCGCCATCGGGTCTGTGTCGGCGTGTTTCATGTTTCCAGGAAAATCGACCGGCGTCGAATAAGGAGCCAAAGCTGCCTTCGTTCAGATACAGGTCATTGCCCTTCCGCAGCTCGACCCGCGCCAGTGTTGAGCCGCCTTCTGCGCACAGTGCGCGACCGGGTTCACCAAATATTTCCAGCTCCGAAAAACCGTATTCGATCAGTGCTGCTTGAATTGTTTCGAAATAAGTCTCCAGACTTGCGACGTCCATTCCGGGATATTGAACTGGAAACCCCCCGCCGCAATCGAGCGTGTCGAGCTCTATACCGGCCGCATCCAACAGAGCGCGAACATATTTTATCGTGGCGCTATAAGCTTGCGGGTCGAGACATTGGCTGCCGACATGGAAAGTCAGGCCCAGTTTTCTTGCCAATGGTCTTGCCGCAATAAGGCATTCAATCGCGTGATCCCAGTCAGCGCCGAATTTGCCTGCTAGCGGCATAATGGCGGCGCCGTTCGGGACAGCCAGTCGCAAATGCAGGTTCAGATCATCGGCATGTCCTGTTTCATCGATAATCTTGTCGAGCTCGGCGAGGCAGTCAAATGCCATGTCCCGCACGCCAGCCTGATAGGCATATGCAATCGTTTTGCGCGATTTGACAGGATGCATCAGGTATAAACGGGCATCAGTCGAAAGCGACTGTATCAGGTCGATCTCGCGGATCGATGCGACGTCAAAATGGCGAATGCCAGCCGACCAGAGAATTTTAAGCATTGCGGGATGGGGGTTCGCTTTTACAGCGTAGAGTGACGTCCCGGGAAAACCAGCGAGAAACTGCTCTGCACGCGCGGCAACCCGTTGCGGATACAGGATGTAGGCCACATCATCTCCGGTATAGCTTTCGAGCATGTCGGCGATGGAATTGAAGACCGGCAGGCCATAGGGGCGATCAATGTCAGGCAAAATGCCTGGTTGCGCCAGTTGGGACGGTTTGAAATTGAACATGATGGTGTCCGTTAAAGCGAAAAATCACTTCAGAAGCTGAATTTATGAGGGTTCATAGAGACTAAGCGGGCGACTATCGCCCGCACGGCCTACTTAATTCAGCCACGGCAGCCATATAATCGGCGTCCTTGGCAAGGTTCCTAAGCAACGTCGAGGTATCAAACTCAACATTTAAGTTTCTAAAAAATAAAGAGAACGAACTCCAAAAATGAGTCATCCAATTATCCCCGCAAAGCAAAACCGACCCAACCGGTATTGAAAGTGAAGACAGTTGGGCTCACTCGTACTGACGATTAAATCCGTCGTAGCTCGCTTACTTGTCAATTTTCTCGTTATTCCGTCGCTCGAACGTCGTCAAGAATATTTTTTCGGGATCGGGCGGTTGAGACTGCACCGCCCGTTCTCCCTATTTTCTTGACCACCATCCCCGCCGTTTGCGTTTCTCCGGCTTGGCGGTTTCTGGGGTATCGTCCGGCTTGGCGGTAGCTGTGTCGGCATCGGGCTTAATACTCACTGCAGACGCGCCGGGTTCAGTCGCCGCAACCGTATCGGGCGTGTCGCTGAGTGCGTCAGTTTCCGAATTCGCATCAGCATCATCAGGTCCATTTGCGTCAATCGCAGGCTGGTTTTCTCTGGCTGCCGCCTTCGCACTCGTATCGGGTGTCTCGCCGGCGGTGCCATTCTCCGGATCTGTTTCGGCATAACCCGGCACATGCACGTCAACAATGGGCTGATCATCGCCGGTATTAACGACAGCGTCATCTGCCGGGGCCGTTCCGGGCTCATCTGCCATGACCGCATCGACCGTCATGGTCTGAGTCGCGACGTCCTGTTCAGCCGGTTTCGTGGTCTCTGTCTCGGTAATGATCACCGGTTCGGCCACTGTCGCCTCTGCATCTGTCGGCTCTGCATCTGTCGCCAATTCAACGGAGTTGTCCTGTGCAGCTGCCGGCTTGTCATCACTGTCGCGACGGCGACGGCGACGGCGGCGTTTGCGTCGTCCGTCTCCTTCGGCATTCGCGTCTTTTTCGTCCTGATCACCGACTTCGCTTGCCGGTTTCTCAGTTGCGAGTTCGAGCACAGCCAGTTTTACCGGTTCAGCCTCGATGCCACCAAGGGTCGCTGCCGGCAGCTCTGGGGTCTCATCTGCTAATAGGTGAGGGAAGCTGGCAGCAAGTCCGTCAAGAAGCGCGGGGCCATCGCTTGGTGGCGTGCTCATTGCATTTAGATCATCTTCACGACGACGCTTGCGTCCCCCCCGACGGCCACGGCGACGCCGTTTCTTGCGCCCTGCATCTTCAAGCGAAGCATCCTTGTCATCGCTGCCATCGCTGCCATCGCTGTCCTGACTATCTTCGTCGGAAACATCCGTTTCATCCTCTGAAGGATCCGGCAGGAGGTGATCATCATCATCTCCCTCGATAAATTTCGAGCGATCGAATTTTCGACTGCCGCGTCCGCCGCTCTGGCTATCTTTTTCGGCATCAACTTTGAATTCACCGGGAATTAACTGGCTTGAGGACGTGATTGAAATCGAGAACCCGGCCTCGGTCTCAATCTGGAGCAGGGCATCACGTTTGGTGTTAAGAATGTAGAGAGCGACATCTGTCGGCGCCGTGATTGACAGGCTTTTCAATCGCCCTGTCGCTGATCTTGCCTCAATAACCCGCAATAATTGCAGGCCTGCTGAGGAAATCGACCGTCTGCGACCGGTGCCATCGCAGGCAGGGCAGGTTTCTGAGATTGCCTGCGCAACGCCAGCACGACGCCGCTGCCTTGAAATTTCCATCAATCCGAATTGTGAAATCCGGCTATTTTGAACACGTGCCCGATCCAGTTTCAGGCATTCTTTCATTTTTTTCTCGACGGCACGATTATTCTTATTCTCGTCCATGTCGATAAAGTCGATGACGACAAGTCCGGCGAGGTCACGCAGCCGCATCTGCCGGCAAGCTTCCTCGGCAGCCTCGAGATTTGTTCTTAACGCGGTTTGCTCGATACTGCGTTCGCGGGTTGATTTGCCCGAGTTCACATCAATGGCGACCAGCGCTTCTGTCTGGTTGATAACCAGATATCCGCCTGATTTCATTTGTACCGTCGGCGAGAATACGTCTTCTAGCTGCTCCTCAACCCCTTCGGTTGCAAATAGTGGCAGTTTTGACGTCCAGCGTTTAACTTTTCGGGCCTGACCGGGCATCAAAGTTTTGGCGAGGTCTTTTGCTTCACGATAAGCAGCATCCCCCTGCACGATAACGTCTGTTATGCTGCTATCGAACATGTCGCGAATGGCGCGATGAACCAGTCCACCTTCCTGATGTATCAGGCTTGGGGCCGTGGAATCGAGCGTTTTGGTTCGGATTTGAGACCAAAGGCTGCGGAGATAATCATAATCGCGCCGGATTTCGGAATTTGTGCGTTTCGACCCCGCTGTACGGACAATCAGACCCATGCCTTTTGGAACATCAAGCCCCGACATGATCGATTTTAGCCGTTTGCGGTCATTGCTATTAATTATTTTTCTTGAAATACCGCCGCCGCGCGGTGTGTTCGGCATCAATACGGAGTATCGCCCCGCCAGCGAGAGAAACGTCGTTAACGCGGCGCCCTTATTGCCACGTTCTTCTTTGACGACCTGAACGAGCAGGACTTGCCGCCGTCTAATAACCTCCTGGATCTTGTAATGGCG
The DNA here is from genome assembly GCA_965657655.1 of Henriciella sp. Lineage (GTDB taxonomy): Bacteria > Pseudomonadota > Alphaproteobacteria > Caulobacterales > Hyphomonadaceae > Henriciella. The sequence continues at coordinate 8,582 of CBFHPC010000089.1, forward strand.
GCTCCCGGACGGTCGGCGTGATTTACGTTCGCTGTTGCGACGGGCAGGGGCGGTGGCCGGCTTGCTGTCGTCTGTATCGGCATCGGCGTCACTATCGGCGCTTGCCTCGACGCCATCGGCGTTCGCGTCAGCATCATCCGGTGAATGCTCGGCATCGTCATCATTTGCATCAGACGGATCTTGATTTTCGGATGTGTCCGACTCAGCGTCGCTGGCATCATCATTTGACGTGACAATGATATCTTCCTCGGAATCATCCGGATTTTCGAGCTGATCATCGAAATCATCATCCGATTCTGCAGCTTCCCGGGCGGCTTCTTCGAGAATCCGGTCGCGGTCCTCCTGGGGAAGCTGGTAATAATCCGGGTGTATTTCGCTAAACGCCAGAAAGCCGTGCCGGTTGCCGCCATAATCAACGAAGCAGGCCTGCAGGGATGGTTCGACGCGCGTGACTTTTGCGAGATAGATACTTCCACGCAGCTGTTCGCTGCCGGAGGTTTCTAGGTCGAAGTCTTGAATTTGCCCGTTTTCAACAAGCGCAACACGGGTCTCTTCCGGGTGGCTTGCGCCTATTAACATTGTTTTGTTCATAAATTATAGCCTTGGGAGCTGGCGGCGCTAACGCACGGCTTTGCCGGCGATGGCGAACGACGCCAGAATTAAAAATTGTAAATTGTGACGCAGCTTCTCTTTCTCTGCTCTCTTGAGCGAGG
>CBFHPC010000090.1:0-9135 GCA_965657655.1 Henriciella sp.
ATACCCGGCGTCACCGCAGATAGTGGATTAACCGCCACTTGGGCCCGCTCAAATGTGCCGGCAACAGAATAGGTAATAGAGAAGATACCTTCCCCGCGTCGCCCGACAAATAGATCACCAATAATCGGGACCGCGCCTAGCACTGAATTTACCCCGAAACTCGGGACCAGAACCCCATCGGCCTCGACCTGGCGAGTTTCAGTTTCAAAAAAGCCATTCATTGTCAGCCCAAGCGCCGGCCCGCTAGCGCGGCCACCTTCGACGATATAGCGACCATTTATAATACTGATTGGAATCACAATATCGCTGAACAAAACCCCGTCGCCGTTGAGCGTATCGGCGAGCCCACGCAGGGATGCCAGCGACAATATCTGCGTCACGACAGGAACCTCTGAAATACGGGTATCCTGCAATCTTACCATAAGGTTTGCCGGTTGTTCGGTTCCACCGAGTGTACCGGTCAGGGATAGAGACCCACCGCGCATGAAGCGCAGTCCCATAAATGCTTCCGCCACGAAACCGGCATCGCTGGTTGATAAGCTGACAGTCGGCGCTGCCGTTCCATCCCAATTATAAGTTGCGCCAAGACGCGCGCCCCTTAGGGTTGTGCCATTCGCTTCTAGTGAACTGATCCCGTTAGCATCGCCGATGACCGAAAGTCCGGCCGTATCGAGTTCCAGTCCGCGCCGTAAAATCAGGCGATTCACATCAGCTTCGAGGGCAATCGGAAAACCGAAACTACCGGAAGCCTGGTTGTTTGAAGTGGGGGCATCAAGTCCCCGAATATTTGCTAGCAACGGACTAATATCCAGATAGTCGCCGCTGAGTGAAAGCTCGGCTCCACCTGACTCGGTTCGGGTCACAACCCCTGAGATGTCAGCCGTATCTTTTAAATAGAGCCGCTCGAACTCTAGCCGTTCCAGCCGGTTGAGAACTCCCAATTGAAGATCACCGGCCAGATAGATGGCGTCGCCGACAGCCTGAATTGACATTAACCTGCCATCAGATGTCCGGTTATAAATCACCGAAGCGCGCGCCGCCTGACCGACAGGCTTGACCCAGTTGATCTCATCGATAGCGATCCGGGCGTCACTGAAGTCCATCGAAAATGTCGCCTGACTAATTCCCTGTGCGCCGACTTCGCCCTGCACCTCGATTGGCACATCTCCATTCAGATAAGCACGCCCGACGAGACCGAGACGGTTTAATAGGTCTGCATTCACAATCGCGGTCGCAGATGCCGATGCAGGCGCGTCATTATCTCGAAAGACATCCCGCCAAGCGAACTGGATTGGCGCGGATCCGAGATTGCCAAAGCCGCTCAAAATCATCCGGTCTTGCGTGACATCAAAATCTACAGTCGTATTGTCAACATCGATCCCAAAGAAGAAGTTACTAATTCGAGCCGAGGTCACTTTGCCGTCGATCTTCAGATCGACATCTTCAACCCCGACATCCCGCAATGCAGGTCGGTCAAGTCTAAAATTGGCCGTTAATTGTCCGGTAAGATCCTCTGGTTGGAACTGCCCGTCTTCATCATACCAGAAACGGCTCTGCGCGAGGCTCTCTAAAAGCGCGCTTGCCTCACCCTCAACCTCGGCTTCGATAGTAAATTTTTCGCCACGCGGGGTAAATTGCGGGAAGCTGACACTGATATTTTTAACGCCCCAGTCGCCGCTGCTCGCATCGACAACCGACATGTCCAGGCTATTGCCCTTCAGCCATCCCGTCCCGTGCGCCTGCTCCACTGGAGGCAGGTCGCTCATATAACGCAAATCTGTGCCCTCAAAGGCAAACCTGATGTCGAGCTCATCATTGTCGAGCTGTCGGTCAACCAAACTATCGGAGCTTAGATCAAGCTTGCCAACAAGACCGCTAATGCGTGTGGCGAGCAGACGGTCGACCAAAAAGTCCCGTCCGCCATTCGCAAAATTCACCGGCCAATAGTCGAGCAAGAAAGCCTTGCCGAAGTCACCTTGAAGCGCGAAATCCAATGCCAGGTCAAAGGGTAGTTCACGCGGGTCATCACTGTCGACAAAATCAACCCGCCCGGAAATTTCGGTGCCGATACCATCCTTGCGGCCGGATAATTCAATAATATTCACGCGATTAAAATCATTTGAAATTTCGGCCGCGAAACGGACATCGCTAAATGTCCAGACTGATGGAAAATATTGCGATAGATCAAAAGCCAGACTGGGAGCACTCAATTCGATAGTGCGCTGATCCTGGCCTGTAATATTGCTGATGCTTCCAGACAGGATTGACACAAGATGCTCGGATGACACATCCAGCCGCTCAAGAATGACTTCATCCTGCAAAGGCCGATAGCGCGCATAAAGGTTGAAATCCGACACTTGCTCTTCAACATTTGCCAATGTCAGCTCGCCGGTCTGCCGCGCGATCAGTACATCAAGCTCTGCTAGACCATTTTCCCGGTCAACCGCCGCCGCAAAATGGCTCCCGACAGACGCATTGCCGGTTGCAAATGGCGCAACTCCCAGCCGGTCGAGCAATTCGATTAATGGCCACTCGCCAATATCAAGATTAGCCCGCAAGCCGGTGAAGTCGTTGATCGTATCCATCGACATTTCGAACCGGTCAGGTAATCCGACACCCTCGCCAGCCCCGGCAAGCGAAACAAAAACATTACCATCATCATAGCGAAATGCTCCAGAAGCATCATCGATCGTCAACAGCTCGCGATTCCGCGCATCCATGAACACCAATTGCATTTGATCAAAGCCCGCAGACCGCATGCTAAAGGAAGCCGCCATCCGGTCGAACTCGACTAGCGCAGAGGACAATACCTCATTCGTGCGATCCAGCCACTCTTGCGGCGTCTGCGGCAACTGGCCAATTGCAAGTTCGGGTAATGGCTCGCCAGCAAGTGTCCACTGGTTCGGCCCGGTATTCTGTAAATACAGCCACCCCCGATACAGGTCGGTATCAATAACCTCTATCCGTCCGAGCAGAGCCGCACCCGCATCGAGGGTTATCTCGGCGCGTTCGGCCCAGCCAGCCTCGGTTTCATCTTCGTAGAAAAGAGACAAGCCATCGGCGACGATATAGACCCGCCGCTGTTTGAACGACCATTGTAATGTCAGGCGATCAACCTCCACCTGCTTGCCATCGCGAGCCGCGGTCAGACCTCGTTCAATGTCGTCCTTAAACATGCCCAAGCCAATCGGCCCACGCGATAGCATGAACATGAAGAACACCACACAGCTGATCAGCAGCAGCGAAATTACGCCAAGGACTTCCAGAACGATGGTTTTTGTGGTTTGCCGAACCAAATTAAGCACTCCTGCCTTTGCACTGCAGATATTAGGAAACTGCCATGACAAAAAGACCAGAAAAAGGTGAAAATGCGCCTTCGATCATTCTTCCCACCGGCGACGAGTCCAATGTTAGTCTTAATTGCCCACAGGGGGAAGGTCATATCTTATTCTTCTATCCCAAGGACAATACGAAGGGTTGCACCACCGAGGCCAAAGATTTTAGCGCATTGAAAGCAAAATTTCTTGCGCTCGGATATGATATTATAGGTATCTCGAAGGACAGCCTGCGCGCTCACCAAAATTTTACTCAGAAACAGGACCTTACAGTCACGCTGGCCTCAGACGAAGATGGCAAGGCCTGTGAGGCGTTTGGTGTCTGGGTCGAAAAGCAGATGTATGGAAAGTCATATATGGGCATCGAGCGCTCGACCTTTATCATCGCTGCAGATGGAACCATCAGCGCAATATGGCGGAAGGTGAAAGTGAAAGAACACGCCCAGGCGGTGCTTGATCACATCTCGCAAGAAAATTAGCGAAATTTCGAGGACGTAAGTAGCTTTTTGTGGCCAAATTTTGGGCGCGGGCGTCCTTCTGATCTTTCTATGACATAACACCCTTCCCTATTTAATCAGAATTTGCTTATGAAGAGGTTGTTGTTTTCGAACCAGTCCAAAAGGGTAGCTGAAGCGCGTTAATATGAGTTTCTTTGCTAAAACGTCTCGGTTTATCCAAACGGCCTTTCCCGAAAGGCAAATCTACCATCGTAGCGATGGCGTGGTGCGCTATTTCAACATCTCAACTTTTCAGCAAGTCATCATCGCGATTGGTGTAACAGCGGTTTCGCTCTGGTTTATTTTTGCCAGCGCCAGCGTTTTGTTCATGCCGCCCTCGATTTCAATCTCCAATTCTGATGGCGAGGTGCTCAGGCTCGAGCGCTGGGTTCAAGAGCTCAGAGCCAATGACGAACTGTCCCGCTCCCAATTGGAAGCGCGAAGTGCGGAATTCGACACTGAAACTAGCCGACTACAGGAACGACATAGTCAGCTGGAAGCAATGTTCGACGCGTTTAAGAATGACAGCATGCTGGATACGTCGGTTCTTGAAGGCAATATGGGTTCTATCCTGATTGACCCATCAACAGCTGAGGCAGACCCGCGTCAATCACAGCATCTCGCGCCGACCTCTGGCGGCTTGTCGACAAGTCTCGCGAATGACCGCGTGCAAGCGATTTACAATGACCAGCAGCTATTCCTTGATAGACTCGAAGAACGGGCGGCAGAGAGAGCCGAGGCCGCTTTTGCCGTCCTCCAACTCACAAAAACAGATTTGTCCGAAAATGCGCAATTGGCAAATATGGGCGGTCCGCTGATCAGCCTCGAAGATTTCAACGCCGATCAGCGACGGACGCCGGAAGAGGCGGAATTTGATCTTCGCCTTATACAGGTCGCGTCCCGCATGGAAGAGGCGCGTCGCTATAGCAGCCTTCTAGAAAATCTCCCGCTCGCTGCGCCCGTCGGAATTGCGTATCGGGTGACGTCGGATTTCGGTCCTCGCATGGACCCGATCAGTAACCGACCAGGCTGGCATCACGGAATTGATATCGGCGCAAGTTGGGACGCACCAATCGTAGCGGCCGGTCCCGGCAGGGTTATTTTCGCGGGCAGGAAAACCGGCTATGGCAAGGTTGTGGATATCGACCATGGTCAAGGCTATATTTCTCGCTATGCTCACCTCAACCGGATTAAGACCCAGCGCGGCGACATCGTTGCGGTTGGCGACGATATCGGATCGATGGGGTCCTCAGGGCGTAGTACTGGACCTCATTTACATTATGAGATTTTTATCAACGGAAAGAGATACAACCCAGTTGAATTTCTAAAGGCAGGCAAACATGTTTACGAAGAATAAAGACGATTCAGCGAATGGAGTTTCACAAGTGCAAGATGCTGTAAGAGGCGCGTCCTCAAAGCCAGCCAGTCGCGTTGGCGCGTCGATCATCTGTTCCGATGTTAAAATCGTTGGATCCATCGAGTCTCAGGGCGCAGTTCAAATCGATGGACAACTTGAGGGCAACATAACCGCAAGCGATGTTACGATCGGGGCATCTGGCCATATGATTGGCGAAGTCCACGCCGAGAGCCTGCGTGTAAAAGGGGTTGTCGAAGGCACCATACGGGCACGGCGGGTCGAGCTTGAAAGTGGCGCACAAGTCACCGGTGACATACTGCATGGCGCATTAATTATACAGCCGGAAGCATCGTTCGAAGGACAGGTTAAACGGCAGGATAACCCATTAAACGAAGCGTCCAGCTCAAACCGTGTCACGCCTCTTAATGGCAGCGGTGATGCATCCCAGTCGAATGGCAGCGCACGCCCGCTTCTGGCGGACTCAAACAACTAGTATATCGCAGGCCATTATAGTCGGGCATTGCGAGGCGAGATGAACCGGTGTGCCCACACTGCGTATCAAGGCGCAGCGTGGCGCATACACGTATATTTCTGGCGAAAGCCTGCGCGCGACACAGGCTGACCCGACCGGTTCTGCAGCATCAGACCGCCAGGCCTCTGCGCGCCCGAGACGATAACAATATCCATGTTTATCGACCGCATACTGACAGTGTAAACGGTCGCACAGAAGCGGAAAAAATTGTTTTGCGTGTTTCACATCCTGCTTAATCACAGCATGGGAACGGGACTGTTTAAGGTCTATCCGGTTTCTTCTGATGCCGGCTCACCACCAATTGCATGTGACAGAGCCGCCGTTAGAAATGCCGTGATGTTGCCGTCCAGAACACCGCCTGTATCAGAGGTTTCGAGATTAGTCCGCAAGTCTTTTACAAGCTGATAGGGCTGTAGCACATATGAACGGATCTGATGCCCCCAGCCAATATCGCTTTTTTCCTCATGGGTGTCTTTTGCCGCCTGCTGCCGCTTTTGCAGCTCCATCTCGTAAAGACGCGATCTCAGCATGTCCCACGCCGTTGCCCGGTTTTGATGCTGTGAACGGCCAGATTGGCAGGCGACCGCAATCCCCGTTGGCTCATGTGTTAAGCGCACCGCTGAATCGGTCTTATTCACGTGCTGGCCGCCCTTGCCCGAGGCGCGGTAAGTATCGGTACGGACGTCCGAAGGATTGATATCTACGACTATTGAATCATCGATCACCGGTGAAATCGCGACCGATGCGAATGATGTATGCCGACGGGCCGAACTGTCATATGGCGATATCCGGACCAGCCGATGCACACCCTGCTCCGATTTCAGCCAGCCATACGCGTTCGCCCCACGAATGTTGAGAGTTGCCGATTTTATACCGGCTTCGTCGCCCTCATGGCTTTCAACCTCTTCAACGCTGAAATCATTCTTCTCCGCCCAGCGCACATACATACGGCGCAACATGGCCGCCCAGTCCTGACTTTCAGTTCCACCAGCACCGGCATTAATTTGCATGAAACAATCATTGCCATCAGCTTCGCCAGAGAGAAGTGCCTCCAATTCTGCTTTTTCAGCTCGGGCAACAGCCGCACTCAAATTCTGTTTGACGTCCAGCAACATGTCCTCGTCACCTTCAGCCAGTTCAATCAATTCAAGACCGTCGCTCGCATCTTGCTCCAGTGTGCTGACACTCAGCATCCCATCCTCAAGCTTCTGGCGCTCACCCATAAGTTTACGCGCGAGGTCGGGCGTATCCCAGAAGTCGGGTCGCTCCGACAAGGCGTTCAATTCGTCTAGACGGCGGACAGCATTATCCCAGTCAAAGACGCCTCCTCAGCAGCTCGGTCGACTGCTGAATTTGATTTACCATAGCCAGTAATTCTGATGACATTCGGCGTCCTATACGTCTATTGAGCTGAAACTCGTGCTTGGTCTAATAGATGTCGTCAAAGCTTTCCTCAACCGCCTGATCGACCGACTCATCAATAATTATTGCCGCATCCAGCGTCTCGAAATCCTGATCAAAATCAGAACCGTTTGATGAGCCTGACAAACTCAGCCCGATATTGCTCGAAAACCGTAGACCCGGCTCGGATCCGGGCCTGAAGGCTTCGGTAATAACTGAACGCGTAGCGAGCGTTGGCAACTCGCCGGTCTCAGCATCAATATTAACAAGTCTTACGCCCGGCGGGATCCGGAATGGGAGCCCAGGCTTATCGGCAAGCGCGCTCTCCATGAAGTCGGTGAAGATCACCCCGGCAACCGCGCCACCACTCTCATCCTCGCCCAGTGTTTTTGGTGTATCGAAGCCGACCCAGACGCCGACAACCAGATCAGGAGAGAAACCGAATGTAAGCGCGTCGACATAATCATTCGTTGTACCGGTCTTGGCTGCCACCGGCTTACCGATACGACGGGCGCCACGAGCTGTCCCACGTTCGACCACGCCTGTCAGCATATGCACGAGTTGATAGGCAATAATCGGATCGAGTAATTGCGTCCTATCATCGGCTAGACGGGGTGGCAGGCCACCATCCCATGCCGGTGTGTCACAGGCCACGCAATCACGCTCATCATGCCTGTAAAGTGTTGCGCCATGGCGATCCTGAACCCGGTCCAGTAGCGTCGGGCGCACCTCACGTCCTCCATTAACAAAAGCTGCATAGGCTTTCGCCATCCGCCATGGTGTGGTCTCGCCGGAGCCTAGTGCCATTGCGGGATAAGGCGGCAGATTGTCATAAATCCCGAACCGTTCGCCAAATTCTGAAACAGCCTCGAGCCCGATATCGGTTGCGACGCGCGCAGTAACCTGGTTGTGCGACTGTTCGAGGGCAACACGCATGGTCTCCTGACCATAGCTGCGGCCTTCAATATAGTTTTGTGGCTTCCAAACCTCCCCCGTGTTCGGATCATTATAGACATAGGGCGCATCCAGTATCCGGGTCCCCGGCGTATAGCCGCGCTCGAGTGCAGCGCCATAGACAAACGGCTTGAAGGCAGATCCGGGCTGACGTCGGGCCTGCGTGATGCGGTTAAACGGACTTTTGAAGAATGAGTAGCCACCAACCATAGCCAAGACCCGTCCGGTATGCGGATCCAGCGCGACAAGTCCGCCCTCAACTTCCGGGATCTGCCTAATCTCCGCCAGAATGCCGGATGCAGAGGCCGCTACGGCACTGGCACCATCAGCCTGTTCGGGCGCCGCCGGGCGGGTCACATCGACTAGAATAACATCACCACGTCGCAGACCGGTTTGCCCTCGCGCGCGCTGATAACTCGCGGCCCATTCGACATCCTCGGCCGAGAGATCAACCGGATTTCCGTCGGTTAGCAGCAGGCGGGCGCCTGATGTCGATACGCGCTGCACCATCGCCCCTTCCCAATCGCCATAGCCCGGCGGCAGTCTTGTTGCATTCAGCTGCTCCAACACATCGCCAGCCTCGGCATCGATATTGGCAATCGGGCCACGATAGCCATGCCGGCGGTCATAGGCCTCCAGGCCATCCCGAAGTGACGTCTGAGCGGCAAGCTGCAGCCGTGTATCAATAGTTGTCCGGATCGACAGGCCTTCCTGGGCCAGCATTTCTTCGCCATATTGATCGATTAGCTGCTTCCGCAATTCCTGAACAAAATAGAGCGCTGCAGAATATTCTTCACCAACAAACCGCCGGGTAGTCTCGAGCGGCATTGCTTTTGCTTCTTCGGCTTCTTCCGCGGTAATATAGCCATCCGAGAGCATCCGCCCGATCACATAATCCCGACGATATAAAAGCCGCTCCGGATTGGTATATGGGTTCACCCGGCCAGGAAATTTCGGCAGTGATGCAAGGACTGCCGCCTCCGAGATATTGAGTTCGGGCAACGATTTATTGAAATAATTTAACGCCGCTGATCCGACACCATAGGAGCGCCCCCCAAG
>CBFHPC010000091.1:0-8925 GCA_965657655.1 Henriciella sp.
GCGTTTTCTTTTATGTCCCGCTCTATCTGGCGTTAATTTTTGGAATGTTGAGGCTGCGTCGTCTCGAGCCGGGGAAAGAGCGTCCCTATCAAGCCTGGGGGCACCCCTATAGTAGCGTGTTCTGTTTACTTGGGTGGGGCATAATCACTATTTTTCAGGGGTATTATGAGCGGGAAACAGCAATATATGCGCTGATGATGATTGCGGTCTCATGGCCGGTTTATTTGTATTTGTCGCGGGCGCGCGCATAGGGCGTCTGGAGTTCGGCTGGCCGGTCGACTTATGATCTTATGCTTTTTGCTGACTTTCTGTTGATTTTGAATGCCTATATTGTACGATATTTTCAGTTGGCTCCGTTTAAACCAACATTAAGTCGAACATTATCTGGGGTCCGGTATGAAATGTGTTTTACATATCGGGACTGCAAAGACAGCGACAACTTTACTTCAAAAATGGTTGTATTCGAACCGTGATGGGCTTGCTCAAAAGGGCATCTACCTACCCGAAACCATTGGCGAGCCGAATAATCGTTCGCTCGCAGGAGCTTTTCAGACCAGGTTTGATATCTGGGCGAAGCGCCGCAATATCGAGACGATTGAACAGTTACAAAAATACTCTGAATTGATCCGGGAAAACTTTTCGGAAGAAATACGAAATGTCTCCGATGAATACGATATATGTCTGATTTCGTCCGAGCAACTTCATTCAAGGTTAACAGATGACAAGCCGGTCGCCCGGCTCTCGGATTTTCTCAAAACGATATTCGATCATGTGACCGTCATTTGCTATTTTCGTCCGCAATTTGATCTTGCTATATCGCTTTATAGTATGAAGCTTAAGGCGCGGGAGGATTTATCCTTATCGCAGACCCTTGCAAACATAACACCAGAAATTCGGAGATATAATCACCTCGCCGCCGCTAATCTATGGAGCAGCGTTTTTGGCGTCGAAAATTGTAAATTCCGGCTTTACGACCGTGATGTTTTTTATGGTCGGGACGTCCGTAAAGATTTACTCAAATGTATTGCGCCGGACCTTGATGATGATGGCCTGGATATGACAGTAAAACAGGCAAATGTATCATTGAAAGGCCTCGAGGCCGCAGCTTATTTGGCGATCAACCGATCTCTACCCTGGGGCAAAGAATTTGGAGACGGGAATTTTAAGCTGAACAAGCAGGCGAAAAAACGGCTCTCGCAAATTCCATCTTTACTGCAGGGAGGGCTCCTACTGGAAAATGGCGATCATATTTCGGAGAGCTTTGAGAGCACTAATAAAGTTCTTCTGGAAAAGTATTTTAGCGGCGCGGATGTCTTTGTCCCCAAACAAGACCCTAAGGTGAAGGCGTTGGTTTTTACCCGGCACGAGGTCAAATCGATTATTGGCGATATTATCGCGGCGCTAAGCCCGCTTCTGCATTCCACTGCCCGGCTGGATGCGGTCGCTGCTGCTGAAGTACGGGACGTCACTGTTGCGATTGCGTCGGATGCCGTTGCGTCCAGTGCAAAGCTTGACGATGAAGCGCCGGTTATTACCCAGCAAGAGGTCGAAGCTCTTATTGGCGATATCATCGCAACACTCTCTCCATTGTTTCGGAATAGCAAGACAATTGACACGACAGCCGCTGAGATTCTGAGAGAGGTTACGGGCGTCATCAAAGTCGATAGCGCCCTGTCGCTCAGGAATGCTTTAAGCCTGGTTTTACTGGCCCAAATGCTAAGTCCGAATGATGATATCATTACCGAGACGCGCGCAGCCATCGAGATGCAATTAAAGATGGATGCCGCGAATTGATTTCTACGCCAATTTTATGGCCTGCCAGCCTCGGGCTTTTTTCATCCTTGCGGTCGTAAACCCGGTATTATTTACGCCTGCTGTTCTACATGCCGGCATCTGACGCGTACGGCGCCGGTCCAGACTTAACGATTATTTATCTCGAGCTCCGGGATCTGGGCCATGACGGTCTCCTGACCAAGATTGGCAACCAGAAGATCCTGATCAGTGAGGCCGCGGCGTCCGACCGTAAATGATTCAAAATCATCGTTCACGATCCTAATTTTCTCTGCCGGGACGCCATTATCAATCAGCTGTGCTTTCAATACAGCCGGAATTTCACCATCGGCGCGTTCCTTTAGATTATGGCGTTCCTGTGTGACGATATATTCGTCAAAATGACCCGCATACAGCGCCATGCTGGCGGCATAAAATTCATTGCTGCGATTAGGTGCCTCAGTCACAATGAGGCGACGTTTGCCCGGTATTGGCAGCCGCCTGACCAGTTCGACGATCTCTTTTGCAGGTGCGGCACCGTCGCAGTGAATATGTAGCAATGTGTAAGGGAGATTGCGAAACAGATTGTGACGGCCCGGATTAGTCACCGGATTGGATCGGAATTCGGTGAGGGTCGACTTGATGTCGGCGAAGGGTGTTTCTAGCTGATACAATGCCAGCATGCTGGCGAGGCAATTGGCAGCGTTTGCACGAAACGCTCCACCGTGTGAATCCGGAATATCCGCAAACGGTATCCGGCCGACGATTTGACGATCATCAATTAGCACCAGCTGGTTGCGGCTGCTTAGGAAAGCGCCCGGCTGGCCCGTCTTCAGATGCGAAACCAGGTCCGGATTGTCTTCTTTCAGACTCAGAAGCGCGATCCGCTCAGCCTCGCAGTATTGCTTCTGATTTAGACAATGGGGATTGTCGGCGTTTAATATAGCCAGCTTTGTCGCATTTCGAACGACGATACCTTTTGTATGTGCGAGCTGCTCGATCTTGGTGATGCCATCCTGATCGAGATGCATATTGTGCACATTCAGCATAATGCCGATATCAAGCTTATCCGGCCGGATCCCGTATCTGACGAGCCCGCCTCTGGCGAATTCGAAGACGCCGACATCGATTTTCGAACTCCTCAGCAAACGCGTTGCCGCCATGCCGCCTGCAAAATCGCCATCACTGGCCATCTGGTCATTAATCCAGATGCCCTGCGTTGTGGACGCGCCGACCTGCCAGCCGGTTTTCATAAGACTTGAACGTAGCATCTGCACTGTTGTCGTCTTACCGACGCTGCCGGTGATACCTATGCAGGGAATTCGCCCGGTTTCGCCGGCTTTGAAAAGCGACTCAATAATTGGCTTTGTAACGTCTATGACATGATCAGCACCAAGGTGTGGGCGTAGTCCCGGGCAGGCATTCACTTCGATAATCGCGCTTGGAATGTGCCGCCATGATTTCGATATGTCTGGTGAGATGAAATCTATTCCGGCGATATTCAGGTCGAGCAGATCTGCAGCTGTTTCGATCGCGAACTTATTGTCGGGATGCACCTTATCTGTGACATCCAGCGAATAGCCTCCTGTTGAAATATTTGCCGTGTCCTTCAACTGAATCCATTGCCCGTCTTCGGGAACACTTTCAGGTGTCAGTCCGTGCTCTGCGAGCAACCGAACCGAGTTATCGTCAATGATGAGTTGTTCGCGCAGTCTCTCAAATGAAATATGTCCGCGCTGCGGGTCCTTATTCAGGATTGCAACAAGCTCACGAACAGTGTGTTTGCCATCTCCTGTCACGCTACCCGGAACGCGAATAGCGGCGGCAATGAGTGTTCCGTTCACGACAAGAAGGCGGTGATCGTCGCCGGCAATGAATTTTTCAGCGACAACAGACTCCCGCGGGCCGCCAGCAGCTTTAAATGCCGCCATGGCGGCCTTGATGTCGCCGATATTTGTCGTGACACCATGGCCCTTGCTGCCGCCAAGTGGCTTCAGGACAATTGGGAATTGGAGGTGGCGGGCAATATTTTCGAGTTGCGCGGCTGAGGTGACCAAACTCGTGTCGGCTGTCGGTAAACCGGCCTCGCTCAGACGAAGAGAGGTCAACAGCTTGTTACGCGTGAACTCCGAAAGAATTGTCGTCTGGCTGGTTTTGGTTTCAAATAATCTCTGGCGGTGCTTACCATATCCGAGTTGCACGAAAAAATCCGGCTTTGTTTCGCGAATGAATGGAATGTTTCGACTTAGCGCTTCACGGATCAGGGCGATGCTTGACTGGTTTAGTGCAGAGCCCACTAATATCCGCCGGGTCTTTAGATACATGTCGTGAGTATGTTGAATTGTCTCCGGTCCGATATGTTCATTCGTCGCCGCCTGGCTCATTAACTCCAATACAAATTTACAGGTAGCTGTTCCGACGGCCTCATTGTCGCAGTAATAAAAATAAATTGGCAGCCCCTCTGCGGTCTTTAGAGAATGTCCAATTCGCGGACCACTGCAAAAGTCGCGGGGTAATAATTCGCCAAGTATCAGTATGAGGCGGGATAAGGGGTCCGGGTTTGTGATGATCTCCTGATCGTTTTGCAGCTGCTCAGACTCTGACCAGATCGGAATGCTGGCGCGGATAAGTTCAATCGCTTTGCGTGCGGTGTCTTCTGGCCGGTTCTTCCAAATCTCGGTATTCGCGCATGGCTTTATAGAAAATCTGAGGCCGGCCGCAGTCGTCAATATATTCGGGCCTTTATAGAATCGCGATTTTATAGATTCCATGTGTGTTGATCTCTGCAGGGTTTGAAAAATGAATGATGTCTGATCACCCAGTTTTATCTTGAAAGTCAAACATTCTATGGACAAGAAGTGCTGGCGCGCCTTCGTATATCGATCGCGAGCGCCTATCAGGCCGCCTGAAACACCCAAAGCATAAAGGGCAGGGTGAAGACGACGAGAAGCACCTGCATTGCGATTAGATTTGCCGCTAGCGCAGCGTCGCCGTTAAGTTGACGGGCGAGTATAACGCCAGCGCTCGCGGTCGGCGTTGCTGTCGCTACAATCATAATGCTTCGGGCCAGCCCGGTGATGTCAAACAGATGGGCCAGCCCGACGGCGAGTACCGGCATTGCAAGGACCCTGATCAACGACCAGACCAGAACTTTTACCAGATGGGCTTGCAAACTTGTAAAATTAATTGCTGCCCCGGCGGTTAGAAGGCCGACTGTAATCGCGCTTTGTCCGACGAGGCCAAGCGCATCGCCAAACGGCCCGGCGGGCGCGGTATTAAGGACGTTAAGCAGAACGCCTATGAAGCAGGCAAGGATAAGCGGATTAGTGACCACCTGACCGATCCGGACGCGCAGCGAGCTGGGCGTTTCGCTGAAACTGGCAAATGCTGATATCGAAATAAGATTTGCGGTCGGAATCATACCCGCAGCGGCGACGGCCAATAAAGCCAAACCTTCATTGCCGAATATAGCCTGGGCAATCGAAAGGCCGATAAAAGTATGCCATCTGACGTTGGACTGGATGATCGCGGCAACAGCCTGTTTTCCAATCCCCGGCCAGTATTGTGATAATAGTCCGATCGCGGCCATTAAAAGCTGACCCGATATAAGGGCGGCCAGCATCGAAAAAGTCGATTTTTCAAACGATGCTGTCGCCAAGACATCGATAATCAGCGCTGGAAACAGGATAAAAAGGCCAAACCGTTCAATGGCGCTCCAGCCCGACCGGTCAATTAATCTGGTCGCTGCGATAACGCGCCCGAGCGCGACAATTAGAAAAATAGGCAAAACTGCGTGTATAACGATCATCGGCTGCTGCTTACGGCGCAAAGGCGCCATCGAAGATGACGCGATTGCAATATCGATGCCGGTAATATGTGGACGCTACGCATCCCGGATCTATAGGAGAGATTTTCCATTATTGTCGATCCCTGTCGCTGCTTTGGCAAATCATATGCCGTGACCCGCGTGTCGCACGACCTGACATCTGCTTCTGATATGAAGCTTGATGCGCTGGCGGGTTGGAGATCATCAGCAGGGCTCTTCCGACGTGGTCTTCTGTCCTAAACGGTCTACCTCTTCCTCTCGTAACAGCGTTTAAAAAGGGCAGCTAATGGCCAGTTTGATTCTCGTGCTTGGTGATCAATTGTCACACAATTTATCCTCTCTGGCAGCGGCGAATAAAAACACTGACACGATCCTGATGTGCGAAGTTGCCGACGAAACAAACTATGTTCAGCATCACAAGAAGAAGATCGCTTTCGTCTTTTCGGCGATGCGGCATTTTGCAGACGAGTTGCGGACTGCAGGGTGGAATGTCGATTACATCAAGTTTCAGGATGCCGACAATTCAGGAAGTTTCACCGGCGAAGTAAGCCGAGCGGTGCAGCGCATAATGCCGGCCCGATTGATTGTTACTGAACCGGGAGAATGGCGGATCCGTCAAATGATGTCTGGCTGGGAAGCGGTGATGGCACGCCCCGTCAGTATTCTGGCTGATACGCGGTTTCTGTGCTCGCACGCGGAGTTCGCCGCCTGGGCCGAAGGCCGGAAGCAGTACCGGATGGAATATTTCTATCGCGAGATGCGCCGGAAAACCGGACTGCTTATGGATGGTAATGAGCCTGTCGGCGGAAAGTGGAATTTCGATTCAGAAAACCGCAAACCGCCGCCAAAAACTCTGTCGCTGCCGCAACCGGCGCGGTTCGAGCCCGACTTGATAAGTCGCGAAGTCCTGTCGCTGGTGACTGGCGAGTTTGGCGACCATTTTGGTGACCTCGAGCCGTTCTGGTACGCCGCGACAGCGGCGCAGGCCGAGCAGGCGTTTGAGCATTTCGTCATTTCGGGACTGCCCCGGTTTGGCGACTTTCAGGATGCGATGCTAGAGGGCGAGAAATTCCTCTATCATGCGGTTATATCGGTTTACCTCAATGCCGGCCTGCTCGACCCGTTAAAGCTTTGTCGGCGTGTCGATTTTGCCTATCGGGCAGGCCATGTTCCAATTAATGCGGCAGAAGGGTTTATTCGCCAGATTATCGGGTGGCGGGAATTCGTGCGCGGTATCTACTGGCAGAACATGCCGGACTATGTCGACCTTAATTTCTTCGACAATACCCGCGATCTGCCCGATTTTTACTGGACTGGCGATACCGAAATGGCCTGCATGCGGGCGGCGATTTCCCAGACCAAAGAAGAGGCATATGCCCATCATATTCAAAGATTAATGGTCACCGGTAACTTCGCTCTACTGGCTGGGGTTGATCCATATCAGGTCCATGCATGGTATCTCAGCGTCTATGCCGATGCTTATGAATGGGTGGAATTGCCGAATACGCTTGGTATGAGCCAGTTTGCGGACGGTGGCGTTCTCGGTTCGAAGCCGTATGCGGCAAGCGGTAACTATATCAATAAGATGTCCAATCACTGTAAGACATGCCGCTATGATGTGAAACAGAAGACCGGCGAGACAGCCTGTCCGTTCAATCCGCTTTATTGGGATTTTCTGGTCCGGAATGGTGAAAAACTCAGGGGCAATCCGCGTATGGCGCAGATGTACAGGACATGGGACCGCATGCCGCCGGAGCGCCAGGACGATTATCGCCGTAGCGCCGCAGCAATACTCGAAACCCTTTAGATGAGGTTCATCTGCTTTAGAATAACCGGGATCTTCTTTTTAAGGCCGAAGAAGCCACGTTGCGCTTTTGGCCAGACCATCTGGTCATAGTCGATGTCATGATAGATCAGTTTGATGCCGTTCAAATTCTCTGCGGCGGTGGCCAGCCGTCTCTGGACGGGTCCGATGGCTGGTCGCACGGCTAAGACGGTTTTCAGCTCATGCGCCGTGCACCATTGCTTTATCGCACGCCCCCAGTCAGCCTCGTCTGATGTATTGGCTTCGAGGTTGAAATGGTCCGATCCCGTCTGAACGGCATCTTTGACCGCTGCTGGTGCAAAATCAGCGGCATGAGCGCCAAGCGGTAATAATGATCTTTGCGTTGGCGAGGTTAATCCCAGAATGCTTACCGGGCGCATATCAAGGTGAAGCGTAGCGGGTGCACAATGTTCTTCGGTTATCAGGAGGCCGTAGGGACCTTCCGGGCAGGCGGCCGGCCTGCTCGCGGGCAAGGGCACTATCGGCAGGTCTTCCGGCGGCAGTGCCGGGCCATTTGCGGATAATTGTCCGGCTGGATTGAACCGGCCATTTGTAAAGCGCTGGATGTTATCGGCCCGGGCCAGATAGGTTTTTCCGATCGTATGCAAGCCGCCCACCCAGCGCCAGCTGCAAGTATTCGATGCCGGATCCCCATCAATGAGATGGCGGAAAAAGAAGTCCGCGCCGAGTTCCCATGGCAGTTTCAAGGTGAAGATCCAGATGCTTGCAAACCACATCCGGGCGTGATTGTGCAAGTATCCGGTCGTCACCAGCTCCTGCGCCCAATGGTCGAAGCATGCGATCCCGGTTCTGCCGGTGGTCGCGGTTTCATAGTCGCGCGCGAGTACGCCATCCTTGTCCAATTGCTTGATATGGCTGGTCACACCAAGCCGGTAGCGCTGCCAGACATCAGGGCGATGCGCCAGCCATCCTTTAAAATAGCCGCGCCAGAAGACCTCCTGAATAAATTTTTCTGCGGCCTGATAGGAATGTCTGGCAAGAACAGCCTGCAATACTTCCGGTTCCGAGATGAGCCGATGTCTTAGCCACGGGGATAGGAGGGAGACGTGGTTGCGTTTGTTTTCTCCGGAATCGGTATTGCGAAGGCTGGCATAGTGTCGTCCGGCATTCGGGACAAATTCGGATACTCTTTGCAGACCTGCGCGGCGCTCGGGTGACCAGGAAAAGGCCTCGGTTTCGGGATTTGAAAAAAGGGAAGCTTGCGTCATGGACATCACATAAGTCAGACGCCGCGACGGGGTAGTCCCGCAGCATATAAAGGCATCGGCGAGATGACGCGCTATTCTACAGACCTGTTCTCTGGCCGAGCTTCAGGGGACGACTATCTGGATAATGATATACAAATCGTGGAACGAAGAACCGGGAGTCCCGGTAAGTTTAGTCGTCCCGAAGAACAGGCCGGCTTAAACATTTCGCGTCACCTATTTCCGGTGAACCAGAATGGCCGGCAGGAAACAAAACTCAGCAATATCGTATTCATTAT
>CBFHPC010000092.1:0-8872 GCA_965657655.1 Henriciella sp.
GCGGGCTTTGAACCGCGTCTGACTATTAATTTCGGGTTACATCGGCGATCATCGGTTTTTTTGATGTTGAAGGCGCCGGCATTCATAGTCCGGTCGCGGTCTATGAAAATGATATCATCAGGCAACGGTCTCGCCTGATCGGATTGGCCATAGATACCGGCAAGCAGGCATGCCGAGATGCGCAACCATATCATTATAAACCCTTCGCTGATTCGGGCGAAACCTAAGTCTGGGATGCGGCCGCAAAAGCAGGTCTGCGCGATTATAATATACTGGATCTCAGCATCTGACTTTCCGCGGCTTGCGGGATGAACTGAATGCAGGAAAGGCGTGCCGATCCGGCAGGCTGCGAGACCGGTAAGAACCGGATCAATATATAACAAAAAAAGTGTATAATTGACATTCACTGTTTTATTTTGCATATTTTTAGAGACTTGAAACGATGGTTTAAGGAGCTGTCTTGTCTTCTCCGACTAAATTGACATCACGATCGCGGGCAGATGCCGGATCTTTGCTGACGGACATCCAGATCGTACGTAGGATTTTCGACCATATTGATAATGGCGCGACCGACCTTGGCGAGGACACTTGGCAGGAACCGGTATCCAATTATCTCAGCCAGGACCGTTTAGACGCCGAGCTGGCGCTTATTCGTCGCCGCTTCGTGGTGTTTTGCCCGAGCGCGGCATTGCAAAAAACCGGCGATTTTGTTGCCCGCCCGTCTGCCGGGGTTCCGCTGATCGCTGTGCGGTCCGAAGATGGAACGGCGAGGGTTTTCAGGAATGCCTGCCGCCATCGCGGCGTCAAACTCGCTGATGGGCAGGGCTGTAAACGTGCCCTGGTCTGCCCCTATCATGGCTGGACATATGATCTGGACGGGCAGCTGAAGAATATTCCCCACGCGTCGGGGTTTCCCGATGTCGACCCGGAAAATTCGGGTCTGGTCTTGGTTGCGAGCTATGAAATTGGTGGCCTGATTTATGTCAATCAGTCAGCGGTGGCCGGGTCTGTATCCGGGCACGACCTTATTCCAGATCTCATTCCTGCCGATTTTGAGCTCATTGAAAGCGAAGATGTCGAGGTAGACGCGAACTGGAAGTTGCATCTCGAAAGCTCCTTGGAGGGATATCATATCCGGTCAACCCATATGCGGACTTTCTATCCTCGCCAATATGATAATTTGACGATCGTCGAGACGTTCGGGGAGAATAATCGGATTGCCTTCCCCTATCAGTCGATTGAGAAATTTCGCAACAGGTCGCAGGAAGACTGGTCGACAAATGGTGTGCTGACCTTTGTTTACCACCTGTTTCCGAATGTTGTGGTGTCAACATTTCCTGACTGTATCCAGCTTGTCATTCTCGAGCCGCTCGGCCTGGCGCGGACCCGCCAGTATAATTATCTCATTGGCCCGGTCTCGCATGACGCCGCTGGTGAGCCGGATGCATTGAGACAGTCCATATTGCAGGGGCAGGATTTCGCAAAAACCGGTGTGGTCGAAGACCGTGACATGGTTATGTCAGCGCAGCAGGGGTTGAAGAGCGGTGCTAATACCCATTTGACATTTGGTTTGTTCGAAAGTGCAATCGGCCGGCTACATGCGGCACTTCGCGACGAACTTGGATAATATCGGGTAATGACAGGTCTGGCCGAATTCGAGACCCTGGAAGACTTGGTGGCGAATGCGCGACCGACGGCCAAACGTCTGATCCTGTCGGTTTTGAGTCAGCCGAACCTGTCATGTCTGCCGATCAGTCAGCTGGTTTCATGGGGCGCATTATTCGATCAGTCGGCGTCTGCCATTCGTGTGACGACTGGCCGTTTGGTGAAGGACCGCCTATTGGCGAAAACCGGACGCGGGATGTACATGATCGGGCCGGAGGGGCTGGCGCTGAAGACCAAGGCGGGTGAATGGACCAGTGTGCTTGATCAACTTCGTCCGTGGAAGGGTGGATGGTTTTCGGTCTACACCGCGCATCTTGGCAAAACCGACAGGCGTAATGTCCGGTCGCGCCAGCAGGCCTTCCGGTTGCTTGGTTTTAAAGAACTGGTCGATGGTTTATGGGTCCGACCAGATAATCTGACCAGTTCTCCGGATCAGATCCACAACCGCCTCTGTCAATTCGGGCTCGACCCCGACGCGGTTCTACAGCGGTCCGATACGCTGTCACAGACCAGGCTGGACAATCCGCTGGCATTGTGGCCGCAGGCGGAACTCAATGCCGGATATGATCACGCTATTGCATGCCTTCAACAAAGCCAGCGGCGTCTGGCGGGACGGAGCTTGCAGGATATTACCCGCGAAACCTTCATTATTGGCGAGCATATTATCCGTCAGATCAATGCCGACCCATTGCTTCCCGATGGGGCCGTCGACGCGACAAAACGCCAGGCGATGATTACGGCGATGACGGCGTATGGTGGTTTCTGTCATCCCTTCTGGGTGGGGTTTCTGGCGCTCGATGAAAGCTAGGGTGCGCACACGTCCGGGGTTGGCATCAGGCCGGTCGGTCGCTGCCGCCCGTTTTATGATTTTGCCGCTGATCTGACAGATTGGACATAGGCGGCCACGGTCGCTTTATATTCGTCTTCTGTCAGCGCCCATTGCTGTAAGTCGGCATCGGCCCAGCCAAGCTGCATGCCGGATGCTCCGCGCCCGAGCGCCGAGGTCATGCTGCGCGTCAAGGCGAGCGCAGCGGGCGGAACGGCTAGCAATTCCTGTATCAGGGTTTCGGTTTCCTGTTCGAGGTTATCGCGGTTTGTCCGGCGCTGGGCCCATCCGCAGTTGAATAATTCGTCAGCATACACTTTGCGGGTTGTCATCACCCAGTCGCGTGCCCGCGGCAGTCCTATTTCCCGGGCCAGCAGTGGCGTGCCGTTCCAGACATTTGGAATTCCGAGTGCCAGCTCGGGAATACGCAGAACGACATCGACGCTGATGATGCGGAAATCACAGGCGGTCGCCAGCAATGCACCACCGCCGACAACGTGTTTCTGCAGGCTGGCGACTGTAACTTGCGGTATCCGGTCCAGTTGCTCGAGGACACGTTGCCATGTCGCAGTCCGGTTGCGCCTGACCGACCAGCTGCCTTCTACTTTCGGATATGAGGTTGTTTGCAGATCGGCGCCGGAGCAGAAGGAGGCCCCCTCGCCAGAGAGAACCAGAATTCGAATATCCGGTCGCTCGATAAGTTCATTTAGCGTGGCGGCTAGTTTTGCGCGGACGCTGTCGTTCAGGGCGTTGAGCTGGGCGGGCCGGTTCAACTTGATACGAACGATTTCGGGTTCATAGGTAATGATAAGGTCTTCAGTTTCGGTCATTCCTGGCTTCCCTTTATCAAATATGTAACCCGGGCCCCGACCCGGGATCAGGGTGTACCCGCCTGTATAGGCACATCCTGATCCGCTTTTACAAGGGCGCAGGCCAGTTTTATGGCGCGGACTGCCCTATGATACCATTCGTTTGAACGCTCCCGCATGTTTGTCGATTAATTGGTGCTTCAGCGCGCCAAGGATGTGGGCGCCAAGCATGATATAGATCAGATATTGCAACAGGTATTTATGAAAAAGGCCCCAGAAAATATAGGTCTCACTTTCGGGCAGGACCGGATCAATCGTCAGCGTAAAGAAGTATGACGGATAACCGTGAAGACTGGTCATCACATATCCGGTAATCGGCATGGCAATCATCACTCCATAAAGCGCAATATGAGCGGTGTGCGCGAGCTTGCGCTCTACCGGCTTTAGTGATGCGTCCAGCGCCGGCCGTCTGGACCGCCAGTTCCATAGCAGCCGGATAATGACCAGGCCGATAAGTATAAAGCCGATGGTTTTGTGAACGATATTATATTCAGTTCGATACCAGGCATCTTCGGGGATCATGGAGGTAAAGATGCCAGTCGGAATCATGAAGATGAATAAGAGCGCCGTCGTCCAGTGCAAGATCCGCGAAACCCGTCCATAGCGATCGGCCTCGTTCAGGTTGGACAATGCCAGGGATTGTCCAAACCTGAGCTGGCGGGTTGCCACGACGAGCAATGCGAGACCGCCGACTGCTGCAACCCCGGTCTGGGCCCATAGCAGCGCCGGTTTGATTGCATCCATGGGCACCTGATACGGTTTCGGGTTTTCAAGCACACCTGAATTCAGGACGGTTCCGAACCAGACCACAATTCCGAAACATGACAGGGCGGCCAGGCTGGTACCGGTCGCGCGCAGTTTGGGGTTTTGGTGGTTCAAGAGCAGCGCCGTCAGACCGGCCATTGCGACCACGGCAATTGCGATAAGGCTTTCAAAGTGCGGTAACCAGCCCGGGGGTGTCGGCGTTCCTGTCGTTGCGGCATGGCCTGAACCGGCGACCCCGATCAATATGAATGATGTGATGAGATATTTCTGAAAGCGATGCATGCGAATCTCCCGGTAAGGTGCTGGGCTGCAACTTTACTGGCTGAATTCGAACCGTCCGGGAAGGGGATGCGGCAGTAATCGGTTGGCGATGGCTTGCGCCGATGGGTTCAGACCGGGGGGCAAGTTGTACTGTAAGAGGATAGACCGGTCCGCGGTCTGATGTGATTAATGCGGCCGCGCCCACGGAATTTGTGCCGTATTCTGGGTCAGATATGAAGGCGTGTTCAACCAATAAGGCCGTTCTCGTCATACTGGCGCGGCGGGTAGAAGTCCTGATTTTGTTAGGGTCTACCGAGGTCGGTTTTACCAATGCTCCTATGCCGGTACCCGGCTCCGTCAGAAAATGTTCAGCGTCTGTATAAACATACAAAAATCCGGCGACGATTGCCGGCGATTCGTTTAGGGGTGAAATGTGGAGCGTGCAAAGCGGGAGTTTAGGAATGCGTCTACCAGTCATCGTAAGCATGGGCGGTGTAAATGCAGCGGGTCGTACATCCGGGTTTCAGGGCTTCCGGCGTATGATTATTGATGCATTGGCTGAGTCTGAGCGCAACCGCACTATCGCTGGAATAGCCGTAATGATGGGGCTGGTGAAAACCGAGGATGGCGAACGCTTTTCGACGGCTGATGCCGCCGGTCTCAGTCTCGCCGATGTTGTTGATCGCTTTGAAGATGAGGTTATGGCCGGAACGCTGGTGCGCCGGGTCGAGCCATCCTATTTTGATGTCGACTCCCTTCACTGGCAATCCTCAGCAATGCTGCAGACTGGCGGGGATGATCGTGATGCCCCGCTGGAATTTATTATGACCCGTAATAAACTGCCGGATCCCGTTCCGGATAATTGGTCGATCGAAGCGCACGGCGAAAAGCATGTCCGGGTTCGGGCGGCCGGTGGTGTCGACGTCAAGTTAGACACGACCCGGGATTTTCCGATAAAGGCAGCGGGCCAGTTGCCGAGTGGCTTCGACATGTCCGGATTATATAATTCAAGGTTCCAGCCACGCGGCCTGCAGATGGCCTTGTTTGGCGCGACCGATGCGCTTCGTGCTTTAGGTATCGAATGGGATACCGTGCTCGAGCATATTCAGCCCGATCAGGTCGGGGTTTATTCCAGCAGTGGTTTTGGCCAGATGGATAAGGAAGGCTATGGCGGTATGCACCAGGCGCGCCTGAAAGGCGAGCGGGTGACAACGAAAGCATTGGTCATGGGCATTAACTCGATGCCGACTGACTTCATTAATGCCTATGTGCTTGCCAATGTCGGCATTGCCAGTAGCGCGGTCGCCGCCTGTGCGACCTTCCTGTCAAACTTGCGACATGCGGTTTCGGATTTGCAGGCCGGCAAAGTGCGGGTTGCTATGGTTGGCAATAGCGAGGCACCGATTTGTCCCGAACTCATGGACGGTTTTGGCACTATGGGTGCGCTGGCGAGCGATGATGGGATGGCTAAAACCTATGGCTCCGATGATATCGACTATCGCCGGGCCAGCCGTCCTTTTGGCGAGAATTGTGGCTTCACAATTGGCGAGTCCAGCCAGTATTTTATCCTGATGGATGATGCCCTTGCTATGGAGCTGGGTGCGCCATGTCTGGGTGCTATACCGGATGTGTTTGTTGATGCTGATGGAACGAAGAAATCGATTACCGCGCCTGGGCCGGGTAACCATATCAGTATGGCGAAAGCCGTCGCGGCCGCGTCGGCAGTCGCCGGTCCGACAGCCGTCCGCGAACACAGTTTTGTGCTCGCACATGGCTCGAGTACGCCGCAAAATCGGGTTACCGAGTCCCAGATTTTCGACCAGGTCGCATCAGCTTTCGGGATTACCAACTGGCCGGTGGTGGCTGTTAAGGCCTATCTCGGACATTCAGTGGCGCCCGCCAGCGGTGATCAACTTGCCGCGGCGCTTGGCAGTTTCAAATATGGCGTGCTCCCCGGGATTGCGACAATCGATGCGGTCGCCGATGATGTTTATCAGGACCGCCTAAGCCTTGGACGCGACCATCAGACCCGGCAGCCTGAAGATCTCGCGGTTGCAATTCTTAATTCGAAAGGGTTCGGCGGTAATAATGCATCGGCGGTCGTGCTCTCGCCGGAAAAGACAGAGGCCATGCTTGCCAAACGCTATGGAAGCGACGCAATGACCGAATATTATAAGAAACGCGGGCCTGTGCTTGCGGCTTCAGAGGCCTATCTCGACCGGGCCGACCGCGGTGATTTTGCCCCCATCTATCGGTTCGGCGATGACCAGATTGACACGGCTGATATCGAGATTAGCCAGACCCGTATTAAAGTGGCCGGCCTTGCCAATGCGATTGCGCTACCGGTCGATTCGCCTTATTCGGATATGATTGACTGAGTCCACGATTATCCAAGATGACCGGCGGGTGTTGTATTTAAGATCTAGTGACCTGGTTTAGATCCGCTATACGACACGACTTATGCGCGTGCCGCATTTAAGCAGTGGAGTACGAGAATGGACAAGCCGGTAGAGCCAATGACACGGGCCGACGTGATCCAAAGCTTTCTCGATCTGTTCAGGGATCCCGAATATCTTGAGATCGGCGTTAATGAAGGTGAAACATTTCACGCACTGCATGCGAATATTAAAATTGGTGTCGACCCAAATTTCCGGTTTGATACATCTCAATATCAGTCTGCCGACAGGATTTTTCATGAGGTTCGCAGCGATGACTATTTCGGTCGACTTGCGACACCACAGCAATTGTTTGATGTGATCTTTATCGACGGATTGCATACCGCAGAGCAGACGCTCAGAGACATTCTGAATGCCCAGCTTTATTTAAAAGCAGGTGGCGTCATGATTATTGATGATATCTGGCCCTCCAGCTATGTCGCCGCCATCCGCGACTTGAAAACGCATCAGCGACTTCGGTCGAGATTGAAAATACAAAATATGAGTTGGATGGGTGATGTTTTCAAGCTTCTCTATTTTATCGATAGTTTTATGCAGCAATTCACGATGCGACTTATCAGCAATACGAATGGACAGGCGATTTTGTGGCGACAGCCCAGACCGGTTACAGGCGACGACCTCTTGCTCGAGACCAGTTTAAAATCACTGACGGATTTGCTCACTGATGATCGATTCAAACGTGTGCCGGTGGAAGGTGTGCTGGAAGAGTTTCGTGCATTTCATAAGAAATAGGGCCAAATGCGATCATTTTGCCAGTCGGTGCCGGGCTGGTTTGAGGCGGTCCAGCCGGGGCTGATGCGGACAGCGCAACACATCGGTAAGAACGCCGTATTGGGCGGATATGTATATGGCGCGGTCGTCAATTCATCCCGCTTTTGTCAGGCTCTAAATCACCACCGGCATCAGCATGTCTTTCAATCTGAATCCGCCCGGATGACACTTGGGCGTTGCGCCATCTCTACCCGCCAACGTGCCAGATTGGACAATCCGGCGTCAGGCGGAAGACCCACGAGCGTGGCGGCGAAATCAATACCGGTCAGAAGTGAAATGTCGGCGATTGTGAACCGATCTCCCGCAACATAGGCAGATTGTGCAAACTCACGGTCAAGGCGCCGGTAATAAGCGTGTACGATCTTGTCACTTGCGGCCTTGGCCTCTGGAATCGGCTTGATCAGGCCGAGCTGGGCAACAATTGGACCATGTACCCACGAGATACCGACTTCGCGCCAGAACTCAAACTCGATATGCCGGTTACGTGCTTCGACGAAGCCAAGCTCGAAGGCATCATGTCCGAATAGGTTCGGCTCAGGATGAATGGCTTCGAGATAGCGGCATATGGCAACGGATTCGGAGATGCAGCGACCGTCATCGAGTTCAAGAACCGGAAGTTTACCGCTCGGATTCTTTTTCAGAAAAGCCTCCGTCTTGTGTTCACGCTGGCGCATATCGCAATCGACCAGCTCCAGGTCTATGCCTTTTTCCGCGGCGAATATTTTGACCCGTCGCGGATTGGGTGCGCCTTTGAAGTCATAAAGTTTCATGGGGGTTTCCTCGTCATTATTTGTTTTTTTTACAGTCCCGAGGATCCGGCGCGAACCCCTGTTTATTTGAAACCTATGCCTGCGCGCATGAGCTGACAACACGTTTGAAACGGCTGCTGTGTCTCCCCGACGCATGTGTCCGCATTTGAAAGCCGCGATTTGCTCTTCGCTTTCCCGGCCGGCGGGATGTCTGGCTTGTAATCAAATCATTGACGGCCCCGACAGCTTGGCTCTACCAATAAGACAGTGTCAGCGTGACTGAATATGGCTGGCGGGCTGGCCTGGGAGTGCCGGTATCATGAACGGACTTAGATCTGCCCCTGCCAGTCGTGCAGAATATCAAATTCTTCCTGTTTCGATTGCCTATCAGGAGCAGGCGACATTCAAGGATACATATGGCGGGGCGGTCGGCTGGGTCGGGTTTGGCGGGCTTTATTATAAGCCGGATATACCATCAGACACGGTTTTGCTGAGCATGCATCCGATAGG
>CBFHPC010000093.1:0-8754 GCA_965657655.1 Henriciella sp.
CGTCGAAGCAACGGATACGAGCGCGAATACCAGCCGCCAGACCGTGACGGTAACCGTCAGTGATCTTGACGAGACGGGTCCGGTGATCACCGGACCGAGCGGGGGTCCGGGAGCGGCGAGTTCGACAGTATCGGTGCCGGAGAACCAGACGGTAGTGACGGTGCTGAACGCTGACGAGCCGGTGAGCTGGTCTGTGGCCGGTGGCGAAGACGCGGCAGTGTTCGAGATCGATGCGGCGAGTGGTGCGCTAAGCTTTAATCCGGCGCCGGACTTCGAAGCCCCGGGCGATGGCCCGACCCAGGGCAGCAACACCTATATCCTTATCGTCGAAGCAACGGATACGAGCGCGAATACCAGCCGCCAGACCGTGACGGTAACCGTCAGTGATCTTGACGAGACGGAAGCACCTGTCTTTACAATGATGAACGCTGTCGATGAGGCCGATAACCCCGCTTACAATTTCACCTATTCCGAGAACCAGATTGGCGGCACGCCACTTGGCGAGGTGCTTGCGACAGCTTCGGGCGTGGTAACCTATTCTATCATTTCAGGAAATGATTCGGATTTTTTCAACATCGGTACGCTTGATGGTGTGCTTGCACTGACGGATGCCGGTCTTGCGTCGTTTGCGAATGATTTTGAAAAAGACCCGAACACGCACATTCTCGAGGTTGAAGCCTCTGCTGGCACAAAGCAGTCGAGCGTTCAAGTTCGACTGCTCGAACGGGATGTCGACGAGCTTGCCCTGAAGCTGGACGAAATATCCGACCCGTTACGCGCCGGTCTGCGCCGCTATGTTGTTGGCAGTCTCGGCGATATGCTCAGTTTTAATGAGACGCTGATGCGGGACCGGAATCTGTCGCATGATCAGTGCGACGCGCCAGCTGGCCGACCGGTTTCGGGGCAACTCGATGCGACACAGGACCGGCAAATGGCTGAGCTTGGTTTTGCTCGCCGGCTGGATGATTGCGAACAATGGTACCGGGCATATGCCGATGCCGGCCTGACAAGTTCCGGCATTGACGGGAACTGGATTGTTCGTGGCATGGCGTCGGTGCGTGTTGAAGCAGACCTCGATCAAAGCACGACTTTAGGCGCGGGTATGATGACAAGTTTTGCGGCGGACCGGCTGGATCAGTTTGAGCATAGTCGTGTGTCCGATGAGTCGCTGCAGTTCGGGCTGTATGGACGCAAACAGATCAATGAGCGTCTGCGCGCGACCGGCTTTGCTGCGTTCGGAGGTGCCTGGTATGATTTCGAATTGCGCGATGACGGGTTTGCGCTGGATGGCGAAATGACAGGATACCGGCAAGTTTTCGGCGCTGCTTTAACCGGAGATATTGC
Source organism: Henriciella sp. (assembly GCA_965657655.1). Lineage (GTDB taxonomy): Bacteria > Pseudomonadota > Alphaproteobacteria > Caulobacterales > Hyphomonadaceae > Henriciella. Next base: position 1,345 of record CBFHPC010000093.1, read on the forward strand.
AATTGGTTCGACGGTTCTCACAACTGACATCATCCTGTCGCATGCGGCCGAAGACCTTGGGGATGCCGAACTGGATGTAATCTATCTCGAAGACAGCCGGTCAGACATAGATTTCGAGGTCGGTCGGGTCGATGTCACGCGCTTATCGATACCGGTGTCGATTCCTTTTGAATTAAAGCCAGCGGACTATGAAGGCGGGGATCAGGTACGGCTGGAGATTAGCCCCGGCCTGCTATGCGAAGACATATCCGCTCATGGATCCAGCCTTGATTGTGGGTACCAGGCCGGTATCAAGCTCGTCTTCATCAATGGTTCACGCAGCTATGGTTATGTCGACGGATCATACGAACGCGCGGATGATCTTGAACGCAAAACATTTTCAGCGGGGTGGGCGCGTCGGTTTGGCCCGCGCCGGGCCCTTGAGGCTGGTGTGTCTGTGAATAGTGGCATTGTCGATGGTCGGCATGACGCCCAAATGCTATTTGCGATCACAGCAGCCCGGTAGTGCTGATGCTGGACAATGGTCGTGGAATTTCTGCCGCTTGAGCAGGGCCGGGGCTGCATTCGCACTGGAGGTTGGCTGAACGGCATTGCTTGGACAATTCGATGATTGAATCAATGGCCGGGCTGTTTGTGCGTTGCGTGACCGGGTCAGCCTGACTGACGGCTGATGGCATTCATACTGATTTCCGACCTGAAACCACGCACATGCGCTTGTCTAATCTACTGCTGCTTTGGCAAGCTGATCTCAGGTCGGTTTTTCGTCCAGAGCCCCGATATCCAGAACCGGTGCCGCATCCAGACGTTCGGCATTCATCAGGCTTGAGACCCGCTCAAGGGCGGCGACTAGCATGGACTGTTCCCAGTCAGCCAGTTTCGCAAAACGATTCGAAAACGTATCCTGCAGCAAGTCGGGGGCCGCCTCCAATGCGGCGAGTCCGTCGCCTTGTATTTTGATCCAGACACGCCGGCGATCAAGTTGGCAGCGCCTTCGATTGACCAGGCCGCGACGTTCGAGCTTGTCGAGCAGACTGGTAATGGTTGCTTGCTTTAACTGGGTTAGTTCCGACAATTCACCTGCTGGCGTCTCGCCTTTTTCGTCAAGGATCTGCAATACCTGCAATTGTGACGGCGTAAGGTGAGCTGTCTGTGCAAGTCGTTTTGATGCCAGTTCGGTTCGTCGCTGTATTTGTCGTAAAGCGATCAGCGCTTCATCAGATCGTTTTGACATTATTTTGACCTTTCGAAAGCAAGGGTTTCCAGCCCGAGAGCATCTTTTAAGGGTTGCAGGTCAGCCTCGAATGGCCGCCACTGCTCGAGGCCGCTTTTGTTTACGGGGCGCCGCACTTGCTCTGAACTCGCCGTTCTGACGGCGCGTTTATTTTCGTGAAAATTCAGACAATCATCTTCGAAGGGCAAGCCGCAATAATCGAGAATACGCCGAACCTCGCCTTCGAGATCATCCAGAACATCTTCATGCTGGACATGCAAAATGCGATTCTCCGGTAGAACATTGTGCCAGTGCGCCATCATATCGACATAGTTTCTGTAATATGTCCCAATATCGTCGAGCCCGTAGGAAAATTCCTGCCCTTCTGCAAATAACTGCTTAAATCCGGACCAGCAACAATCCATTGGGTTACGGCGGGCATCAATGATTTTTGCGTTCGGCAGGATCAGGTGGATGAGACCAATATGCCGGAAATTGTTCGGCATTTTGTCTGTGAAGAATGCCGCACCCTGCCGGTGTATCATCGTGCCATCGATATAGCTCTGGCCGAATTCTTCCAATTGCGCCGCGCTGAGTTCGCTGAGAATGCGCGGATAGCGATGTTTGTCAGACTGCAGATTCCGACCGCGCAGACGATGGGCGAGTGACAGGATGTTTGGCAGCTCGAGGGTTCCGTCGACCTGACTATGTGACGATAATATCTGCTCCAGCAAGGTCGAGCCAGCACGCGGCAGGCCGACGATAAAGATCGGGTCGGCCGCCTTATGACCCTGACCAGCTTTGCTAGTAAACAGGTCGCGTGTGCAATATTGTTTTTGGGCTGCAAGCTCGGCGGTCATCTGCGCACTTGTATAACGCGTCTGGGATTTTTTTAGCCGATTGCCCAGCGCGTAATTTTCGAATGCCAGATCATAGGCGTCATTGTCTTCAAACGCTTTGCCAAGTGCAAAAGCGATATGTATGCGGGACATTAAAGACAGCTGTTCATTAGTCTGGGTCGCCTGCATGGCCTGGATATCCGCATCGGAAAAGCGATGGGTTTTCAAATTTGCCAGCGCATACCATGCATCGCCATGCTTCGGATCAGTCGCAATTGCATTCTGGTAGGAGGCGATCGCATCATCGGACCGGCCATAGGTCTTTAGTGCGTGTCCCCGGGAGGTCAGGGTTATCGGATCATTGGGTAATTTCTGCAGAACCTTGTCAAAATTCGAAAGGGCCGCGTCATAATTTCCCGCCTGCATGCTCTCAATCGCGAAAAGCGACTGGAAGACCGGGCTTTCAGGATCGCGCTCAAGTAGGCGCTCGGCCTGCGCAAGTGCCAGCGCGAATTTCTGCCGTTTTCTAAGGACCTGAATATAATCAATCCGTAACTGAATATTCTCTGGGTCCAGTTCGATTGCGGTTGCCAGAAGAAATTCCGCATCCTCATGAACACTGAGACGGCTACCAATATCAGCCAGCAGTCTCATGCCTTCAATATGCTGCGGGTTTTTCAGAAGAAACGCACGCGCGATTTCTTCGGCCCGCAATATCCGTCCCTCATGGATGTGGTTTATCACCGCTAGCAGCGGCGGGGGAAGGGCCTGCATGCGGTCAGCCTGCGCTTTGGTCTGACCGGCCTCTGTGGTTTGGCCTTTTAATGCCTGTAGTTCAGAAAGTGTATTCCAGGCGGCGATAAGAGCCGGATTGTAACGGGTTGCCAGTTGAAATGCCGTAATGGCGTCATCAGGCCGACCAGAGGCTTTCATCAGATAGCCTTCTTCCTGATAGGCCCGGCCAAATTCGGGCGCTATTTCTTTCAGTCGTTGGAGCGCGCTTTCGGCGTCGCTATATTTGCCGAGATAACGCGCGCAAACTGCGGACATATAGAGGACGTCCTGCTGGTCCGGCGCCGCTTTTAGCAGGCTTGAAATAAGCTGGTCGGCGACGTCGAACTGTCCACGCTGCAAAGCTTGCTGAGCCTCGGTTATTCGTTCTGGGCTGGTCGCTGGCATGAGTTTCTTGGCTTCTAAAAAATTGGCAGTGCCCGCATTATACGGGCACTGCCAGACTAGCTTAGTTTTGACGTCTCTAGAAGTCGTATCCGACCCGAACGCCGATTGTCCGTGGACGCATCGGGGTCACCCGGGCGCGGTCAAAGACAAAATTGTTGCTCAGCTCGGCATACTCATTGGTGAGATTGGTCACAAATACTTCAGCCGTCCACTGGTCGGCACTGACACCCAATGAGGTGTTCAATGTCGCCCAGCCATCAATCTCGGCTTTATTGATTTCGATGATGTCGCTGATTGAATCATCGGAAACAATAAGCTGTGGCATGATGTGAGCTGTCAGTGGCGAACCATCGATTTCATGTGCTAGCGGCCACTCATAACGGACCCGGATATTACCCTGCCATGATGGCGCGAATGCGAGGTCCGCGCCCTGCACAACATCATTGGTTGGCGTCAGGACTTCGGTGATTTCGGTATCAAGCAGCGAGAATGCACCGGCGACGGTCAGACCGTCGACAGCTTCCGGAACCCAGGTGAACTCGCCTTCAATACCTTTAATCTCGGCATTTGCCGCATTATCGGAGAAGAACAGGTTGACGATGGCCGGATCCAGAATGGTCGTCTGTAGATTCTCGATCTCTACGAAGAAGGCCGATCCGTTAAACCGCAATGAATTATCAAACAGCTCTGTTTTCCAGCCAAGTTCATAGTTTTGAACTTCGTCGGTTTCGAGAACGAATGGAACCGTGTAGCCGTTTGGTCCTGCTGCACCGCCGGGACGATTCAACAGACCCGGGCGGAAACCTTCGGAATACGTTGCGTAAAGCATCACATTCTCTGACGGCGTCCAGTTACCGGTTAGTTTGTAAATCATGCCGTCGGCCGTGGCCTTGTCAGGATTGCCATTAGCATTGTTCGGCGCAAACTGGGTTGAAATATTCGTCCCGAATGCCTGGGCATCCTCGGTTTGACCGAAGTTAGAGAAGGAGCTGTTCGCCGAGCCTTCAAGATCAACCTCAATATCATACCAGCGCGCACCAACGGTGACCGAGAACTGCTCGGACACATCAAATGTCGCTTCACCAAACAGACCTTTTTGCTTGTCGGTCCGCAGGATGTCGTTCCGGAAGATAACGCCTTCCGGGAATGGACCCGGATCGCTGAAATAACCGTCACCAGCATTGCCGACAACGCCGGAGACTGATGTGTTGGTCAGCGGATAGTTCGGTCCCCAGCCGGCAACGCTGTTAAATGCGATTGCCAGTTCGGAGCCCGGATAGGTGAAATCATTTAGCTCAGTCAGTTCGAGATCGCTGTAGAAACCGCCAAAGGTCGCACGGAATGGCGCATCTTCTGGTGTATTGAAGCGAAGCTCGTGGGTTTCGACTTTGGTTGTGGTCTGTGAGTCGACAAACAAGGTCGGGGCCTGACATGTGCCGGTCGGACCGCCCGCGCCAGGATAGGATACAGAGCCGTCACAAATATAGTATGGCAGATACTGACCGGCGAACAGATAATCGGAATAATCGATCGTCTGATCCGTCGTCCGCTCGGTATATGCGCCGGTATAAAGCGCTTCGAGCATGCCGAGACGGCCTTCTAGTGTCCAGCTTGTATTGTCGAAGCTGTCTTCGATATCGTCGGCTGCGAACCGCTCGATTTCGTAATCGCCAAGATTCGGGTCAGCAAAGAAAACGCCTTCACTATCCACATCCTGACGCGCATGCGAGACAAGAAGGTTCCAGTCGGAATTGAACTCATAAGCTGCGGCCAGACGGAAGCCGGCATAGCCGGTATCATTGACATTGTCTTTCGCGATGGCCGAATTGTCTGACAGAATGAAATTAACATTCGAAAGGTCGGCGCCGGCCTGCAGACCGCCACGGTCTGAGTTTACGGGAAGGCCATTGTCGCGAACCGTCCCGGCTGTCCGGAAGCGAGCGGAATCAGCTGCGCTACGGGTGCCCTGAACATTGTCGATATAGCCGCCCTGATTATCGGAGTAGACAACCGCCCGAACGGCCAACTTGTCATTGACCGGAATGTTAATCATTGCTTCGACGCTATTGCTCATATCGCCGCCGTCGGTGAATGATGTCGAAGCCTTAACCGAAGCATCAAAGCCGTTGAGGTCTGGTTTGTTCGTGATGAGACGAACTGTACCAGCCTGCGAGCTGGCGCCAAACAGCGTACCCTGTGGGCCGGACAGAACTTCGACGCGCTGGATGTCAGCGGCATAGACGTCGAGATTACGACCGGGCTGGGATAAAGGTTGCTCATCTAAATAAAATGCGACGTTCGGGGCCAGGCCGGCAACGCCGGCAGTCGTCAGATTCGGTGTTGTCGATGCCAGACCGCGAATGTAAATTGTGTTCTGCCCAGGGCCGGATCCGCCGGCAGTAACTCCTGGCAGTTGAACCAGATAATCCGAGAAGTTCTTGACGCCGAGAGCATCCAGTTGAGCCTCTCCGATGGCGCTCACCGTAACTGGGATAGATTGCGCGCTTTCAGCCCGTTTGGTCGCCGTTACCGTAACAGATTCAAGTCTGCGGGCATCGTCAGCTGCAACCTCTTGCGCTGCGGCGCCAACATTCATTAGTCCGGTTATGGCGAGCAAAGACGCGCCACTCATTAGTTTATTCATGAGAAATTCCCTTGGTTTCTAAAGCCGCCGCCAGGCCGTTTCCACATCATTGCAAACCCTAGCCAGAGCGATTCTGCGACACAGGATCGTACGACTAACGAATATTTAGATGATGGAAAGAGTTTTCCGGCATTATAGTAGCGCTCTATCGTCAAGCGTCTCATGACTGTGTCAAATTCATCACATTCGTAAAGCTGGCTTCCGTAAGGGAATGTAAAAAAAGCTGAGTAAAATGCTTTGAAGATCGAGTTATTTCGGGCAAATCATCTTTATCTTAGGTGGGAAAATTTGGACAATATGACGAACACGGAACAAAATTCAGAGCAAGAAACAGAATATGGCACCGATTATGAGGTCGGGCAGGACAATATTGAGGTGCTTGGTCTGGATGTTCACAATCCGGTGTTTTTCCTCGCCGCAACGCTCGTTTTGCTGTTTTCGGGCCTAACCCTGATGTTTCCGCAGGAGGCCGGCGAGGCGCTGGCATCAGCGAAGGCTAATACATTGCAGTCATTCGACTGGTTGTTCGCGGCGACCCCGGTGATTGTTAGCGTTTTTTGCGTCGGGCTGGCGGTCTCGCCGCTTGGCCGGATTCGCCTCGGGGGGCAGGATGCAAAGCCCGAATTCAAGCTTTTATCCTGGGTTTCCATGTTGTTTGCGGCCGGCGTCGGCATCGGGTTTATGTTCTGGGGTGCGGCTGAACCTCTGGCATATTATACAGACTGGTTCGGGACACCTCTGGGGGTCGAGCCAGCTACGCCGGAAGCTGCACGGCTGGCATTTAGCGCAACGCTTTTCCATTGGGGCCTGTCACCCTGGGCGATCTATGCGATCGTCGGTCTGGCGCTGGGCTTTTTCGCTCATAATAAAGGGCTGCCGCTGTCGATTAGGTCGGCCTTCTATCCGATTTTCGGTGAGCGGGTCTGGGGATGGCCAGGCCATGTTATCGACCTCTTCGCGGTGGTCTCAACGATTTTCGGCCTGGCAACCACAATTGGTCTGGGTGCGACACAGGCGGCGAGCGGCTTAGGCTATATGTTCGATTTCGAGCCCAGTATCGGGGCGCAGATTACGTTTATCGCAACCATGACGGCGCTTGCTGTTATGTCTGTTGCCCGTGGCATGGATGGCGGCGTGAAGCTGTTGAGCAATGTAAACATGGTGGTCGCGTTCGGATTGCTGGTCTTTGTCGTCATAACCGGGCCAACCCTGTTGATTTTCAACGGAATGGGCGAGAATCTACTGGCTTACCTGCAGGATACGCCGGCTTTAACCAGCTGGGTTAATCGCGATGATATTGCATGGTTCCACGACTGGACGATTTTCTATTGGGCCTGGTGGATCTCGTGGTCACCTTTTGTCGGTATGTTTATTGCGCGGATTTCGCGCGGCCGGACGGTTCGGGAGTATTTTTCGGTGGTCCTTTTTGCACCATTTGCAATCTGCGTTGTCTGGTTCACGGCGTTCGGTGAAACGGCAGTATTTCAGTATGATCAGGGGATCGGTGATCTATCCGGCGGTGTTATTGATTCAGCAAC
>CBFHPC010000094.1:0-8743 GCA_965657655.1 Henriciella sp.
CGCCGCTGGCAGCCAGCATCAAAGGCTCATCTCCGACATCGCCGGCAGAATGTACATCCGGATCAACTTTTACCGGGCCTTGCAGACGCCCGCCATAACCGCGTGACAGACTGGCGACACGGGATCCGGTTTGTTCGGCTATTCTCGCCCGGAGGGTCTTAACAACCGGGCTTTTACCAACTCCGCCGGCCGTCAAATTCCCGACGCAAATGACAAATGCTGATAGTTTTCGGGACTCCGTACGCCGGATCCGACGGGCTGTAACCTGTTGATAGATGCAGGCCAATGGCGTCAGCAAAGCTCGCAATAATGGGGCAGATTCGCGTGATGAAGGGTCAAGGCCAGCCGCCCAGAAACGAGGTTCGCGCATAATTATTCCTGTCGAGCGTCAAGCAATGTGCCAAGTGCAGCCAGAGTGGCTTCAAGCGGTTTGTTCGATTCATCGGCCAACGCCTCTAACAGGCTCTGTGCGGGCGGCGGCGCAGGGTAATGTGCTTCGAACTCCTCACGATTGCTGACGATTGTAATCACGCCACGCGCCTGCAGATCGGCCATCATATCACGGAAATTAAACATATGCGGTCCGGTCAGAACCGGCCGCCCGAGCCGGATCGCCTCGAGCGGGTTATGACCGCCAATATCGGGACGGTGCGCCCCCCCAAGATAAACTGTTCCGGCGATCCGGTACCATAATCCCATATCACCAATCGTATCGGCAACCAGAATATCGGTATCGCCAGCGGGCTGTTCATCCTGGCTTAGCTGACAAACCTTGAATGACCGCAATCTCAGTGACTGGCTAATCTCCATTCCGCGTTCGGGATGGCGGGGGGCGATGATTAAAAAAGGCCGCGGGTCCAGCGTTGTTAATATCTCAGTTAGAAAATCTTCCTCTCCGGGATGGGTCGAGGCCGCCAGTATAACCTCTCGCCCCGCGAAATAGGTCTGCCAGCGGTCTAGTTCCTCTGGGTTGGCGGCCGGTGGCGGGATCGCTGATTTAAGGTTCCCGACTCGATTGACGGGCGCGCGGCGCAGTGCCGATAGGCCTGAGGCTGTCTGATCATCGCTCGCCATAATCAGCGAAAAGCGAGAGAATAGCCAATGCGACAAAGCGGGCCAGCGCCGCCATCCCGCGAGGCTGCCCTGTGTCATCCTGGCATTGATGAGCGCGACCGGCAAAGACATCCTGTCGAGTTCAAACAGCAGGTTCGGCCAGACTTCACTTTCGGCAAATATACTCAAATCAGGGCGCCAATACCGGATAAAACGCTGCGCGATCGCTGGGGTATCGATCGGCGCCATTAGCTGGATTGCCGATTGCAGATTGGCGGCCGAGGTCTGATCGAGCTCCGCGCGGATACGTTGCGCGGCTGTCAGGGTCTGACAGGTGAAAATGAAAGACGTATCGGGATACTTTGTCACCAAACTCCGGGCCACAGTGATCTGGACTAAGCTTTCGCCAACACTCGCAGCATGCAGCCAGACGAGGCGGCCGTCCGGTCGGTCCCGATCATAGCGCGCCCAGCGCTGGGGGAGACGCTCGGAGGTTTCTTTACCCACCCTTACGCGGCGGCGCATAATTATACCGAGCCATGGGCTCAGCAAATATGTCAGCGTACGATACAAATAGAACCCAAAAGACGTCATCGCTCGCTTATACGAGATTTACAGGCTGATGCTATAGTGTCGGGGTAGTGATTGCACAGTGATACAGATAAGCTATTGTCAGGCTGATCAATTCACGAGGACCCGACATGGCTGAAGATATAGCGAACGGAAAAAATCAGGCGACGGCCTATCAAGTCCCGGCAACGTTTCAGGACAAGGCCAATCTTAACCCACAGCGCTACCGCCAGATGTATCTAAATTCGATTGCAAATTCCGAGGCGTTCTGGGGATATCATGGGCAGAGACTGAACTGGATCACACCTTACCAGACCGTTAAAAACACCTGTTTTGACAAGGATGATTTCCGGATAAAATGGTTCGAGGACGGCGTTCTGAATGTCACCGAAAATTGTATCGATCGTCATTTGGCCATCCGGGGAGATAAGCCAGCTATAATCTGGGAGGGTGACGATCACTCGGACCAGTTCACCTATACCTATAGCGACCTCCACAAAGCCGTTTGCCGATTTGCGAATGTGCTTAAAAGCAGGAATGTGGACAAAGGTGATCGGGTGACAATTTATATGCCAATGATCCCCGAAGCGGCCATCGCAATGCTGGCTTGCGCCCGGATTGGCGCCATTCATTCGGTTGTATTTGGCGGCTTCTCGCCAGAAGCGCTGGCCGGCCGACTCCTTGACTGCGAGTCAAGCGTCTTGATAACCGCCGATGAAGGATTGCGTGGCGGTCGCATTGTTCCGCTCAAGGATAATGCCGACAAGGCCTGTGACATCGCAGACGGCGCGGTTGAGACAATGATTATTATCCGGCGAACCGGCGCAGATATCAGCATGCAATCCGGGCGTGATATATGGCTCGAAGACGCCGCCAAAACGGTCAATGATGACTGTCCGCCCGAACCGATGAATGCCGAAGACCCGTTATTTATTCTTTACACATCAGGATCCACCGGCAAACCCAAAGGGGTTGTTCACACCACTGGCGGCTATCTGGTCTGGGCTTCGATGACGCATGAATATGTTTTCGATCTGAAAGAAGACGATGTTTACTGGTGTGCCGCCGATGTTGGCTGGGTGACAGGCCACAGCTACATCGTTTACGGGCCCCTCGCCAATGGCGCCACGACATTAATGTTCGAGGGGATCCCGACTTACCCTGATGCGAGCCGGTTCTGGCAAGTCTGCGATCGTCATAAGGTTTCCATCTTCTATACGGCGCCAACCGCGATCCGGGCCTTGATGCGTGAAGGCGAAGACTATGTGAATGCAACGTCGCGGGCCAGTATCCGACTGCTTGGTACGGTCGGCGAACCTATCAACCCAGAAGCATGGGAGTGGTATTTCCATACAGTTGGGGAGGGACGCTGTCCGATAGTTGATACGTGGTGGCAAACTGAAACAGGTGCTGCAATGATCGTCCCATTGCCGGGCAGTGTCGACATGAAGCCTGGCTCGGCCTCGTTTCCTTTCTTTGGCGTTCGGCCCGAACTCTTAGATGCCGATGGCCTCGTGCTTGATGGTGCTGCTGAAGGTAATCTTGTTATCACCGATAGCTGGCCTGGCCAGATGCGAACCGTATATGGCGACCATCAGCGGTTTTTCGACACCTATTTTGCCACTTATCCTGGTAAATATTTCACCGGCGATGGATGCCGCCGTGACGAAGACGGGTATTATTGGATTACGGGTCGGGTCGACGATGTTATCAATGTGTCGGGACACCGGATGGGAACGGCGGAGGTCGAAAGCGCTTTAGTATCTCACCCGGCTGTCGCCGAAGCGGCCGTCGTGGGATATTCGCATGATATTAAAGGGCAGGCTATATATGCCTATGTCCTTATCCGGTCGGATTATGAGTCAGATGCCGCGACAAATGTTGAGCTCGCAGCTGATTTAAAAAATCACGTCAGAAAAGAGATAGGTCCGATAGCGACGCCAGATATCATTCAGATATCACCGGCACTCCCGAAAAATCGCGGAGAATGAGTCTGACTCTCTAGGTGACACATCAACCCTTGCAGAGCCCGAAGTCGTGCAGCAGCTTATTGATGGCAGGTTGAACATCTAGTCGGTTACGCGCCACCAGATCAGAAGCTTGCAACTCTGGATCGCGATGGGCGATGCCGGGCTAAATGCAGCACGATTATCAGGACGGTGACTTACCGACCTAGTCTTTACCGGCGGTCAGTTCGTCAAATGCCTCGAATTCGTAGGCGATGCAACGATCGATCAAAGTCCGCCAGACGGGCTCGGCAATGCTGGATGATAGGCCGGCATTGGCGGCATGATCTAAGACTTTCGAAACGACATCTTCAATACGCTCGCGATCGTGTACCTTATGGCGCTGCCCCTTAATCCTTGCCGCTGCGCGCATGAAGGATTGGCGCTCGGCCAGTAATTTAACAAGTTCGCTATCAAGCCGGTCGACTTCATACCTGACATCACTCATCGTTACTGCGCTGTCAGAAGTATGGATGCGTTTCTGTTGCATAAAATTATGTCCTAAATTGCAGTCATAAAGGCCGCCGGCATAAATACGACTACCGGTTCGATGGAACATGGAGCGTCCGATTAATCGGACAACCATCTAAAGACAACCGCTGGCAGGAATGCGGGCCATTCAAGCCAGATAATTGGCGCCTTGTGCCGGCTCCGTTATTGTTCATTTACCGGTTGCATCCGCGCTTGCACCGGCATTGACGAGGTTGTGCGATATGCCTCGAGCACATCCCGCACGTCCGCATTGCTAAAATAACCTATCACACCAACAATATTCGAGATCTGAGCGGCGACACTCGCGCTGCCGCCCGTGGGCAGTCCGAACACGCCGATCGACTGCGGATACTGTATCAAAGTTACATCCTGACCGTCTGGCAGACCGGCAAGCCGCTTTGCCGTCTCGATAGCTTCCAGAATGCCGCCCAATTCATCTACGAGACCAATCTCCAAGGCTGCCCGACCGCTCCATATCCGCCCACGCGCCGCACGGTCGATCTGATTAGCATCCATATTCCGGCCATCAGCTACGAGTTCGACAAATCGATCATATCCCCGCCCGAGCATGTCTTCGACAGCCTGCCGCTGGCTCGGTGTGAAACGCTCGCTCGACATAAAAGCCGTCGTGAAATCACCGCCAACTGTAATTGTGCGGGCATCAACACCGAGGCGGGACAAGCCTTCCGAAACGGCTATCTTGCCACCGGTAATTCCGATCGATCCGGTTATGGTAGACGGATTCGCGACGATCCAGTCCGCTCCCATCGCAACATAATAGCCCCCCGAAGCAGCGACCGACCCCATCGAGATAATGACCGGCTTTTTATACTCGGCCTGTATCCGCTCGATCGCGCGCCAGATCTGGTCCGAGCCGGTTGGTGACCCACCACCGGAATCAACCCGGAAAACGATTGCCTCTACCCGTTCATTCTCAGCGGCCTCGAAAAGCGCCCGGCTTATCGAATCAGACGCAAAAGCTGACCCCGCCTGTAGCAATGTATCGTTTGAGCCGCCCGTTATAATGTTGCCGCGGCCGCCGACAATTGCGACCGCCGGGCTCGAGGCCGGCAGACGCCGCGGCGCATAATCTCGTATATTCAGTATGCGGCTATTCGGCCCTGCGCGGGTCAAAGCGGCGTCACGCGCATCTTCTGGCCAGCCTTCGACATCGGCCAGCCCGGCTTGCAATAATTGTTGCGAACCCAGCGGCCCTGATTCGAGGATGGTGCGAACCATTGCCTGATCCAGCAAGCGGTCTTCCGCAACACTCGCAACGGTCATAGCCCATAATTCCGTCGCGATACTCGTAAGTGATTCGCGATGGGCTTCGGTATAATCCGTTTCACGGAGATTATTTGGCGCCGTTTTAAATTCATACAGCGACACAAAATCCGGCGAGATCGACAATCGCTTCATTAAATTGCCGAGGAACAGCGTTTCAAAACCGATTCCCGTGGCAATGACATCGCTGCCCGGTTGAATCCAGATTTCGTCTGACATCGATATTGACCGCAAAGATGACGGCCCGCCGATAAACGCCCCCTGTGAATGGGTTATTACAAATTTACCGCTGCGCTTGAAAGCTCGTAAAACGTCCCGGTATTCCTCAGCCCGCGCTGAGCCTACACCCATCTCGCTTGCACGGATAAATATACCTTTGACGCGGTCGTCGGCTGCGGCCCGCTGAATATTGATAATGGTGTCGATAAAGCCGGTCCCGCCGCCAAACGCAGCTTCGAGCCCGGCTTTGGGCGCCTGATCGGACAGTCGGTCGCGCATATCGAGCTCGAGAACCATGATGTCCGGCTGGTCCGGCTGTGCGCTGGTTTGATCAATCACGCTACCAATAACGGTCATTGTCAGACCAACAAGGATTAAAGCGCCGGCAATAAGCCCGATAATCGTTCCCAGGAAAGCGCTTAAAAACAACTTCATTATATCGAATCCATTCTTATTCTTCGGATTTTTATATGGGTCGAGGGTGTATTATCGCCAAATGATTTCTTTACATTCCCTGGAAAAAGATCGCTGCGGTTTTAGCGGCCTCGTCCGGTCGGAGACCCCACTTGCTGCGGCAATTGTATTTAGGGTGTTGCATGGTGTTAATTGAAAGGCTATGTCGCCGGCTCAATTGGGGTGTCGCCAAGTGGTAAGGCAGCGGTTTTTGGTATCGCCATTCCCAGGTTCGAATCCTGGCACCCCAGCCAAAATTTAGTTTACCCTGTCTGAGAACAGCTAGTCATAAAGCTGCAAATGGTGGGGGTTTTCCGGCAGGCATCGCCGCGAAATAAAGGGGCAGGAAAAGGAAGATCGATAACATTTACGCTGAAATCGGCGATTGATGTTATTTTTATCAACGATAAAACGATTCTTACGGTATGATCATTTGACATGACATACAGCTTTTTGCACACCTAGTGAGCTAAACGAAGCAGACGCGTTGCTGTCTCCGCGTCGGTGAAAATGAGAGGGTGAGAAACGCCCCGGACATAGACGGTTTTGCTTTGAAACACGTCTTAAACTCAAGCTGGCATTTGTGTGGCCAGTTATAATGAAGATGACGGGGTGCACGAGGCATTCTGTTGTAAAGTATTTTCGCGTCGACAGTTAAGTCGGCGCTTCATTCGAAGAGTGAGAGGCAGACTTAATGTCGAGAGTTCTGACACCGGCTCGCGGAGCCTTAGCCGCCGCAATCATTGGCAGCCTGACGCTTCCAGCCCTGGCACAAAGCCAGCTTGGTCGCGCAATTAATACTGGAGAGCAAGCTACCCGCCGCGCGGAGCAGGTTCAAATCCGGATCAATCAGCTTGATGATGAGCGTTCAGATATGGTTTCCGAATTCCGGACCCTGCTGCAACGTAAACAAGCCGCCGAACTATATGTTCGCCAGCAGGAAAAGGTGATTGAGTCGCAAGAGCGCGAAGAAGAATCGCTCATCGACCAGCTTAGTCGGGTCGACGAGATTACGGCGCAAACTGTGCCGATGCTTCGTGACATGGTTTCCGATCTCGAGAATTTTGTAAGAGCAGACCTGCCGTTCAAAATTGAAGACCGCATGGAGCGCATTGAGCTGCTTAAAACGGCGATGGAAAGTGCTGACGTGCCGATCGTTGAGCAATATCGTCTGATCATCGAGGCCTATAAGACAGAAATGGAATATGGCCGGACCGTTCAGACATGGCCAGAAGACGTGATCATCGACGGCGAAACCGTTAAAGTCGACATGTTCCTGTATGGCCGGGTCGCGCTCGTCTATCTGTCGCCTGACCGCCGTCATGGCAGCCGTTTCGATCGCGAAACCGGAGAATGGGTCGATGTTGACAGTGCGTTCAAGGACGAGATTGCCGCGGCAATTCGTCAGGCGCAGGGTAAAAGCACACCTGGCGTTATGTACGCTCCAGCGACCAAGCTGTCGGTCCAGTAATTAACGAAAGATCGTGAAAGGTTTTAAAATGTTTAAGAAGACTAATTCTTTCAGAGCTTTCGGAGCAGCTATTGTCGCTGCCGGATCGATTGCTCTTTCTCTCCCGGCGTCGGCACAAGTGTCTTCGCTTTCAGAAGTTCTTCGCCGCGTTGAGGCGGATTCAAACCAGCTTGACGCTGAGGGTCGCGAGCGCGTTGCCCAGTTCCAGCGTGAGCGTAATGCACAAGCTAGCGCCATGGCATCGGCACGTTCCGAACTTCGTGCTGCCGAGGCGCGCGGTGCACGGCTGAATTCACGTTTCGAAGCGAACGAAAACAGACTGGCTGAACTATCGGCCGAGCTGAACGAGCAGGCCGGTGATTTCGGCGAGCTTCTCGGTCAATTCCGGACTGCTGCCGGCGAAACAATGCCAATCATCAACTCGTCTCTGTCGAACTTCCAGTACCCTGGTCGGACTGAGAAGCTGTCGGAAGTGGCGCAGGCACGGACGTTGCCAACCCGGCGCGATCTTGATTCACTGCCGAAATCAATTCTGCGGGAAATGATCGCTCAGTCGGAAGTCACCAGCTTCACCGCGCCTGTTGCGGGCGCTGGCTCAAATGGCGAAACGCTTGACGTCGAATTGACACGGGTAGGTGTATTTACGGCTGCGACATCTGACGGTGCCCGTTTTGTCGAAGTTATCTCCGACAATACAAGCACACCTTATGTTCGGGTTCTGAAGGCGCAGCCGAGCGGCAAATTCCGCAGCTCGATGCGTTCGCTGATCCGTGCTGATGAAGGCGCAACCATCATCGTGCCGTTCGATCCAAGTAAGGGTGACCTGTTTGCGATCGAGGGCGAGAAGCCGTCTTTGCAGGAACGTATTGGCCAGGGTGGTGCTGTTGGTGCCGTTATCCTGACCCTGCTTGCTGTCGGTCTGGTCTTCGCTGTCTTCAAGATCTTCACACTCTTCCTGATGGGTGGTGCAATGGCGCGGACTGCCAAGTCCAAAAAGGCCGGCACTGGCAACCCTCTGGCGCGTGTGCTTGAAGCCTATGAAACCAATAAAGGCGCTGACCTTGAGGCTCTCGAGCTGAAATTGGACGAACAGATCCTGCGTGAATCGCCAAAAATCGAGCGCTTCAACGATGTTATCAAAGTCTTGGCTGCGGTTGCGCCGCTGCTGGGTCTGCTTGGTACTGTTATCGGTATG
>CBFHPC010000095.1:0-8702 GCA_965657655.1 Henriciella sp.
GAGACAAAGTTTCGGTGGCACCTCGCCGCTGCGTGTGGTTGAACAGATAGAGCAATGGAAAATTCGACTGAACATGGTGCCCAAATGACGAAAATACTATTTAAAGCTGTACTTTTTTCATCCGGTCTTGCCGCCTTGTCTGGCTGCGGTCTGCGAGGGGAGCTTGAGCGTCCACCGCCAATATTTTCCGTTCCCCCGACGGCAGAAGCGAGTGTTCCGGTTGATCTGGCGGTTGCCTATTCGGTTGCGACCGTCGACCAGAACAGGATTTATTTAAACTCTCTTGGTGGCGAAATACCTAAACCAGCACCAGGGCAGGATGTCTTCGAGGAGAGCATGGGCAGTTTCGGCCCCAGCTGATCGAGTTATAAAATATGCACCATTTTGATTATCGAGACGGCCAGCTTCATTGTGAAGGGGTTGACCTGCAGGCTGTTGCCGAGGCCGTCGGCACGCCGTTTTACGCCTATTCGTCGGCCACGCTGTGTCGTCATGCAAATGTTATTGCCGATGCATTTGTGGGTATGGATTGTCTGATTGCCTTCTCCGTAAAGGCGAACGGTAATCTGGCGGTACTGAAAACACTGGCCAGTCAGGGCTGCGGGGCCGATGTTGTAAGTGGCGGTGAGCTGGAGCGCGCCTTGCGGGCTGGCATTCCGGCCGACCGGATCGTTTTTTCCGGGGTTGGCAAAACCCGCGATGAGATGGCTTTGGCGCTAAATGTCGGGATTCACCAGTTTAATGTCGAGAGTGCCGCTGAACTGTCCGCATTGTCGGCGGTCGGTCAGGACTTGAATATGGTTGCACCGGTTGCATTGCGCGTAAATCCTGACGTTGCTGCGGGCGGCCACCCAAATATTTCGACCGGCAAGTCCGGTGATAAATTCGGTGTGCCATGGTCGGAGGCAGCAGGTTTGTATGAGACAATGCGGTCGATGCCGGGGGTCGAGGCAGTTGGCGTCGATGTCCATATCGGTTCACAGATCGACGCATTGGAACCGATGAAGCTTGCGTTTGAAAAAGTTGTTGGCATGGTTCGCGATCTGCAGGCGCAGGGCCATAGGCTGAGCCGGATCGATCTTGGTGGCGGTCTTGGTATTCCGTATAAGGACGAGGACGCGCCGGCGTCGCCAAAAGCCTATGCGGATATGATTAGATCGGTCACCGATGGCCTGGGATTACAGGTAATTCTCGAGCCTGGCAGGGTGATTGCCGGAAATGCCGGGATACTGGTGTCTGAAGTTTTGTACGAAAAACCAGCGCCCGACCGGACATTTCTGATTGTCGATGCGGGGATGAATGATTTGATGCGCCCGGCCCTGTATCAGGCGCATCACGAGATTATGCCATTGCAGCAAGCGTCGGAAAATACACCGCGCCTGACTTATGATGTCGTCGGACCGATCTGCGAGTCGACGGATAAATTTTCGACGAAAGCGGTGCTGCCCCAGTTGGGCTCGGGGCAGAAGATTGCGATCATGTCAGCCGGTGCCTCTGGGGCGGTTCTGGCCAATCAGTATAATGCCCGGCCACTGGTCCCGGAAGTGTTGATAAAAGATGATCAGTTTGATGTGATCAGACGCCGGCCGAGCTTTGACGAGATGGTCATGCTGGAAAATATGCCGGACTGGCTGGACTAGCTGGCCGAGCGCGCCACGCGACCAGCCGGATTAGCCGGGTCGCGGCCTAAACCGGTCCGGCATGGTCAGCGCCTGAGGCGGCTATATCCGCCGATGCCGGGGATCGCCGCGATATTGCGAGCCGGGTGTGCTAGCCAGACGTCGTCGATGCGACAGGTTCGTGACATGGTGCGCGCGATATCTATCGGCAGTGACGACAGTGTCGAAAGGCCGTGACGACCGATCGTGACGCGATCATGGCTCGCCTGCTATTGCCGTCGGTGCAGACTAGTCTGCCGGCGCTGCGCTAACGTCTTGCGAGGTCGAGCTATTGTCTTCCGTGGCGGCGGTGTCTTCTTCCGCCACAGCGGCTACCGGTTTGATGAATTTCATTGTCATCCGGTCGCTTTCGCCAATCGCCAGATACAGGGCCGGAACAAATCCGTCTGGTGTGTTACCGCTGCGGTCCGAGCTGCGCGATACCGGTGGGAGTGTCCACACCCCGAACGGGTGGTCGGCGGTATCATCCGGGTTTGCATTAATTTCGCTCTCTCCGGCAGCTTCGAAACCGGCTGCTGCGGCCAGGCTTCTGACAAAATCCTCATGGACATAGCCCGAGACTGCCCGCGGGTTTTGTTCTTCGCTGGATGGCAGACGATGTTCGACAATGCCGAGAACCCCGCCCGGGCGTAAAGCCGCATAGGCATCATTAAAAAACTTCGCTGCAAAATCGCCCGCCATCCAATTGTGCAAATTGCGGAACGTCAGAACTGCGTCGACGCTGTTTGGCTCGGCCAGAGCGCCGGTCGTTGCCGAGAATGTCGATAATATTACGGTTCCGCTTAGGCTGGTCGTGGCGTCATAGTGAGAGACATAATCAGAGATGACCTGCTCAAATCGTTCGCGTCGTTCGCCTTCGAAACTTTCAATATCCCAATGTGCGGCAATCAGACGGCCGTTTCCGCTCGCCAGATATGGCACAAGAATGTTGCTGTACCAGCCGCCGCCGGGCCATATTTCGACAACCGTATCTGATGGCTGGATGTCGAAAAAATTCAGTGTTTCGGCAGGATGCCGCCACATGTCCCGGCTTTTTTCTTCGATCGTGCGGAATTCCGAGGCAACGGCGTCTTCAATAGTTGCCGCCGACCAGTCGACCGTCACCGGTGCGTCGTCCTCAGCCGCAGAGCAGGCTGTTAACATGATCAGGCTAGCTGATATTGCTTTGAAGAATGAGGTCATAACGTCTCCTTATCGAGATCTTGAATCCGGGCCATACGAACCACACATAACATTTATGGCTTCGCTGCCTAGCAGGTTGCCAAATGGAAATCCACCAGAGCCAATCCTTGGGCTGGGTGATTGGGTTTCTTTTTACAGAAACGCTTGCTGACAAGATCTGCAGGCTCAGTTGCTAGAGAAGGACTGAAGAATGAGTATGATTGACCTTACCCCTCTGTATCGCACAATGGTCGGCTTTGACCGCATGGCCAGCATGATTGACAGTGCGGCCCGTCTGGATGGCGCGCAGGGCTATCCTCCCTACAATATCGAGCGCATCGGTGATGATGATTTTGCGATTGAAATCGCAGTTGCCGGTTTTGGTATCGAAGATCTTGATATTGAGACAAAGGATGACGTTCTGACGGTCGCCGGTCGTAAACCGTCCAGCGAGGATTCCGAGACCAGAGATTTTCTGCACCGCGGTATTGCGGAACGTGGCTTTTTGCGGCGCTTTCAACTGGCTGACCACGTAATTGTAACCGGTGCGGCCTTGCGAAACGGTCTGTTGCGGATCGAGCTTTTCAGAGAACTGCCGGAGACGAAAAAGCCGCGTAAAATTCAGATTGATCATGACACACCGAAGGGCGGGTCGCCGCGGCTTCTGGGCAAGGATCAGTCGGCGGCCTAGGCGGGTTCCCGATCACCAATATTGATACCGGTGTCGGCATCGTCCAGCGTGGTGATGGCTGGTCAGGTCGAGATTGCTGCTATGGCGTCGCTGCGCAGCGCGCGGCGAGATCAAGCAAATAGGATTCGAGTTTGGCGCTTTGCGTTTGCAAATTGAATGCCGAGAGTGCCAGGGCCCGGCCTGCTTCGCCCATCGCGGCGGTTTTCTCCGGATTCGTCAATAATTGACGCAGCCGTTCGGTCAGGGCGGCGGCGTCACCTTCATCGACCAAATAGCCGGTCTCGCCATCTCTAACGCATTCGGGGATGCCGGCATGTCGGGTGGCAGCAAGTGCGCAGCCTGACAGCATAGCTTCGATGCAAACGAGTGGTAGGCCTTCGGCGTCACCGGAGCTGGCCCGCTTTGACGGGATACAGGCGATTTTGGCGGCGGCCCAATGTTCCGGCATTCTGTCGGCTGGTACCCAGCCAGGCAGTTCGCATTCAATTCCGGCCGCGTCGAGTTCGGTCATTAAAGCGGGTTTCAGGGCGCCGTCACCGATCAGGCGGACGGTCCAGCCGGCCAGCTCTTCCTTCAGACTGGCCAGCGCGCTAATCAGCGTATCAATACCCTTTTTCTCCGTCCACCGCCCGGCAAATACCATCAGGTTCGATTTCGGTCCTGGCCCGAACGTATCGGGATCAGCAGTATTGTGATGCACGATCATTTTATCTGCGGGCGCACCTTTTGCCAGCAATTCCCGGCGGATGAAATCGCTGCATGGCAAAATCAGATCTGCGCTCTGCCACAGGCGCGAGCGGCGGCGATTATAGACCCTGAAAAACGAGTTTTTGGTATTCGATGTTTTGGTTGCATCGCCACCATAATAAGTGATGGCGAGTGGCAGGTTTAACGCCTTTGCAAGAGGCAGGGCGTAAGCGCCCGCCTTGCCAAAACTGGCATGGATCGCGACAGGCGCGAGATCGCTCAGGCGCTGGCGCAACGCGGCCGAAACATGACCGAACTGCTTGAAGCCGACAGTGCCCATCGGGCCGTGTAGTTTGCCAAGCTCGATATAGTCGGCGCCGTCTGGCACCGGCCCGTTCAGATCATGGCCGATATAGACCGGCTTGAGATCGCGAAACGCGCTATAGCCACGTGGAATAAAGCTTTCCGAGGGCGTAAACAGCTTGTCGCAATAGGCGAGAATAATCTTTGGCTTGGTCAAGGCGAACTCCGGACTTGTTCTACCGACGGCTGGTCGATGCTCTGTCGGTATGACATCCCAACAATTGGGTCAATTTCCGTCGACAGGATGCAGCGTGGCGCTAGTCGAACATGATCACCTGTCTGGCAACCGAAGCTTTATTATCAAGCAGATTTTGCATGGCCTGTGTCAGTCCGTCGAGCTTGATCCGGTCGGATATCAGATCATCGAGTTTGAGACGGTCTTGCATGTACAGATCGATCAGCCGCGGGAAGTCAATTCGAAACCGGTTCGAGCCCATAATCGCCCCCTGAAGCCGTTTCTCCTGCACCATGAGTCCGATGCCCGGTACTTCGATATTTACGCCCGGTGAGATCATGCCGATAATTGTTGCGACCCCGCGCGGGCGGAGCATTGCAACGGCCTGTTCCGCGGTCTCTTTAAGGCCAATAGCCTCGAATGCGTAGTGAACGCCGCCATCGGTGAGCTCCTTCACCTGTTCAACCGGATCTCCGTTTTTGGGATTGACGGTATGGGTGGCGCCAAAGGTCCGGGCCATATCGAGCTTTTCGTCAGCCAGATCAATTGCAATGATCCGAGAGGCACCGGCGATCGCCGCCCCGTTAATCGTCGAAAGGCCAACCCCGCCACAGCCGATTATGGCGACGGTCGATCCCGGTTCGACCTTTGCCGAGTGAAACACTGATCCGACGCCGGTAATCACGCCGCACCCGATCAGACAGGCCCGGTCGAGCGGCATGTCAGGATCGATTTTACAAAGCGTGTTTTCGTGGACCAGCATTTGCTCTGCGAAGGATGACAGCTGTAGATACTGCTTCATACCGGCCCCGTTTAGGGCCAGGCGTGGCTGTTCGTCTTCACCGCGCTGGAACGCGTCGCCATGGACGGTGTGGCAGACCGACATGTGACCGGTCAGGCAATGCTCGCAGACGCCGCAAAAAGGCGAAAGGATCGATATAACGTGATCGCCCGGTTTAACATGGCTGACCATGCTGCCGACCTGTTCAACAATGCCGGCACTTTCATGGCCGAGGATGACCGGTGTTTCCACCGGGAATGCCCCGCTCCAGAAATGAACGTCCGAATGACAGACCCCCGCCGCTTTAACGCGGACAAGGACTTCACGTGGCCCTGGTTTGGAGATAGCGACCTCTTCAATCGAAAAGGGTTCGCCGGGTCGGCGCATAATCGCTGCTTTCATAATTTCCTCCTTTTCGACAGTGAAGCGCGCCGGACAATAATTTCAAGTCCGTTATTTTATACTTCCGGCCGCTGGCGGCTTGTGACCGAATAGCATCAAAGCATTGGAAACGAGCTGGAGGGGTTGGCAGTTCGGTCCTGATCCCTTAGATGACCGACCGACCTATCAGGAGCGATGCCGATGTCATCTTATCGTTTATTTGGGGCTGAAACCTCCCCCTATTCTTTGAAAGTTCGCTCCTTTTTAAGGTATAAGGGGGCCGAATTCGAATGGATTGCGCGGTCCACTGAAACCGAAGAAGCGTTTCAGGCCGAGGCAGCAGTGCCAAGTTTGCCGCTTCTCTTATCGCCTAACCGCCCGGCTAGTCAGGATTCAACGCATATTCTGGCGACGCTTGAGAGCGATCTGAGCGAGCCGAATGTCGTGCCCGAGGACAAGGTGTTGGCGAGCCTCGCTTTGGTCCTTGAGGATTATGCGGATGAATGGCTTAGCAAGCTTATGTTTTTCTATCGCTGGGGCGGCAAGCCCGATCGCGAAGCGGCCGGCGAGCGGACAATGGAGCAATTGTTTCAGGGTAACCTGCCGCGCGCCAAGAAAAGAACCCGGGACGAAATCGCAAAAAAAATGCGTGGATACTTGCCGTTGATCGGGATCGAAAAGAAAAATGAGAAGGTTCTGAAACGTAGTTTCGAGACTTTATTTGGTCATCTCGAAGCGCATTTAAAGGCCCATAAATTTTTATTTGGCGGGCGGCCTTCTGTCGCGGATTTCGCATTTTCAGGGCAGATCGCGCAATTGCTTCAGGATCCGACCCCCGCAGCCTGGCTGGCCGAGAATGCGCCTGCAGTGGTGGCCTGGGCCGGTTCTATGGATGCGCCTGTCGCCGATGGACCTTTTGCCGTACTTGATGATCTGAAGACCACCTTGCTGCCGCTCTTCCGTGAGGAGGTTGCGGTGAACTATCTTCCGTGGGCGGCGGCCAATCTGACGGCCGCAGAGGCCAAGCATGATCGCATCGAAATCTCGATTGGCGGTCAGCCCTATGCTCAGGTGACGCAGCAATATGCCGCCCGTTCGTTTCGTACCGTCGCGGCTGCTGTGGCAGCGGGCGCTTCGACAATGGCGGGTTTGAGCGAATTCCTCAAGGCGGCTTCTATGCAGGATGCCTTCGCAGGGTAAATCGCATTATCAGGGCGCTAATCCCGCCAGAGTGATATATCAGCGAGGCAGAGCCATCCTTCCGGGATGTTGATTTCGGGGATGTCCTGCATCGTAAACGGGACCAGAATACGGGTGCCGTCATCGTTGCACTCAACCTCCAGAAGATCGCCGGCGCCATGGTCGAGCACCGCTCGAATATAGCCGATATGCGCGCCCTGTGGGTCACGAACATGCAGGCCAGTCAGATCCTCAACATAAAATTCATCAGTTTCGGCGGGCGGCAAACGGTCTCGTGCCACATAGAGTTTTTTGCCTTTCAAGCCATCCCATTCCTCTTTTGAACGGGGCTCCCGGGGTTTGACGATATAGGTCTGTTTCGCGGCCCGCATTGAGAGCGGCGTTACCAGGGTCTGGCCGGTTTCCGATAGCAAAGGGCCGAAATCGAAGATCGCTTCCGGGACCGCCGTGAAGCTTTTGAGCCGAACGTCTCCACGCACCCCATGGGCCCCGAGGATCGTTCCAACCGCGATATATTTGGTTTTCGATGCAGACATCTGTTAGCTGATAGTCCGGGCTTTTTCAGTTGGAAAGGTTCCATTTTTACCGCCGCTCTCTTAGGAGTGTTTTTTTATTAGCAGGAACTGGTTCATGACCAAGCAAATGCCACTCACTATTGACGATGTTCGCGAGGCGTCGAAGCTACTTGAAGGTCAGGTGGTCAATACGCCCCTTCGAAAGTCAGTGACATTGTCAGAGATCACCGGCGCAAATGTCTGGATCAAGTTTGACAACCAGCAATTCACGGCATCTTTCAAAGAGCGCGGTGCGCTGAACAAGCTGATGCGCCTGTCGGATGAAGAGAAGCAGCGAGGCGTAATCGCGGCGTCGGCCGGAAACCATGCGCAGGGTGTTGCCTATCACGGCCGCCGGCTCGGGATACCGGTGACAATCGCGATGCCGGTGACGACCCCGTTTAACAAAGTCGAGCATACACGGGCGTTCGGGGCCCGCGTGCTGCTCGAGGGACACACATTTGACGAGGCCAAATCGTTTGCCCAGGATGTGCAGGAACGTGACGGGCTGGTCTGGATACATCCGTTTGATGATGTCGATATTATCGCCGGGCAGGGTACCGTCGCGCTCGAAATGCTTGCCGAACAAGATGATTTTGACACGCTGATTGTCCCGATTGGTGGCGGCGGTTTAATCTCTGGCATGGCGACTGTCGCGAAAGCCCTGAACCCGGATATCAAAATTGTCGGTGTTCAGGCTTCGATGTATTCCGGCATGCATAATGCGTTAAACGGTTATGCGCCGCCGCCGGGCGGTGCGTCGATTGCCGAGGGCATCGCCGTCAAGGAGCCGGGTGTGATCACTAAGACCATTGTCGAGCAACTGGTCGATGAAATCGTGCTGGTGGAAGAAGAACATTTAGAGCGCGCGATAACGCTCTATGCTGATGTTGAAAAAACCATTGCCGAGGGTGCGGGTGCCGCATCACTTGCTGCTCTGCTGGCGCATCCGGCCCGGTTCTCGGGCCGCAAAGTCGGGCTCATCCTGTGTGGCGGTAATATCGACACCCGTCTTCTCGCCTCGGTTCTG
>CBFHPC010000096.1:0-8648 GCA_965657655.1 Henriciella sp.
CTGCGACGATTGGGGCTGGATCACGTGCCATTAGTGGTCGGCGGGATCATACCCTATGAGGACGAGCAGGCTTTACGGCAAATGGGTGTAAAGCGAGTTTATACGCCGAAAGATTTCCAGATCACGGAGATTATGAGTGATGTGGTTGATCTGGTTGAGGATACATGGTTAGCGCCTCAGGCGGTGGACTAAGTCGCAGGCGATGTCGCGCTGACCGGAGCAGACCGATAATGACGGAACAGAAAAAATTTCCAGGCGGCCACGACCTCGCGGCAGGCCGGTTGAAGTCATATGGGCGTCGTGGCGGGCGGGCTTTGTCGCATCGCCAGCAGCAACTACTCGATATTGTTTTGCCACGGATCCGCGTGCCGGTCGGAGATAAACCGGTCAAGCCGGCCGATATGTTCCCGGGGGCCAGCAAAATTTGGCTCGAGATCGGCTTTGGCGGTGGCGAGCATCCGGTCGCCCAGGCGACAGCGCACCCTGACGCCGGCCTCATTGCCAGCGAAGTATTTTTCGAAGGCATCGCCAAATGCCTGACGGCAATAGAGGCACGCCAGCTGGGAAATATTCGACTTTGGGATGAGGATGCTCGCAGCTTACTTGATGCTTTTGAGCCGGCCTGCATTGATCGGATTTTTATTTTATTTCCAGACCCTTGGCCAAAGGCGAAGCACCATAAGCGGCGATTGGTACAGCCAGACTTTCTCGACCAGCTCGCCCGGGTGCTGCGTCCGGGCGGCACGGTCAGGTTTGCCACCGATGTGGCCGATTATGCTGCGGAAGCCGAAGACCATTTCTCCCGGCACCCGCGCTTCGATCGTGTCGTTCCCTATGGTGCCGATGCGCGGCAAGTCCCGGCCGACCATTTTCAAACCCGTTATGAAACGAAACGGCTTGGCGACATCGAACCGGTTTTTTTCGATTTTGTCTGCACCTGAATCCGGTGCCCTATCTCTTGACCTCGTATGATACATATGTGTTAACAAAATATCGAATACGGCGGGTCTGTGTTTTAAGACCCAGCTGCTGAGTGGCCGAATATTGACAACCCCTCCGTAATCGAACGCCTCGTAGCTCTGCATCGGGCAGGTCAAAGCGCGAGTTTTTTTGAAAGGGTTTGCAAATGGCAACCGGCAAAGTGAAATGGTTCAACGCAACAAAAGGTTTCGGCTTTATTGTTCCTGATGAAGGCGGCAAGGACGTGTTCGTGCATATTTCTGCAGTAGAGCGCTCCGGTCTGACAGCACTCGAAGATGACCAGGCTGTCTCTTATGAGCTGTACAATGACGAGCGTCGTAACAAGACTTCGGCCGTCGACCTCAAACTGCTCTAGACAAAAGCGGTTTAGCGGCGTACAGAACGCCCAAGTCGTAATATATCGGCGGCGGTTCCGGAAACGGGGCCGCCGCTTTTATTTGCAGAGTATAATCGTCGGAAGGTCGATTGATTGATATCATTGTCTGCCCAAGAGGACCGGATCCTTGGTCTTGCCAGCCCGCTCGCTAAAGAGTTGGGACTAGACATTGTGCGCGTCCGGATAATGGGCGGGCGGCGACCTTTATTACAGATCATGATCGAAAAAGCCGGCGGCGCCCCGACGGATGTCGAGGATTGTGCAACCTTTTCGCGGCAATTATCCCCGATTTTTGAAGCTGAAGACCCGATCCATGATCCC
This sequence comes from Henriciella sp., assembly GCA_965657655.1. Classification (GTDB taxonomy): domain Bacteria; phylum Pseudomonadota; class Alphaproteobacteria; order Caulobacterales; family Hyphomonadaceae; genus Henriciella. The sequence continues at coordinate 1,679 of CBFHPC010000096.1, forward strand.
TACCGCCTTGAAGTGTCGACCCCGGGCATTGACCGCCCGCTGACACGGCCCGGTGATTTTGGTCGCTGGGTTGGTCACCTCGCCAAGGTTGAACTGGCCCAGCCGGTCGAAGGCCGCCGCCGGTTTCAGGGCGTGATCGAACGCGAGGACGATCAGGGCGTTGCAATCGCGCTGGATGATGGCCTCGAATTGATTGCTGCGATCCATGAAATGACTAAGGCCAGTTTGGTACTGACCGATGAATTAATCGACCAGGTAAAGGCGGATGGTGCGATGCCGCCGCAACCGGGTGAATCCGAATTTGAAGGCTTGGAAACGGAAATGTCCGATTCCGAACCACAAGATAAATCACAAGAAACTGGAGTGTGAAGCCATGGCGAATGTTGGCGTATCCGCAAACCGTCTAGAAATTCTGCAGATCGCGAAGTCGGTTGCGGAAGAGAAATCGATCGACAAGGCAATTGTCATCGAGGCCATGCAGGAAGCGATCGAACGGGCCGCGAAATCACGTTACGGTCAGGAACATGATATCCGCGCCGTGATTGATTCAGAAACCGGTGAACAAAGCCTCTGGCGGGTCCAGACGGTTGTTGCCGACGATGAGCTGGTTGACGCCGCCCAGCAGATTGCCCTGAGCGATGCTGTGAAAATCGATGACTCGCTCGAAATTGATTCTGAAATCAAGGAAGAATTGCCGCCATTTGATTTTGGTCGTGTTGCGGCGCAGACGGCCAAGCAGGTCATTATGCAGAAGGTGCGGGACGCCGAGCGCGAACGCCAGTTCCATGAGTATAAAGATCGTGAAGGCGAGATTATAAACGGTATTGTGAAACGGGTTGAATATGGCCACGTCATTGTCGACCTCGGACGGGCGGAAGGTATCATCCGCCGGAATGACAGTATTCCGCGGGAAAATTTTCAGCCAAATGATCGGGTACGCGCTTATCTATACAAGGTTAGCCGCGAGCTGAAGGGGCCGCAAATCTTCCTTTCGCGCGCCCATCCCGACTTCATGATTAAGCTGTTCGCGGCCGAAGTGCCCGAAGTCTATGAGGGTGTGATCGAGATCAAATCCTGTTCACGGGATGCTGGCTCGAGAGCGAAGATCGGTGTCCTGTCGAATGATAATTCTATTGATCCGGTTGGCGCCTGTGTTGGCATGCGCGGAGCCCGGGTGCAGGCGGTTGTCGGCGAGCTGTCGGGTGAAAAGATCGATATCATTCCGTGGAATTATGATGATGCGACCTTTATCGTGAATGCGCTGCAGCCGGCTGAGGTTTCCAAAGTGGTGCTGGATGAAGACGAACACCGGGTCGAAGTTGTGGTTGCCGACGACCAGTTCCCGTTGGCCATTGGCCGTCGTGGGCAGAATGTCAGACTGGCATCCCAGCTAACCGGGTGGCAGATTGATCTGGTCACCGAAACAGATGATTCTGAGCGTTATCAGAAGGATTTCCAGCGTCGGACCGAGCTATTTATGCAGGCGCTTGATGCCGATGAAACGCTGGCGCAGCTGCTGGCCTCGGAAGGCTTCGAAAGTGTCGACGAGATCGCGTTCGTCGGCGCCGATGATTTCATGCAGATCGAAGGCTTTGATGAAGAGGTCGCGACCGAGATTCAGGAACGTGCACGCGAGTATATCGAGAAGCTGGCCGAAGCACAGAACGCCGAACGGCTCGAGCTTGGTGTTGAAGATGCTGTTATGGAACTTGAGGGGATGAGCCCAAGTTTCGCTGTGAAGCTCGGTAAGGAAGACATTAAAACCGTTGAGGATGTTGCCGGTCTTGTTCCGGACGATTTGACCGGCTGGCGCGAGAACGGGCCGGAAGGGAAGCCGGTCTGGCAGGACGGCATTCTCAAAAAAGGTGAAATGCGCAAGGATGAGGCACAGCTCTTCATCATGCGCGCCCGGGTGCTGGTCGGCTGGATTGAGCCGGAGGTGCTGGCCGAGCTAGAAGCCTCTATGCTGGCTGAAGCTGAAGGCGAACAGCTCGATCTGAGCGAAGAGGAGCGCGCCCTGTTAGCGCTGGGGGAACTTGGCAAGAGTGACGAGGCTGGGGTAGAGGATATCGGCGAAATTGATCTGAGTGATGAGGAACTGATGTTGGAGCTCGAAGAACTGGGCAGCGAAGATATTCTGAGCACGGAGGGCGGCGATGATGCCGCAAACGAGCAATGAGGCTGACAGGCGCCAATTAGCGGCGCACCGGGCAGACGACGCTGGCGAGCCTGTTCGCCAGTGCGCGGTGACGCGTGAGCGCCATGCGCAAAGTGCAATGATACGCTTTGTCAGGAGTCCTGACGGATACGCGGTACCGGATATTGCCGGCAAGCTTGGCGGGCGTGGCGCCTGGATAAAATCCTATCGCGGCACGCTTGAAAAAGGCCTCGCAAATGATGTATTTTCGCGGGCGTTTCAGGCAAAGACTGAGCCGGTCGATGAGCTTGTCGTAATGATTGAGGATCAGCTCGCGCGGCGGTGTACCGGCTTGATTGGCATGGCAAAAAAGGGCGGACTCGCCGTGGTTGGCTTCGATCAGGTTCGCGCAGCGATCCGGAAACAGAAGCCAGGCTGGATCCTGCATGCCAGTGACGGCGCGAAAGATAGTCGAAATAAGGTTCAATTTTTGGCCAAGGCGATATATGACGGTTGCGAAACGGCGTCAGCTTTGACCTCTGAAGAATTGGGCATGGCCTTTGGGCGGCCGCATGTGATACACGCCCTTATAGCGAAGAGCCCCTTGGCGAAATCGTTTGGCGTGGCCTATCGGCGGTTGCTTGGTTTCAGGCAAGAGCCAGTGAATGAGCGGAGCGCGGAAAAGCGGCCAAGAGGATAATGTCGGAAGACCGACACATGATAGTTGAAAAGCCAGGACACGAATGAGCGATACGAAAGACACAGGAAAGACCAGCGGACGACAGCCACTCTCGGTAAATCGGAGTGGGGGGTCCGGGACGGTAAAACAGACCTTTAGTCACGGGCGGTCGAAGCAGGTCGTCGTCGAGACGAAAAAGCGTAGAGTCGTGACCGGCGGGGCCGCTGCCGGGGCCTCATCTGCGCCGGCCGGAAAGCCGGCGGCCGCGGCAGGCAAGCCGACATCCAAGATTGCGGCGCTGGCAAAACAACTCGGAATTACCGAGGCTGAAGTTATTGCGCGCCAGAAAGTGTTGCTGCAACGCAAGGCGGCGGAAGAAAAGCGTAAAACCGAACTTGAGCAGCAACAGCAGCGATCCAGTCGCTTGCGGGCTGAGCAAACCAAAAAGGTCGAAGAAAAGAAAAAGCGCGAAAACGACGAGATTCAGCGGAAAAAAGAAGAAGAAGAAAAAAAGGCTGCACTCGAAGCCAAGAAGGCAGACGAGGCAGAAGCCGCGAAAGCGGCCCGTCAGGCGACGCGGTCGGACGCAAAGCCAGCCCGTGCCGGTGCGGCGCGGCAGGAAACCGTTAGCCAGGCAGATCTTGAGGCGGCTGCGACCAGCGGCGGTACCCGTGGAAAACGCGGCAAAGGCGGCGGCAAAGAGGATCGTGACCGGCGTGATTCCGGATCCGGCCGCTCACGCGGTGGTGACGATCAGCGCCGTCGGGGGAAACTGACAATTGCATCGGCACTCGGTGATGATGGTGACCGTCAAAGGTCGCTTGCGTCGGTCCGTCGAGCACGTGAACGCGAACGGGAGCGGCGTACCGATACCGGAAGCCAGGAAAAGGTTTCGATTGAGGTCACGCTGCCGGAAACAATTACCCTGCAGGATCTGGCAGGCCGGATGAATGAGCGGGTCGCCGATGTCGTGAAATTCGTCATGTCGCAGGGCGAGATGATGCGGGCAAATGATATCATTGATGCCGATACGGCAGAGTTGATTGCGACCGAGTTCGGACATACGGTCAATCGCGTGTCCGAGGCCGATGTCGAGATTGGTCTTGACGGGGTGGAGGATGATCCTGCGGAGCTTGTCGGACGGCCGCCGATTGTTACTGTTATGGGGCATGTCGATCATGGCAAGACCTCATTGCTCGATGCGCTGAGATCGACTGATGTCGTTGCCGGCGAAGCGGGCGGGATTACGCAACATATCGGGGCCTATCAGGTCACTCTGGAATCGGGGGACCAGATCAGCTTCCTCGATACGCCGGGCCACGCCGCCTTCTCGGCCATGCGGGCAAGGGGTGCGAATGTTACCGATATTGTCGTGCTTGTTGTCGCGGCCAATGATTCTGTCATGCCGCAGACGATCGAAGCGATTAAACATGCCAAGGCCGCAGAAGTTCCGATTATTGTGGCGGTCAATAAGGTCGACTTGCCGGATGCAAATCCGACAACTGTCCTGACCGATCTGCTGCAGCATGATATTCAAGTTGAGGCGATGGGCGGCGATGTTCAGGCGATCGAAGTCTCGGCTCTTAAACGCTCCGGTCTCAATGAACTTGCCGAGGCGATTACGCTGCAAGCTGAATTGCTTGATCTTAAAGCCAGTCCGAAACGTGACGCAGACGGCATTGTTGTCGAGTCTCAACTTGATAAAGGTCGAGGTCCGGTTGCCACTGTTCTGGTCAAGCGTGGTACGCTCAAACGTGGCGATATTGTAGTGGCCGGTGCCAATTGGGGTAAGGTTCGCGCGCTAGTGAATGAACGTGGACAGCAGCTGAAATCAGCCGGCCCGTCAGTTCCGGCCGAGATACTCGGCCTGGATGGAACACCGGAACCGGGCGATGCGTTCAATGTCGTCGATAGCGAATCCCGTGCCCGCGAAATTACCGAATACCGACAGCGTATGAAGCGTCAGAAAAAGGGTGTTGCCGCGCAGCGGACGTCGCTCGAACAGTTTATGACCAGTCTGAAGGATAATACTGGCAGCATTCAGGATCTTCCGATTGTTTTGAAGGGCGATGTCCAGGGCTCGGTCGAAGCGATAACGCAAGCGCTTGAAGGTCTCTCAAAAGAAGAAGTCCGGGCCAATGTGATTTATGGCGCTGCCGGTGGTATCTCCGAAAGCGATATTCTCCTTGCGCAGTCGTCGGGGGCCCCGGTGTTTGCGTTTAATGTCCGGGCGAACAAGCAGGCGCGCGAACTTGCCGAACGCGAAGGTGTCGAAATTCGTTATTATTCGATCATTTACGAGCTGATTGATGATGTGAAGGCGTCCTTGTCGGGCATGCTGGCGCCGGAGAAGAAAGAAACCTTTATTGGCTACTCCGATATTCTCGAAGTCTTCAATATTACCAAAGTCGGTAAAGTGGCCGGGTGCCGGATTACCGAAGGCGTTGTTAAGCGTGGCTGCGGCGTGCGTCTGTTGCGTGACGATGTCGTCATTCATGAAGGTAAGCTCAAAACGCTGAAGCGTTTCAAGGACGAAGTTGCCGAGGTCAGTAATGGCATGGAATGCGGTATGGCGTTCGAGAAATATGAAGACATTCGTCAGGGTGACCGGATCGAATGTTTTGAAATCGAGATGATTGCGCGTAAGCTGGATTAAATAAGGCCGCACCGGTGGCTGGCGACGTGTCGCCGGCGACATGTCAGGGCCTTGATCTGTCAAATGGGTATAGGGGCGTTATGCCGAAACGTGGGCAACGAAATCTGGGTGGATCTGAGCCCAGTCAAAGGCAGCTGCGGGCTGGCGAACTGATACGGCATGCTCTGGTTGATGTCCTCAGCCGCGAGGAATTCCGGGATCCAGATTTGCAGGCGGTTGCGGTGACAATCGGTGAGGTGAGATGCTCGCCGGACCTCAAGCATGCGACGATTTTCTGTTCGCCGCTGGGCAGCACTGATCAGGTTAAGATCAAGGCCGTCGCAGAAGCGCTCGGGCGGGCTTCACGATTTCTCAGAGGCCGGCTCAGTCGCGAGATAGAATTGAAATACACGCCCCAACTACATTTTGTCCCGGACTTGTCCTATGACGAGGCCAGCGCGATGGATGCCGTATTTCGCCGGCCTGATGTCCAGCGCGATCTCTCCTGACATCGTTTAGGAGCCGGCGTGCCGACGCACTGAAAGGTGGGTTTTCCCCCAGTCCCGAAATGTTATAAGTGCTGGCGTGAGCTCCTTGCCCTTATCAGTCAGGCGATAGGCAAATCGTTTTCTGGCATTGTCATATGGTATTTTTTCGAGAATTCCGGCCGCAACGAGGCGTTTGAGGCGGGCGGCAATAATGTGCCGGGTTGCGCCCGTGCTGGCAGCGAACTGATCAAACCGCTCAAGGCCAAGCAGACAATCGCGCAGGATCAAAAGGGTCCATTTGTCGCCAACAAGCGCGAGTGTTCGTGCCACCGGACACCAATTATCTTCTAATTCTTGCCATTTCATTATTGCCTTATAGTCGAGTTCCCTTCAGGTTCCAAATAGGAATTAAACGGAGATGTTATGGACCGATCTGCTATTATCATTGGTGCCGGCGATGCCACCGGCGGCGCCGTTGCCAAGCGGTTTGCACGCGAGGGCTATCATACGGTGTGCACACGTCGGGTTGAGGCGTCGACCGCTGCATTGGTCGCCGAGATCGGTGCGATGGGCGGACGCGCCTATGGTTTCGGGTCTGACGCCCGTGATGAAGCGCAAGTCGAGGCCTTGTTCGAGCATGTCGAGCATAATATTGCGCCGATCGAGGTTGTTGTTTTTAATATCGGGGCGAATGTCCGTTTCGGTATTACCGAGACCACGGCGCGGGTCTATCGCAAGGTTTGGGAGATGGCGGCGTTCGCCGGATTTCTTGCTGGACGGGAAGCAGCAAAATATATGCGGCCACGCGGACGCGGCACGATTATCTTTACCGGCGCGACCGCATCATTGCGCGGCGCGTCGGGGTTTTCGGCTTTTTCGAGCGCGAAATTTGCCTTGCGGGCCCTCGCACAGTCAATGGCAAGAGAGCTTGGTCCACAGGGCATCCATGTGGCCCATTCTATCATTGATGGCGCGATTGATACCGCATGGATCGCCGAAAATTTCCCCGAGCGTTACGCTTTGAAAGAACA
>CBFHPC010000097.1:0-8505 GCA_965657655.1 Henriciella sp.
CGATTGGGCGGCCGCTTCGCCGTGCAACAGGGATGTCGCTGCATTGGCCAGGGCAATTTTGGCGGTATTAATATCGGCGCCTTCGAGTTTTTCGAGCTCCGCAATTTCAGCCAGCGAAAGATCAGTAAACATTTTCAGGAAACGGCCAACATCTGCATCTTCGGTATTTCGCCAGAATTGCCAATAATCATAGGCTGAGCAGCGATCGGCATTCAGCCAGACGGCGCCCGTTGCGGTTTTTCCCATTTTGCCGCCGGATGCAGTTGTAATCAGCGGGCAGGTCAACCCAAAAGCCTGCGCGCCTTCCGCTTTGTGGATTAGGTCAACGCCACCGACAATATTACCCCATTGGTCGGATCCACCAATTTGCAATTGGCATTGGTGACGCCGGAACAGTTCGAGGAAATCATATGATTGTAAGAGCAGATAATTAAATTCCAGAAAGCTGTAAGGCTGCTCATTCTTTAACCGTCGTGCCACAGTTTCCTGTTTTACCATTGTGTTGATTGAGAAATAGCGCCCGATTTCGCGAAGAAACTGGATGTAGCCGAGATGACTGAGCCAATCATCATTATTCACGATAATGGCATCAGTTGGACCATCGCCAAATTGCAAAAAGGGCTCGAACGCGGTTCTGATGCTCTTTATGTTTGCATCGATTTCGGCTTCCGAAAGAATCGGGCGCGATTTTTCCTTGTCCGTTGGATCACCGATCTTGGTCGTTCCGCCGCCCATTAAAACGATCGGTTTGCCGCCGCTTTGCTGAAATTTACGCAGCATCATAATACTGACGAGAGATCCGACATGCAGACTGTTTGCCGTCGCATCATAACCAATATAGGCCGATGGTGCAGGACCCGCGCAATAGCTGTCCAGCTCATCTGTATGGGTTACCTGTTTAATATAGCCGCGCTCGTCTAGAGTGCGTAAAAATTCGGATGCGTAAGCGCTCATGCGGGAAGGTCTCCTAATCAGCGCGATTTAACACGGTTGGATTAAGGATTGAAGCGCAATGGAGCATGAATTTCAGCCAATATGGGTCGCGGGCTTTATGTCCGGGACATCATTGGATGGCGTGGATGGCGCAATGCTACAGACCGATGGCGAGAAGATTACGCAATTTGGTGCTGTAACCGATCTCGAATACTCGGCATCCGAACGACAGATTCTGGCCGACGCAACCGATGCTGCGCGCCATTGGAATTGGCTTGGTGACATGCCGGAGCAGTTATTTGAGCAGGCCCGGCAGGTGATCAACACAACTCATTATAGGGCATGGCAGAATTTGCTGGGGGTGCACAACTCGTCCCTGGGACGTCAGGACGCGTCGGCGAGACCCACACTGGTCGGCGTGCATGGTCAGACGGTTTTGCACCGCCGGCCGACGGCAGGGCGGAGGGGTGCAACATTACAATTAATGGATGGTGCGGGATTTGCCGCCAGGCTCGGCTGCCCCGTCGCTTATGATTTCAGAGTTGATGATGTCGCTGCCGGTGGAGAGGGCGCGCCTCTGGCACCTGCCTATCACCGCGCACTGCTGGAGCAGCTCGGGCCGGCGCCGGCTGTCGTGCTTAATCTCGGAGGTGTTGCGAATATCACCGCCCGCCAATCAGACGGGCATTTGCTTGCCTTTGATACCGGCCCGGCCAATGGGCCCATTGATGAGTGGGTGCAGGGGCATGGCCGGGGACATTGTGACTTTGGCGGCGCCTTCGCATCGGCCGGTCGTGTTCATGAAGGGTTGTTGGCGCAACTGCTCGAGCATCCCTGGTTTTTCGAGGCGGCCCCAAAATCTCTGGATCGCTATGATTTTAATGCAAGCATGGCCCGAGGTCTGTCGTTCGAAGATGGCGCGGCGACATTGACGGCATTTTCTGCGCGGGCTGTGGCGGCGGGTATCGGGATGCTGGATGAGATGCCCGGCCGCGTCATTGTGTGTGGCGGTGGGCGTCATAATCCCGTGCTGATGCAAATGCTGACGGAGCTATTGCCGTGCCCGGTGCAGACGGCGGAGGATGTCGGGTGGCGCGGTAATTCAATTGAGGCGGAGGCCTTCGCCTTTCTTGCTGTCCGGTGCTTGCGGGGGCTGGCTATGAGCTGGCCGCAAACAACCGGGGTGCCGTATCCACAATCAGGCGGCCGGATTGTCTCTCCGGATTAGGTATCCGATCCGCCGAACTGCGCGGACCATTCAGCAACCATCGCATCTTCGATTTTCTGGAATAGAACCGGCGGTGCTTGAACCGGCATATTATGTGGCAGAGCGTCCAGAAGATTTGCGTCATTTGCATCCGGCCAGGATCGGTTTTCATCTGGTATTCCGAGCGTATCGAGAATTGTCTTCGCGGTTTCGGGGATCAAAGGCTGCGCAATAATCGCAAAAATTGCGACCAGATTTAGCCCCGTTCGGACGCCGATAGCGGCAGCATCGACATCGTTTTTATATTTCACCCATGGCTCGGCGCGGGTGAGATACTCGTTCCCGGCCGCCCAAAGCGCGCGTGTTTCTGCTGCAGCCTTACGGAATTCCATTTGTTCATAATGGTCATTAAGCGTGGTTAGCCGGTTTTTTAACTCATCGGCCATCCAGGCTTCATCTTCGCCTGGCGTGCCGCTCGCTGGCACGACGCCGTCGAACTTCGACACTGTATATTTCGTGATGCGATTGACGAAATTGCCAAGAACATTTGCAAGATCGGAGTTGATTGATGTTTGAAACCCCTCCCAGGTAAAGGCAGCATCCGACCCTTCAGGGGCATTCGCCATGAGGTACCAGCGCCAGTAATCAGCGGGCAGCAGGTCCAGCGCTTGATCCATAAACACGCCGCGCTGGTTGGAGGTCGAAAACTTGCCACCATACCAGGTGACCCAGTTGAAAGCCTTCAACCGGTCAACTGTTTTCCAGGGTTTTTCTGAGCCTAAAAGCGTGACGGGAAATGATACCGTATGGAAGGCCACATTATCTTTGCCCATAAATTCGACATATTCGACGTCATCGGCGCCTTCATCCATCAGCCACCAGCGTTTCCAGTCATTGTCGGTGCTGTTCGCCCATTCTTCGGTTGCCGCAATATATTCGATAGGGGCGTCGAACCAGACGTAAAATACTTTGTTTTCAAACCCTTTGCGCGGCTTTCCGTCTGTATCAAGGACCGGTACGCCCCAGCTTAAATCACGGGTTATGGCGCGATCACGCAACCCCTCATCAATCCATTTCAGTGCAATTGATTTTGCCAGCTGCGGCCAGTCATGCGAGCTGCTGACCCAGTCGCGAATACGGTCCTGCAGTTTCGATTGCAGTAAAAACAGGTGGGCCGTGTCCCGGACCTCGATATTGCGACCGCCTGAAACGGCCGAGTAGGGATTTATCAGCTCGACGGGATCGAGCAGTCGCCCGCAACCGTCGCATTGGTCACCCCGGGCTTTTTCATAACCGCAATCGGGACAGGTGCCTTCAACATAACGGTCAGGAAGGAAGCGGCCGTCATCGACGCTGTAGACCTGCTTCGAGGTGCGCTCTTCGATCAGACCGTTCTGTTCGAGTAATTGCGCGAAATATTGCGTACGGGCGTGATTTTCCGGACTCGATGAGCGCCCGAACCAGTCATAGCTCAAATTGAAACCGGCCCCGGCATCGCGCTGTATCTGATGCTGCTCGTCGCAATAGGCGCGGACGTCTATATTGCCGGCCTGGGCCGCAAGTTCGGCTGGTGTTCCGTGTTCGTCGGTGGCGCAAATATAGAGCACATCATGGCCGCGTAGACGTTGAAAGCGGGCATAGATGTCTGCCGGCAGCATCGATCCGGCAAGATTACCGAGATGCTTGATGCCGTTAATATAGGGCAGGGCCGAGGTGATGAGGATCCGACGGGGCGTCATGACAATAAATATCTTCCATAGTTCGCTATATTCGACGCATTATTCAGCGGCGCGTAATTCTTCTGCGTTCATAGCGCTGCGCGCGAAAAATGGAACCGATGAAAAGTAGGGCCAATAAGGGAGAGAATCATGAATCGTGTGTTTGGCGTTAATTGTCTTGGAATTCTGGCATCAGGTCTGTCCATCTGGATTTTAGGCTGGTTGTGGTATGCGATTATATTCAACGCGCCCTGGCTAGCGGCGAACAATTATACTGTCGAAGCATTAGCGGCGAGCGAGAAGCCGTTCCTGCTATATGTCGGCGGTGCGCTTGTTTCGTTGCTGCTGGCTTTCTCGCAGGGTAAAGCAATGGTGGCATTCGGCGCTGAAACGGTGATGGCGGCGGTCAAAGTCGGTCTCGGTATTGGACTATTCATTGCAACCCCGATTGTTGCGACATACCTCATCTATAGCATCGACCATAATTGGACGCTGTTCGCGATCGATGCCAGCTATCTGATTTTAAGCTTCTGTCTTGCCGGGCTAATATTTACCCGCTTCAAGTAGTGTCGCCTGGAATCGAATGGCCGGAACACTAAAATATTAGGGTTCCGGCCTCGGAGAGGTGTCGTCAGACCGGACAAAGAGAGCGCTGGAGCGGGGGGAAGGGCACTTCGTTTGCGCTCTGCGATTTGCATCGGATCTTTCCAACACCCCCAATAGGCCAATACATCATGGCTTAATGATGTCATTGCTCGGAAATAATGTGGCAATCACATGAAAATGTTATGACGTATTGCACTTCCTGAAAGCTGGCATTAAAGGAGCGGTAGTGCCCCTATAGCTCAGCTGGTAGAGCAACTGATTTGTAATCAGTAGGTCCGCGGTTCGAGTCCGTGTGGGGGCACCACTTCCTGCTTTTTTATCCTTAGGTGACGTTGAAAAAACGTTATTAATCATGCCTTAATGATGCTATTTTCTGTTTCTCTGTTCAGAGAGACTCGGTCTGATCCGGTCAGGTATGGGTATATTTGCGGGGTGATTCTCGGTATAAATTAGCCATTGCCGACACTCTGCCCGAACACAATTATAAGCTGGTTTCCGACCTCAGAATCAAAAACTCAAACCAGCTGATAAAATTCGTAAATATGCTGATGGGGAGGGGCCCATGCTAATTGTCATGACTTCAGTTTTGTAAGCCAATCTTGAGCGAAGGTTGTCCCATTTCTCTGGTCGAAATGAGAGAGACAGTAAAACGCCAGGTCCGGACTGTTATAAACTGCGGACAGAAAGCTGAGTTTCAACAATTTTTCATCATTCAGATCCGGTATTTTTTGAACATGATGGATAAAAATGGCGTCGGACCACAGATGCTGAGATGGAGCGTTGATATTGCTGTCTATGATCATGGGCTTTAAACTTCGACCTTCCAATTCCAGGAACTTATTGAACATCAGGTCATGTTTATTCAGAAATGCACAAACATCTCCAAATAATGGTTGATTCTCATAATGCGGAACGAACTCGACTTCGCTGACTATTTTAATGACATGTTTCAATGCGTTCTTGCCGCCCTTGAACACATCTAGCTCGGCTCCCTGTATATCTATTTTTATAAAGTCGACCGTTCCGACATCATAGGTGTCGATAAAGGTGTCTAAAGTTATGGTTTCTATGCGGGTCTGATGCTTGAGCTGCGCCAACTGCATATTGTTGTAAAGCGAAATTAAGGCGTCGTTTGGCTTATAAAGGCTGCTACAGGCGGGGTGGTTTGTAACGTAAAATTGTTTTTCTCCGTTTGTTTTCCCCAAAGCATGGGGGTAATATTTAACGCCATTGCGGGCTGTTTTGTTCATCCGGTCGCACGTGTCAGGATTAACCTCGAAGCCGATAATTTCGCTTGAAGGAAAATAGTCGAGGAGTTCGTAAAAAGGCTCTTTGGATTTAACGTATCTTGCCGCCCCGACCTCAATCAGAGTGAATGTTATATCCCCATTGATCGTCTTAGTTGTATTAACAAGCGATCTTAGTAATAGATTCATGGCAAATTCCGATTCAGGCTTTATACGGTTATGTTTATGGCATTTAAGGTCTATGGCTAGTAAATGTTTTACCAACTATGCGGGAGTTAAGCCGTCCCGTCGTCCGTGGCTCGAGAGGGGTAAACGCAAAGGCCCGTGCCCGTGAGCATGATCTTCAGCTTGGCCGGTTTCTGCCTATTGATCCGGTGGGTTATGCTGACCAAATGAAGCGCTATGTCCTGATCCACCATGATCCGGTCAGTCTGGTCGATCAGAGTGGGACGCAGGCTCATGATCGAAGAATAAGCTGTATTTAGGCGATCGGCTATTCACGCAGCGCGTCCGTCGGTGGTCCAATCCGTGAGCATGGACGACGTAGCTCGGTGGGAAAACAACTTATTGGTCTGATCTTCGATTCCATCGGCACAAAAGGCTGCGATTAACGGGTCGGCTTAAGTTTTCGAGTGGAGGTGGGCCCTGTGCATCGTATCGAATGGTCAGAGTCGATATATTTAGCATTATTGATGAATATAAAGATCGTGATTATTTTACCTGAATGTTCGGTAGAAAAGAAAACAGAGTGAGAGCTTTATCCGCGCAGCAGAAGGTGTCGCTGGAGACGTCTCATGATGCTTATTCGGCAACAATCATAAAAGCGGCTGATCTGGTGTCGCCAGCCGTTATCGGGTTGCGGCTGGGTGAGGATGCCGGGGCACGTAACGGGCAGCCGGCAGGAACGGGATCAGCCGTCGTGTTCTCGTCTGATGGCTATGCTATTTCCAATTATCATGTGGTTTCGGGCGCCGTGACGATAACGGCGATTCTCGAAGACGGGACGCATTGCTCCGCGCGTGTGGTTGGCACGGATCCGTTTACCGACTTAGCCCTGATACAACTCGATAAGCCGGCGCCATCTTTTGTCGCGCTTGGTGATAGTGCCGCACTCAGAGTAGGTGAACTTGCAATCGCTGTCGGCAACCCGCTGGGATTGCAGTCGACGGTTACGGTCGGCGTTGTTTCAGCCCTTCGCCGTTCGCTGAGAGGCGCTGGTGGGCGTATGATCGATGATGTTATTCAAACCGATGCGGCCCTTAATCCGGGGAATTCCGGCGGCGCCCTGGTCGACCATCGGGGACATCTGGTCGGTATCAATACGGCGATCATTGGCGGTGCCCAGGGGCTTTGCTTCGCAATTCCGATCAATACCGCCAAGGCCATTATTCCGGATTTGATAAAATTTGGTGAAGTGCGTCGCGGCTGGCTGGCGATACATGCGCAGACCCAGGGTATCCAGTCAGCGCATGCCAAGCGGCTTGGTCTTAAAAAAGCGAGCGGCGTTCTTATTGTCAGTGTTGGCACAGGTGGTCCGGCCGATCAGTCCGGCCTGCTGGCTGGTGATTTGATCCTCCGCGTTGACGGCGATGAGGTCGCTTCGGTAGATGATCTGCTGCGGCATCTTGATTTTGACAAGATCGGAAACAATGTCGCGATCGAAGTCTGGCGAGCCGGCGCTCTGAAGAAAGTGAAGGCGGTGGTCGTGCCACGGATTACCGACTAGCCCGTTCGAGGCATTCTTTGATGGCGGCGTGGGACAAATATTTCGGGCCACAAAGGTCATTTAGACGGGGCAGCTCCTGCCGGCATCTAGAAGAAGAGGAGAGACCGGCGTTTGATCTCTGGCAGATACAAGTCCGTTGCCGGACATATCAGCACCTCTTTGAAGAAGAGACAGCAATTTATGCGAGGCCGTTTCTGTGCAGCTGTTGATATTGTCTGTGCCAATAAAGGCTTGCATGAGAATGAATGGCGTATTGCTTAACGCAAGCCAACGCTACAGCGATTGCGCTGCTTGCGCCGATAGCGGCGAGAAGAGGAAAATCGGGTCTGGAATATCTGCCGATGACCGCTTCATTTTGCGCGTTAACGTCTAGGCCGGGTCTCTCTTCGAGGTTGAAATTTCCCTGCATTTCTCGGTTAAAGCGCTTTTAAATTTAGCTGGGAGACTCAGCTCATCGATAATATTTTCGAGGTCGCTCACGACATCGCGAATTTCCTGCTTCAATTTAGCAGAGTACCGTAGCCGGTCTTTTTTATTCGCACAAAAGGACCTTATACGCTCCGTCAGTCTTTCAATTGTCTTTCGATCCTTTTTCTTAAACCCCTCTTTGCTGATATCATAAAGCACATCGTTTCGAGCATTCATTCTTCCAATAATATGGCTAATCGTGTCGTTCGTATTGTCTTCGATACGGGCTTGTAATTCGCCATTATTCGGATCAGGCGCGGCGTCAGTTTTTTTGTTATTTTCCGAGGAGCGCTCACCCGCCAGATGAGCGAACTCACTTAGGACGTCTGTCATAGTATTATAGAAGTTGAATTCGTGCGCTGTTATTTCCGCCTTTTGGAAAAAGCGTCGTATCCATAACAAACTGATGCCGGCTAATGTGAATAATAATGCGCCGATAAGTTCAATCGCAAGATCATAGCGCAATCCGGTCCCAAGAAAGCTCACTGCGTGATCGATGGCGGTATTAATAATCTGGTCCATTTTTTTCCTCCCCACTCGGAAATATGGCTATTTTTTTCAATGCTTAATAGCTCGATATATAATCACAAGATGTAATTC
>CBFHPC010000098.1:0-8495 GCA_965657655.1 Henriciella sp.
AGACCGGCGTATGATTTCGCCAGTGTTAATATGAGTGCCGTTATTTATGATTGGATCCTGAGCCCAGCGGGCTGTCTGATAGGGAGCATGAGCGAGCTCAGCTTTTAAAGGTGTTGAAGCGTATGAAGCTTTGGAAATTTTCAAGTGTGGCGGGGGCGGTGATATTACTCGCAGCCTGTCAGCCCGATAATGCTGCCCGTCCTGCGGATCTGGCATCATGCGGGTTGCAGGCTGCGGATCTGGCGCATTTTGTCTCGGTGCCTGCCGGAACTTTTGTGAAGGGCGAGGCCGCGTATTACCCGGAGGAAGGGCCTGCACTGCGTCTTAAAGTCGATGGTTTTTTAATCCAGAGTCACGAAGTAACGACCGCACAATTTGCCGGATTTGTCGAAGAAACAGGCTATATCACCGAGGTTGAGCGTGACCGGATTGCGGGACGTCCTGATGCAGGCTCAGCTGTGTTTCTGCTGCCCGAGCAACGCGCTGTCACAACCGCTCCGTGGAGTCTTGCTCCGGATGCGAGTTGGCGGTCGTCGGATGGTGAAGGGGAAGACTGGCACGAGCGGCTTGATGAGCCTGTGGTGCATGTATCGAAGAATGATGCTGATGCTTATGCGCGTTGGGCCGGGGGGCGTCTGCCGACCGCGATCGAGTGGGAGTATGCTGCGAGCCTTGGCTTGCCCGATCCCGGTGACCAGACATCATCAGCTTATGATGACGGACATCCGGTGGCAAATACCTGGCAGGGTATATTCCCCTTTGATAACATCGCAGCCGACGGTTTTAGCGGGGTCGCGCCGGTTGGCTGCTTCGCGGCAAATAGGCTCGGCCTGTACGATATGATCGGAAATGTCTGGGAATGGACCGAGACGGCCTATTCCGGAGATAGCCACACCCTTAAGGGAGGCTCCTTTTTATGCGCCGATAATTTCTGTCGTCGTTATCGACCATCGGCGCGTCAGCCACAGGATACTGATTTTTCATCCAACCATATCGGGTTTAGGATCATTCAGCTGCCCGATGGTGATCTTAATTAGTTTAAGTGATGTGCGGGCTGTCGGTCCACACATCGCCAGTCCGGTGGTTCGCTGACATGTCACAATCCACCCGACGCGATGGACATCAAGGGGCAGCGACAGTCAGCGGTGCGCGGTGCCTAGCCGAGGTCAATTTTTTCAGGCAGCAGGCCGCGTAATATTTTCGTACAGGTCGCAAGATTTTCGACAAAACCGGGATGTAGTTTCATTTTTTCGGTATGAGCAGCCAGGCCCGGCCAGTTCGATCGGTCCGGCAGGCCGGCAACCAGGTCGAGTTGCGTCATCTGGCATCCGATTGCAATGTCGGCGATCGAATAGGTGTCGCCAACGAAAAAGTCTTTGCCGTCCAGTTGTCGTTCGAGATAGTCGAAATTCGCCGGAAGCTTCGTGTGCCACGTCTTTCGGGCCGTCTCGATATCAGAAGGTTGTCCGGAAAACCGAGGGAATATGATAGGGCGAAAGACGCTCATCCCGGTTTTGATAGCTAGATCGCTGTCGGCATATTCTTCTAGCCACGCTACCTGGCCAGCATCGAAATCCGTTTTGCCGAAAAGTCCGGCACTGAATTTGCGATCAAGATAAAGACAGATTGCCGATGAGTCGGCAATGGTGCCGGCAATCCCGGTTTTGCCAACAGTCTTGTCCCGCAGGACAGGAATACGGCGTAGCGGACTGATTTCGAGAAACCAGTCCGGCATATCCATGATATTGATGTTCTCGAAATCAAATGCCTGACCGGCACATTCTAGCACGGCTTCGACCTTCCGGACGAATGGTGATAATGGCGATCCATAAACAATGAAATCTGACATCATTTCCCTCTTCTCATGTGGTTTGCAGCTATCCCGCTACAACCCTTTTTGCGGCGTAATAAGAAATTTCTGGCCGGTTGTTTTGGCATTGTAACGTTTGACAATGTCGCTGTTTAGCGCCTCGGACAAAGAAATTTCATCAGTATAATGGCTCGCAAATGTTGTTTTCAGTTCATTTGCGACCCGTTGGCGTAAACGTGCTGCGACCTCCTCGCCAGCGCGCGCCAGGAAATTTGGCAGTAACCAGCCGCCAACCCCCCAAGCCATGCCATAGCCGCGGTTGAGTGTGGTTGGAGAGGTGTCGAGACCGCCATAGATATAGACCTGCTTGTGCGCGACAGACCCGTAGATGCTGTAGGCCCCTGGCGTCCGCGCGGCGGCGGCTTCCATTGCTGTCAGAATACTCGAAGCCAGCTGACCGCCGCCGGTCGCATCGAAGGCGAGTGTTGCGCCAGTTGCGTGGATCGCGTCGACAAGCTGCGCCATGAAGTCGCTATCGGACGAGTTAACAATACATTTCGCGCCGAGATCTCTCAGAATAGCAGCCTGGCTTTCACTGCGAACAATATTTACCAGTTCAACGCCGTCAGCCTGGCAAATCCGGTTTAGCATTTGCCCGAGATTCGACGCTGCGGCTGTGTGCACAAGCGCGGTGTGAGATTCCATTCGCATGGTTTCGAGCATAGACAGCGCCGTGAGTGGATTAACGAAGGACGAGGCACCGTCTTTGGCCGTGTCGCCTTCCAAAAGTGGCAGGCACATGCCGGCACTGACGGTCCGGTATTGCGCATACATGCCGCCGCCCATAACGGCGACGGTTTTGCCCATCAGGCTTTGCGCATAGTCGCTATCGCCGGCTGCAACGACTGTCCCGGCGCCTTCATTACCAACTGGCAGGGCTTGTCCTATGCGGGCCTTCATGACGCGCATGCCCTGTGGCGATACCGGCGCGCTGAATACAGTGCTGGCGCCAGTGCCAGAATGCGATGAGCTGGCAATGTCGGCCATGCCGAACATAACGCCATGATCGGATGGATTGATCGGTGTCGCTTCGACTTTGACGATGACTTGGTCTGGTTTCGGTGCCGGCATCTCTTTTTCGACAAGCTCCATGCGAAGTTCGCCATTCGCTGTGACCGTCGAGGTCATTTGAAGGTAATTGGTGGGTGCTGGCATAGTGACGTCCTCGATTAATTTTGTTTAAAAGCGCCGGTCGTTCATTTGATCCGGCGCCTGGGTAACGCTGTCCGGTTATCAGACAGGCTTCTTTTTTGTCATCGTATCTACAGTTAAAATTTACCAGAAAGCTATAACAAATTAATGTCTGAGGGTCGGCTGCTGATATTTCCGCACCGGCCTCAAAGATATGGACACGACTGTCGTGCGCCATTTATAGGGTGAGCCAAATGGTCTGAGTGCAGTCAGGCTATCCTGTCTGCACTGGTAGCTGTCGCTTATGCCCCCGCGCTGGCAGAATGATCGAGATGGAATGGGATGCTGATGTCGATGATATACAAAAATCTGCCAGACCTCATATTTCAGCGTGGTAACTAATGCCGGACAAATTAGACTATACGTTTTCCGTCGCCCCGATGATGGACTGGACCGATCGTCATTGTCGGTCCTTTCATCGCTGTCTCAGCCGGCATGCTTTGCTTTGGAGCGAAATGATTACCGCTGATGCGGTGATCCACGGAGAATGTGAGCGTTTGATTGGCTTTTCACCCGCAGAGCATCCGCTCGTGCTTCAGCTCGGCGGTAACGAGCCGGTCAAAATGGCCGAGGCCAGCCGCATCGCCGAAGGCATGGGATATGATGAGGTCAACATCAATTGTGGTTGTCCCTCAGACCGCGTTCAATCCGGGGCCTTCGGCGCCTCTCTGATGCGTCAGGCGGAAACGGTTGCCGCCTGCGTGGAGGCGATGCGTTCGGCGGTGTTGATCCCGGTCTCGGTCAAATGCCGAATAGCAATTGATGAGGATCCGCCGCGGGAAACGCTATTTCATTTTGTTGATACTGTTGCTGCGGCTGGCTGCGGCGTCTTTACTGTCCATGCTCGTAAGGCCTGGTTGAAAGGTTTGTCTCCAAAGGAGAATAGAGAGGTTCCGCCGCTTGATTACGCGCTTGTTGGCGAGTTGAAGCGCGCACGGCCCGATTTGAAAATCATCCTGAATGGCGGGCTGCAGAATCTGGCGGACTGCGAACAGCACCTAAGCGACTTTGATGGGGTTATGGTCGGGCGCGCCGCTTATCAGTCGCCAGCGATATTGGGCGAACTAGACCGTAGATTGTTTGACCCGGCTGCGCCAATTGTATCGGGGTTTGAGGCGGTTGCGCGATATCGCCCCTATATCGAAAAAGAATTATCAAACGGGACACGGCTATCGTCGATGACACGTCACATGCTTGGTCTTTTTAATGGCCGGCCAGGGGCACGGATGTGGCGCCGGATATTAAGTGAGCAAGCACCTCGACCGGGCGCGAATATGACAGTGATAGATACCGCTCTGGCGGCATTGCCCGACGCCTTAACGGCTTGAGTCAGAACTGCTGTAACGCAAAAAAACAAGTCTGGTCGGGCCGGGGTGTGTTTGCTGCCCGCATGTTTCGATACTGGATTGGTCAGCCATCGCCTTTCCAAATGCCTGGCGCTGTCGTAATCGGTCTGATGCTCGGATTATTTTTTGAATATTGGGGGCTGATTGCCGCACTGATCGCCTGCGGTTTGTTCAGCGGATTTGCTGCCGGTTTGTTCGGCATCGGGGGCGGGGCTGTGATCGTTCCGGTTCTGATCATTTTGTTTGATTCCCTGGGCTATACAGACACAGCATCGCATGTCGCGATTGCGACATCGCTGGCGACGATAATTCTGACCTCGACCCGCTCGGTATTGGCGCATCATCGACGCGGTGCCGTCGATTGGATGATTATCCGGCACTGGGGAGCTTGGATCATGCTGGGCGCCATTCTAGGACAGATCGTGGCCGGGCTAATGAGTAATGCCGGTCTCAAATTATTGTTTAGCGTGATGGCGCTCGTTCTGGCTGCGCAACTGTATTTTGGTCGTCCGGACTGGCGGCTGGCGGCTGATGTTCCGCGCGGGGGACGTGGCGCTATTCTCGCCGGAATGGTTGGCGGGCTCTCGGCCATTATAGGGATTGGAGGCGGCACCTTCGGTGTTACAATGCTGACGCTTTTTGGTCGTTCCATGCATCAGGCTGTCGCGACGGCTGCGGGCTTCGGTGTGGCGATCGGGCTGCCAAGTGCTTTGACGGCGATCAGCATTGGCTGGGGGCGTGAGGGCTTGCCGCCGTTCTCGCTTGGCTATGTCAATGTCGCCGCATTCGCTCTCATTTCGGCGTTTACCGTCATTACGGCGCCGCTTGGGGCGCGACTAGCCCATCGGCTTGATGCGATCCGTTTGAAAAAGCTGTTTGCCATCCTGCTGGCGCTAGTGGCGATCCGCCTGATGTCTGATTTTATTGGCGGATGATAAGCCGCGCGCCGCGAAATTCGTAAGAGTAGAGCCGGGTGAGGTAGCTCATGCCAAGCAGCGAGCTGGCGAGTTGTTCCTGCAAAACCACGGCTTCGACATTGCGTATCTCGACTTGATGAATACGGATCGAATCGAGCAGCACACTTGCGCCTTTGACGTCTCCACCGGCGGTTTTAACATCCCAGCTATAATCGAGCGTATCGGGATCTAGTCCTATCCGGCGTGCATCCTGAGGTGTCAGGGCAATAACGCTCGCGCCAGTGTCGACCATGAAGTCGATATGACTGCGTTCATTCACCAGAGCATTGCCCCAGAAATGGCCGTCGGCGCGTTGGTTCAATACCGCGGAACGGTTTAAGGTCGAGCGAGTCTCGTCCAGTCGGGCTCGGGCGTCGGAGGGCGTCTCATCGGCAGAGAAGGCCTCGTATGGCTGAACCAAACCCAGCAACAGCCCGCCAGCCAGACCAATCGCAGTCGCGGCCGCGATCGCGGAGGCGAGAGCGGTTTTTGAGCGGATCATCGCTGCGATGACTTATCACGGGCTGGCGATGCCGATGACAATCGTGCTGGCAGCTCGCGCATGATGGCTTGCCTTTCATCCGCTGTCATCGCGGCCCAGCCACCGATTTCGGACAAGGTGCGGCCGCAGCCAAGGCATAGCCCGGTGGCGCCGCTGACCGCGCAGACTTTGATACAGGGGCTTTCGATATCTGCGGTTCCCATCGCTGAGCCTCTTTGATTGACCTCGAATCTAAATAGAACAGAACTCGTTTGATTGTGAAACTTTAAAAAAATAAATATGCCGGTAACCTTGACCGTTCTATCATTGCAATCAGAAGATAGTGGATCAGAAAGATAGTGAAGTGTCACAGACTAACAGCACAAGAACCCCGTTCGACGATGTTCGGGATCTCGCCAATCTACCATCTTCCTTGTCTTCGGAGTTTTCAGGAAAGGTCGAAGCGGCGCTGCTGGGCATGGGGCGACAGGGTGATTTCGGCAAACTCGGCGAAGCCGCTGCCTGGTTGTCTAAATGTCAGAACCGGTACCCGCCGAGAATTGAGAACCCGACTCTAGCTATTTTTGCCGGATCACATGGCCTGGTTGAGAGTGGCGTCTCATTATCTTCGAATGAGAGTACGCTAAACAAGGTGGAGGCATTACGGCGCGGCGAGGATCCACTGTCGGCGATTGCAGCTCAAACCGAGGCGAATATCAGAATATTTGAGCTGGCAATCGACCGCCCGACCCCAAATATTGCAATCGCGGCGGCGATGAGCGAGAAAGAATGTGCCGCCACGATTGCCTATGGCTTCGAGGCATTGGAAGGCAAACCGGATCTTGTCGCGCTTGGGCTTGTCGGTGCCGGAATCGGGACATCGGCCGCCGCTCTAGCGTGTGCCCTTTACGGTGGCGCCCCCGACTATTGGGTCCGCCCGGGTCCGCAATTGGGGCCGGAGTTAAACAATCAGCGGGTCGAGCTGCTCAACGAGGCCCTGACGTTTCATCGCGGGCATCTGAGCGATCCTCTCGAGTCGCTGAGATGCCTCGGCGGTCGGGAAATTGCAGCATGTGTCGGTCTTATTCTGGCGGCACGCCAACAAGGCATTCCGGTGCTGATCGATGGGTTCGCCACAACGATTGCAGCCGGTATTGTCCATGCGATAAATCCGGACGCAATCGAACATCTTCTGGCAGCACATATCACCCGTCGTCCGGCGCATGAGGCGGCGCTGGAGCGGATCGGTCTGACGCCATTATTGCCGCTCGATTTCAATACCGGGGCCGGTCTTGGATCGGCCGTCGCCATCGGTCTGCTTAAAACTGCATGCGCCCCGTTTCTCGGACGCCCCGATTGAGACCCGATAATATTGTTATTTCGTCGCATTGACCTTTGACGATGACCCGATATCTACAATTAAAATATTGACGTTTACGTTCGCGTCACCTTGTCACTCAGCGCATTTTGCGCCAAGTTCGGCTCAGTTAAATCGGGAAAAACGCTATGAATCTTGAGTTCTCGGCAGAAGAAACTGCTTTTCGCGACGAAGTTCGCGCCTTTATCGACGAAAATTATCCGGAGCATCTGAAAGGCGGGTCGCTTCTTGATGAAGCTTCCTCCGAAGACATGGTCGCCTGGCACAAAATTCTCGGCAAAAAAGGCTGGTCGGTCCCTGCCTGGCCGGTTGAATATGGCGGTACCGGCTGGACCTCCACGCAACGTTATATCTGGTCGGAAGAAAATGCTCGGGTTGATGCGATTATGCCGTTGCCATTCGGTGTCGCGATGGTCGCGCCGGTGATCTACACTTTCGGGACGCAGGCGCAGAAAGATCGCTTCCTGCCAAAAATCCGGTCGGGTGAGGAATGGTGGTGTCAGGGGTATTCCGAGCCAGGTGCCGGATCAGACCTCGCCTCTTTGAAAACAACAGCTGTTCGCGATGGCGATCATTATGTGATTAACGGTCAGAAAACCTGGACCACGCTTGCACAGCATGCCGATTGGGGATTCTTCCTCTGCCGGACAGATCCGAATGCAAAAAAACAGCAGGAGGGCATCAGTTTCATCCTGGTTGATATGACGACGCCGGGGATCGAAGTGCGTCCGATCATTACGCTGGATGGTGGCCATGAGGTTAATGAGGTTTGGCTGACGGATGTTCGGGTGCCGGTTGAAAATCTGGTTGGGAAGGAAAATGAAGGCTGGACTTATGCGAAATTCCTGCTGGCCCACGAACGCTCTGGCATTGCCGGTGTGGCACGTTCAAAACGCGGTATTGAAAAACTGCGCGATATAGCCGCGTCTGAAACAGATAATGGGATGCCGTTGATCGAAGATGCCGGTTTTGCGCATAAGGTTACGCAGTTGGAAATTGACTTAACGGCACTCGAATATACCGAGCTTCGGACCTTGGCTGGCGAGGCGCAAGGCAGGGGCCCGGGCCCTGAGAGTTCGATCCTGAAGGTCAAGGGAACTGAAATTCAGCAACGTTTGACGGAGCTGACACTCGAAGCTGTCGGTCATTACAGTCACCCAATGCATCGGGCAATTGCCAGCGAAAACTCGAATGAGTTCCCGATCGGGCCGGGCTATGGCGACTATAGTGCACCGGCATATTTCAATATGCGCAAGACGTCGATCTATGGCGG
>CBFHPC010000099.1:0-8357 GCA_965657655.1 Henriciella sp.
CGCTGAAATTGTTGAAATCAACCCGACCGGCGATAATTTCACACAACAGCCAAACCATAAGATGGCGCCGCATCTGGTTCTGAACCCGACTGACGATATGAAGGTGATGCAGGACGAGATTTTCGGACCGATCTTACCGGTGAAAACCTACAAGAAGACCGAAGATGCCGTGCGTTATGTCAACGAACATGACCGACCACTTGGTTTGTATTATTTTGGCGAGGATGCAAGCGAACGGGATATGGTACTGAACTCAACAACGTCTGGTGGTGTGACAGTGAATGATGTTGTCTTCCATGTGGTGCAGGAAGACCTGCCATTTGGTGGGGTCGGTCCGTCTGGTATGGGCTCCTATCACGGCATTGACGGGTTTAGAGAGTTTAGCCACAAAAAGGCCATTTACACCCAAACCGGCAGCGAAGTTCTGGCCATGATGCGCCCGCCATATGGTGACGCGTTCAGGAAACAGATTGCAGGTCGTCTAAAAAAGTAACCGCAATTCAAAACGGGCTCTTATGAGAGCCCGTTTTTTTATTTTAGAAAGTTCGGAACATCGTCGCCGAAGCCGACGACATTGTCCGCCGCCGGTTCGAGATGCGGATCGTCATCTGGTCGCTTATATTCTTTCTTGCGTTGACGACGTTCGCTACGTTCGGGTCTTGGGTCCGCACTGGCAATACCGGCTTTATTATTGCCACCATTAGCATCATTGTGACCAGCATCGCTGCGGTCTGCTTCGCTGCGATCGGCACTTTTGCTGTTTGCAGCCTTGCCTGCGTCGCCCTTACCGTCGCGGGCCCGGCGTTCACCGGAGGCCTTCCGGTCGTTTGCCCGCCGGTTACCGCGTTGACGCCGTCCGCCGCTATCGGTCGGTAAATCCTGCAATTCGTCGAGTAAGCCGTCCGGCATCATCGTTTCAACGTCTGTCTTGATCAATTGCAGAACACCGCGCCAGCCTTTTTGATCCTCGGGTCCGACTAATGTTAAGCTCTCGCCGGAGCGACCTGCCCGACCAGTCCGGCCAATACGGTGGACGTAGTCTTCGTCTTTCGGCGGTGGGGAATAATTGAAAACATGGCTGACATCGGGAACGTCGAGGCCGCGGGCTGCAACATCAGAGGCTACGAGTAGCTTGAGGTCACCATCGCGGAATTTTTGCAGCGTTTCCATTCGCGCGGATTGTGGCAGGTCGCCGTGAATTGGCTCGGCCTGGAAACCATGTTTGGTCAGCGATGCAGCGACAATATTAACTTCGCTTTTCCGGTTGCAGAAAACGATCCCGTTTTTAACATCGCGGCCTTCGATAGCGCGACGCAAGGCTGTGCGTTTAGCTTTATCATCGCCGCGTGGCAGCATCATCACGAATTGTTTGATTGTATCCGCGGTTCGTGACTGGCGTGCGACTTCGATACGTTTCGGCTCGGTCTGGAAATTGTCCGCCAGGCGAGCGATCTCTTTTGGCATTGTCGCTGAAAATAGCAGCGTTTGACGGCGCGGCGGCAGCAGGCTGCAAATGCGTTCAATGTCGGGGATAAAGCCCATATCAAGCATCCGGTCGGCTTCATCGATGACCAGCACTTCGACACCGGTCAGAAGAATTTTGCCCCGCTCGAACTGGTCGATCAGACGGCCGGGTGTCGCGATCAGGACGTCGACCCCCCGCATCAGTTTCTGCTCCTGGTCCTTGAAGCTGACACCCCCGATCAAAAGAGCCATGCTGAATTTCAAATGCGCACCATAGGTCTCAAAGTTTTCTGAAACCTGCGCGGCAAGCTCCCGGGTCGGGCAGAGAATGAGGCTTCTTGGCATGCGCGCGCGGGCGCGACCCTGAATAAGCCGATGTATCATCGGTAGGACAAAGGCCGCTGTTTTCCCGGTACCGGTCTGCGCAATTCCGGTAACATCACCGCCACCGATTATGTGAGGAATGGCATCAGCTTGTATCGGTGTTGGCTTTTCATATCCAGCCGCTTCAATGGCGCTGAGAATGCGCGGGTCAAGCTGGAGATCTTTGAAAGTTGCTTGCGTCAAATCTGGTGGCCTAATCAGGTTTTTGTAAATGCTGGGCAAGACTGGCAACGCCATTCTTACAACAGACGATCGAGCCTTTAATATAAAAAAGCCCGCCTTACTAGGCGGGCTTCACAGGATATGCCAACTCTTAAGCGGAGGCCGCGAGATTTTGGTTGGCAAAATCCCAGTTTATCAGCTGCTCGAGGAACACCTGCATATAGTTCGGACGCGCATTCTGGTAGTCGAGATAGTAAGCGTGCTCCCAGACATCCATGGTCAGAAGGGCGGTTACGCCCGTTTCTGTGATCGGCGTTTCGGCATTCGGAGTCTTGCGGATTTCGAGCTTGCCATCCTTGATCACCAGCCAGGCCCAGCCCGAGCCAAACTGGGTGGCGCCGGCCGCTTTGAATTCAGATGCGAAGTTTTCATATGAACCAAAGTCGCGGTCAATCAGTTCGGCGATTTTTCCGGTTGGCTGGCCGCCACCATTTGGCGCCATCGAGTGCCAGTAAAAGGTATGGTTCCAGACCTGCGCGGCATTGTTAAACAAGCCTGCTTTCGACGCGTCACCGGCAGAGTGCATAATAATATCTTCGAGAGAAGATTTTTCTAGATCCGAGCCCTCGATGAGATTGTTGAGATTGGTTACATAAGCATTGTGATGTTTGCCGTAGTGAAAGTTCAGCGTATCTTCTGAGATGTGAGGCGCCAGGCTGTCGCGGCTATAGGGAAGGTCTGGAAGGGCAAAAGCCATGTGGGTCTCCTTGGGTGTGCTTCAGTCTTCGAAATGAAAGTGAAACTCATATGGGATCAAATCCTGTTACGGAAAACCCCAAACGATGCGAGATGATGAAAGAATTTGACGAGACCGTTCGCCGCTATGATGAGGACAGGTGGCTTTCGAGCCGTTATGCGGCGTCCGGACATCGTGATTCCTTACTGCTTCTCTATGCCTATAATCTTGAGCTGGCGCGCATCAGATTATCAGTTTCAGAAAAGTCCCTGGGGTATATCCGGTTTCAGTGGTGGCGGGATCAGATCTCGAAACTGGGCGAGTTAAACGCGCTGCCTAAGCATCCATTATTGATCGCCCTCTCCGAGGTGATCTCGCCAGCCGGGCTGACGCGTGAGGCATTGCTGCGCTTGCTAGACGGTCATGAAGCGGCCTTTGAACATGATGACCGCGCTTTGGAACCAGAAGGGGAGCTCGCTATTCTGGCCGCAAACCTGATTTTGCCGGCGCATGGCTGGGATGGTGTCATCCGGTCCCTGGCTGATGAATGGGCGGGCCTGCGTCGGGGCGGGGCATGCGGGGTATTGCAAGAAATTCCGACTGTCCCAAGCGCACTTCGTCCCGCAATTGCCCATTTTAGACTACGCCGGCTCTGGGGTGACGGGAAAAAAACGGATGCGTTCTCGCGGCGCCGGAGCATATTGTTAGCGGTCTTGACGGGAAAAGTTTGAGTAGTCGTGCTTCTCCCAAGGTAAGGAGTGTCTTTTTATTATTCCTTTGGCATAAGTGCGGTTCGGGTCACTATGTGGAGCGTGTTCGAATGAAAGTGAAATTTTTTCTGCTGTCCGCTATATTGGCGGGTCTGTCGCCGGTTTCGGCCGGCGCCGAGAATCTGGCTGACGCGCTGCGACTTGCTTTTGCTAATAATCCCGGTCTGGCAGCAGATTCTGAGGCAACCAATATCGCCAGGGAGGGACTTGAGCAGGCCAATGCTTTAAGGCGTCCGCAAATTAGCTTGTCGGGCGGCGCTGGCCTTGAATCGGTCGATTCAAACCGGCCGTTTAGCTTCGGAATCGGTGACCGACCGACCGCATCTGCACAATTTGAAGCGAGATTGCCGGTCTATGCCGGTGGTGGAATTAATGCCCGTGTCAGGCAGGCCGAGGCCGGAATACAGGCGGCGGATAAGCAATTCGAAAGTGTTCGCCAGACATTGTATCTCGATGTTGTGCAAGCCTATGTGAATGTACTGAGTGATCGTGAAAACGTCCGAATCCGGCAAAGCAGCGTGTATCTCCTTGGCGAACAGGTCAGAGCTGCGAATGACCGGTTCGACGTCGGGGTTGTTACGCGCACCGATGTGGCCCAATCGGAAGCCCGTTATGAAGGCTCCGTGGCAGCTTTGTCGGCGGCTGAAGCGGCCCTTGAAAGCAGCGAGGCGTTTTATGCGTTTCTTGTTGGCCAGCGTCCCGGCGCGCTACAGCCGGCGCCCATGCCAGCGGCTCTGCCGCGAACACTTGAGGACGCGCTTGCACTGGCCTTGCTGAATAATCCCGATCTCGTTGCGTTGCGCCTGTCGGAGCAGGTTGCGCAGGAAAGTGTAACAAGTGCGCGCGCGCAGTTGCGGCCGAGTGTGTCAATTGTCGGTTCAGCCGGATATCAGGAAACATTTGATGAAAATTTCCGCGACACCAGCGTTTCGGCAATGTTGCAGGCCAGTATTCCATTGTATCAGGGCGGAGCCACCACCAGTCTTATCCGAGAGGCGCAATCGAAATTGCAGCAGTCACGCTTACGGACACAGGCACTGGAGCGGCAGATCCGGGCGGAGATAGCGCGATCCTGGTTCACGGTCTTAGCAACTGACCGAAGCATTGAGGCGTCTGCGCGACAGGTGAGTGCTGCCGAAATCGCATATGAGGGCGCGCAGGAAGAGCTGGCGGTTGGGGTGCGCACGACGCTGGATGTTCTGGATCAGGAACAGCAATTACTTGAAGCGCGACTCGGGTTAATAAATGCGCGACGTGATTCGTATGTGGCTCGACATCAATTACTGCGCGCAATGGGCCAGCTTCGCATCGCGAATATGGAGCCATAATACCGGTTTGACGTTGGCGATCTGATATCGCTGCAACCGGACGGGTCAAAATGCAGCAGCCAGACGTCCGGAGGGCTAAATGACAACTCAATTCGGCAAGACGCCATCTATGCAGGATATGTTGGCGGCAATAAATCTCAGGCGAACTAATGATGATATGGCTGACGAGCGCGGCCGGTCCGGTGGCGGGTCTGATGCACTGGCAAGCCGGATCGCAGCCGGTCGGTCAGGGCTAAAGAGTGCGTTTCAGGAGCATTTCGAGGCTGCTAACAGGGCAAGCTCGGGGCAACAAGGCCATCGTGCAATTTCGGTTGATGTGGCGGCGGGCGCGGGTTCGTCGCCGGAATCTGGGCGGCGATTTTTTAAGGCGACGGATAAAGCCGGTTCCGCAGACGATTCATTATTAAGCGAGCCTCTTGGGACTACTCGCCATGAACAAGGTTTCGAGCCATTATTGCCGGTCGAGAAATCGCGTCTCGTTGAAGCGGTATTTCGCCGGCTGGACGATGCGCATGCCGGCAAAGGTGACGGCGCCAGCGACATAACATTAAGAGCGCTGGTCGAGGAATTAGTTGAACCTATGCTGGAAAAATGGCTGTCGGAACACTTGGAGGACATTGTCGAGCGACGGGTTGAAGCCGAGGTTCAGCGGATTTCACGGCTTAACCGCTAGACCCAGCGATAACGACTGTCTAATAGGGGCAGCGCTTTGCACTAATTTAATACATAAGATGAAGACAGGCC
The DNA here is from genome assembly GCA_965657655.1 of Henriciella sp. Classification (GTDB taxonomy): domain Bacteria; phylum Pseudomonadota; class Alphaproteobacteria; order Caulobacterales; family Hyphomonadaceae; genus Henriciella. Next base: position 5,589 of record CBFHPC010000099.1, read on the forward strand.
CGCTGATGATTGAGTCACGCTTTGATCCCCAATTGCACGAGCAACGCATTTACGAGCGTTGGGAAGAGGCAGGATGTTTCCGTCCATCAAACGATCCAGATGCGACGCCTTATGCGATTGTTATTCCGCCGCCAAACGTCACCGGAAGCCTGCATATGGGCCACGCGCTCAACAATACACTACAGGATATTTTGATCCGTCATGCCCGGATGCAGGGTAAGAATGTTCGCTGGCAACCGGGTATGGACCATGCCGGTATTGCCACCCAGATGGTGGTCGAACGCCAGCTCAGCCAGGATGGAAACGAGTCTCGGCTTGAATTGGGGCGTGAGGCGTTTCTCGATAAAGTTTGGGATTGGAAGCGCGAGTCGGGCGGGAAAATTCTGAACCAGTTGAAACGGCTTGGCGCGTCCTGCGATTGGGAGAATGAACGCTTTACCCTCGATGAGGGACTATCCGAAGCTGTCCGGAAAGTGTTTGTTGATCTGTTCAATCAAGGGTTGATTTACCGCGATACACGTTTGGTGAACTGGGACCCGCATTTCCAGACGGCCTTATCGAATCTGGAAGTCGAGAGCCGGGAGGTGCAAGGCCATTTCTGGCATTTTAAATATAAGCTCGAGAATAACGAAACTTATAAATATCCCGTGGCATTCGATGAGGATGGCAATCCAACCGAGTGGGAAGACCGCGATTATATCGCGATTGCAACGACCCGTCCCGAGACAATGCTTGGTGATGGCGCCGTCGCGGTGCATCCTGATGACGTCAGATACGCCTCGATTGTTGGTAAACGGGTTCTGTTGCCATTAGCCGACCGTTACATTCCGATCATTAGTGATGAGTACCCCGATCCGGATTTCGGGTCCGGGGCGGTGAAAATTACCGGTGCGCATGATTTCAATGATTATCAGGTCGCGCGCCGGCATGATTTGCCGCTTTATGTTCTGATGGACGAGCGCGGCCACATGAAAGCTTCGGATATTATGCCGGAGGTCTATGTCGGACTTGATCGCTTTGAGGCGCGCAAGCGGGTTGTTGCCGATATTGATGCGCTTGGTTTGCTCATCGAGGTTGAAGACAAGATCATTCAGCAACCATTCGGGGATCGCTCGCATGTGGTTGTCGAGCCAATGCTGACCGATCAGTGGTTCGTGGATGCAGAGACGCTGGCCAAGCCAGCAGTTGACGCGGTCCGGTCCGGAAAGATGCGTTTTGTTCCGGAGAATTGGGATAAGACATATTATAATTGGATGGAAAATATCGAGCCATGGTGTATCTCCCGGCAATTATGGTGGGGGCACAGGATACCGGCCTGGTATGGGCCAGATAATAAAATTTTTGTTGCGGAAACCGAAGCCATCGCGGCGCAGCAGGCGCAGGCTCATTATGGCCGGGTGGTCGAGCTGGTGCAGGATGAAGACGTCCTCGATACCTGGTTCTCATCGGCCTTATGGCCGTTTTCAACACAGGGCTGGCCGTCGGATAATGCTGACATCAAGCAATTCTATCCCGGTGCCGTGCTGGTTACCGCATTCGATATCATCTTTTTCTGGGTCGCCCGGATGATGATGATGGGGCTTAAATTCATGGATGGTGAAGTGCCGTTCAAGGACGTCTATATTCATGCCATCGTGCGCGACGAGAACGGCAAGAAAATGTCGAAGTCGGAAGGCAATGTTATTGATCCCGTTGATCTGATCGACGGCATTGATGCTGACGAGCTTGTCGCCAAGCGAACAAACGGATTGCGTCAGCCGGAAAAGGCGCCGCAGGTCGAAAAAGAAACCCGTAAACGCTATCCTGAGGGGTTTGAAGCTTATGGGGCGGATGCGCTTCGGTTTACCCTGGCTGCGATGTCGACAAAGGGACGCGATATAAATTTGTCGGTTGAGCGGGTTGCCGGGTATCGTAATTTCGGCACTAAATTGTGGAATGCAACGCGCTTTGCCCAGTTGAACGAAGCTGTGTTCGGGCAGGACATCGAACCGGATGCCTTAAACCAGCCGATCAATCGTTGGATTGTCAGCGGTGTATTTCAGTGTGCCGAGACCGTCAGTGTCGCAATTGAAGATTATCGGTTCAATGATGCCGCGGACGCGGTTTACAGATTCGTCTGGGACGTCGTCTGTGACTGGTTCGTCGAATTGTCAAAACCGCTTCTGCAGGGTGACGATGCTGACGCGCAGGAAGAAACCCGGCGGGTGCTGGGATGGACCCTGGAGCAGATCTACAAGATCATGCATCCTTTCTCTCCCTTCATTACCGAAACGCTCTGGCAGCAGACCGCCGCGCGAGATGGTTTTGTGATGCTGGCGGCCTGGCCAGGTGCCGACAGGGCGGCGCTGTGGCAAGATCAGGCTGCGGCGGATGAAATGGACTGGGTTATCAGAGTAATTTCGGATATTCGCTCGGTGCGCTCAGATCTGAATGTGCCAGCAAGCGCTAAAGTTCCGGTCAGCTTGGTTGGCGCATCGGATTTGTCGGCCGCCAGGGCGACGCTCCACGCTGGTAGTATCGAGCGGCTGGCGCGGCTGGAGACATTTTCGCTGGCGGATGTCTTGCCTGAGGGGGCTGTCAAATCTGTCCTCGGCGAGGCTACGATCGGCTTGAGAATATCGGACTTTATCGATACCGCGGCCGAGATCGCACGGCTGGATAAACAACTCGGAAAGCTTTCGGGCGAGGTTACAGGTCTTGAAAAGCGGCTGTCGAATGACAGTTTCGTGGCTAAGGCGCCGCCAGAGGTTGTCGCAGAACAGCGGAACC
>CBFHPC010000100.1:0-8198 GCA_965657655.1 Henriciella sp.
GAAAGCCGGTCTCTCCTGCGCGCTTTCACTGGGTGGCCAGGTCCCTTGGGAGACCGTTGGTGTTGATCTGGCATCAGATATTAAAAGCAAGCCGCATGAGCTGAAAACGGCAGCGGACGTGATCTGACATTGATTAGCGACCAACCTCCTCTGAGGCTGCTTCGTGGCCATACAGCGCATCAGCGGTCCTATCCCTTTGGCCACCGGTTCAAATACGGTTTGACGCTAATTGATATCGATATTGACCGGCTGGAGGAGGCAGATAGCCATTGCGCCCTGTTCAGGGTCGAAAAACCCAGTCTGTTTTCTTTCAACCGAAATGATCACGGCCCACGGATCGCAGCACCGCTGCGCCCCTGGGCGGAGGAAATGTTCGATCGCGCCAGTATTGATCTAAAAGGGGGTGCCATTCGACTTGTCACATTCCCCCGTCATGCCATGTACAAATTCGCCCCGATTTCAGTCTGGCTGGGATATGATCCGGCGGGTCACCTGCGTGGCGTGCTGTATGAAGTCCATAATACTTTTGGCGAAACGCACTTATATGTTGCCAAAACCATAGCCGAACCCGCCCATGCGCACGCTGCCGATAAACGATTTCACGTCTCACCATTTTTCGACATCACCGGCACCTATACTTTCACCCTAAAAGCTGATGCGCGAAAATTACAATTAGTAATAAAAACGACCCATGCCGATCGGGTGACGCATGTCGCAACGATCCAGACGAAAGCATGGCCGGTTTCAAACCGGAATTTGCTATGGGTGGCGATTACAAAGCCTCTTTCGAGTATATTTGTCTCGATTGCTATACATTGGCAGGCTTTAAAATTGTGGCTTAAGGGGGCAAGATACTTTTCGAGACCGCCGCTGCCCGAACAGGAAACGACGATCGCCACTATGGAACATAACAATTTGCAGAGGGAGCCCAACTCGTGACAACCGCACCCAATATGAGTGTCGATCTGCCGTTTAATGACAGCATTAAGGCATCCCGCGCATCGCTTGGCGGGCTGAAGGGACTGCCCTCGAGTTTCCGCCTGGCAGCCATGATGCTGCTGAATACAAAGCATGGGCGGATAACATTCACGCTGCCCGACAAGACCCGCATCGTGTTTGACAATGAGACACCCGGCGCGGATGCCGTCGTCGATATCCATGATTATCGCTTTGCAAAGCGCTCGATAGCCGGTGGCGATATTGGATTTGCCGAGAGTTATATGGATGGCGACTGGTCAACACCAGATTTAACCGCGGTCCTGACATTTTTCTCCGAAAATTTTGAAGCGACGGGAAAACTGGCGATTGGAAGCCTGCTGGTCCGGTTAACAAATATGTTAAGGCATGTGTTCAACCGGAACAGCAAATCCGGATCGAAACGCAATATTGAAGCGCATTACGATCTCGGTAATGACTTCTATGAATCATGGCTGGACCCGTCGATGACCTATTCATCGGCTCTATTTACGGACCCTGACATGGACCTAACGGCCGCACAGCATAGTAAATACGAACGTATTTCTACTGAAATCGGCCTGTCACCGGGTAAAAGTGTTCTCGAAATCGGCTGCGGCTGGGGCGGCTTTGCAGAATATGCGGCGAAAACACACGGCGCCAAAGTGACCTGTCTGACAATATCTCCGTCGCAAAGAGACTATGCAATGGCGAGAATGCAGACAGAGGGCTTAAACGACTTGGTTGAAATCCGGCTTGAGGATTATCGCGACCATGCCGGAGCGTATGATGGCGTGGCGTCTATCGAAATGTTCGAAGCTGTCGGCGAAAAATACTGGCCGAGCTATTTTTCGAAAATTCGTGAAAGTCTAAAAGATAATGCCAGGGCCGCCCTGCAAATCATTACGATTAATGATGATTTGTTTGAAAGCTACCGCAAACGGGCAGACTTTATTCAGCATTATATATTCCCCGGCGGGATGTTGCCGAGTGAAACCGCACTTATTGAGCAATGCGATCGTGCAGGCTTGAAACTTGATGATGTTCACTATTTCCGAAAAGACTATGCTCGGACCCTGCGTGTCTGGGCCGCCGAGTTTGAACGTCACTGGCCAGCGATCTTAAAAATGGGATTTGATGAGCGCTTCCGACGGATGTGGAACTTCTATCTCAGCTATTGTGAGGCAGGTTTTGAAAATGGCCGGATTAATGTCGGACATTTCAAGCTGTCGCGATGCTAGTATAATTCGTTGAGGATATACTCGATCGACTGACCGCGAGCCTCGAACAGCATTTTGACCCAGCGCGACTGGTCATCATACCAAAGATCGACAGCCAGTTCAGAACTTAACCGGTAGCGGGTTGCCTCAAGCGCATTTCCGCCGACAACCACAATCTCACGCCCTAATTGCTCGACATCAATATCGAGCACCTGCCCGGTCTCGGTTGACAGCATCTGGTCGCCATACATCTGCAACAGGTTCCAGTGACTTGACGGGATAATCGTCGCATCAACCATTCCCTCGAATCCAGTCGCATCGACATCCAGGCCGGACCCTGTGCTTTCGACATTAACTCGCTTTCTCTTGCCGTTTGAATTCGTGCGCGAATTAAGGGCAACAAGTCGCCCGTCAGACCATGTCTCGACACTATCGAGCTCATACCGGTAGGCCGTAATCGGGCCGATCTTAACTTTGAGATCAACGTCGGTCGTGACCGTTACACCACCGGACCCGTCGCTGCTAAAATTTAATCGATGCGATCCAAACGGCGATCCGCCACGCAGAACATCAAAATTAATTGTCGCGCCATCGGAAACCGACCACGGCGCCGGCATGACCACCTCAGCCGCTCCGATATCTGCCTGCACTGTTAGTGGCATTAAAACTGAAATCGAAGCGAGAGACAGTAAACGAACAGAAAGCATAATTTAGTTCCGATAAAAGAAGGATATCAAAATCTGACAAAAGATTGTTACTGTATGAAGGTATGGCGGTGAAGCTGATCTTCAACCCGTTGGCGAATAACGGGCCGCCAGTTCCTCTCGGCGAACAAGCCTCACCAGACCTATGATCCATGTCTTTCAGGAATTTGGCAAAGCGGATAAGAGTTATCCGAGACATCCTGTCCAAGAAACGTTATCCTGAACAACAGCCCGGCTGGCTAATAAAGTGCTATCCAGGCTCTAATGACACGACCAATTTCAGAAAGTGCCCCATGTCGATAAAAAATTCCGTCCTTGACCTGATCGGAAACACACCTTTGCTCCGGCTCAACCGTCTGTCAGATGAAACCGGCTGCGAAATCCTGGGCAAGGCCGAATTCTTAAATCCTGGGCAATCGGTCAAAGACAGACCGGCCCTGAAGATTGTCAGGGATGCGGAAGCGCGCGGAATATTAAAACCAGGTGGAACAATTGTTGAAGGTACAGCCGGCAACACCGGTATCGGCCTTGCCATGGTTGGCGCAGCTTTAGGCTATAAAGTCGTAATCGTCATGCCGCGCACACAATCAAAAGAAAAGAAAGATGCGGTCCGCAACCTTGGCGCGAAATTGATCGAGGTCGACGCCGTTCCCTATGCTAACCCCAATCACTATGCGCGCTATTCGGGCCGCCTGGCCGAAGACCTGAATGCGGCCGAACCGAATGGTGCGATATGGGCCAATCAGTTCGATAATGTTGCAAACCGGCAGGCCCATTATGAAACAACCGGCATGGAGATCTGGGCGCAAACTCAGGGACAGCTCGATGGCTTCATATGCGCGGTCGGTTCTGGCGGCACGCTGGCTGGTGTCGCCGCCGCCCTGCGCGAGAAGAGCGACGGGCGGGTTGCAATTGGAATTGCCGATCCCGGTGGCGCAGCTTTGTATGAGTATTATGCAAATGGCACCCTTAAATCCGAAGGGACCTCGATCACGGAAGGCATCGGCCAGGGGCGGATCACCGCAAATCTGGAAGGTCTGACGGTCGATCACGCCTACAGGATCGACGATGCCGAAGCCCTGAACATCATATTCGATACTGTCCAGTATGAAGGATTATGTCTTGGGGGATCGGCCGGTATCAACATGGCCGGCGCCAGACGACTAGCCAAGACATTAGGGCCCGGCCACACAATCGTTACGATACTCTGCGATTACGGAAACCGGTATCAGGATAAATTATTCAATCCGGAATTCCTCCGCGCCAAGGGGCTTCCGGTACCGTCCTGGATGGATCAACCATCATGACGACACCCGACCCGCTTGTTTCGGCCGAATGGGTGCGAGCCAAAATATCGGCCCCGGATATCCGGGTCGTCGATGCGACATGGATCCCACCATTTCTGAACACTGGCCGGACCGGACGGATGGGCTATCAATCGGCACATATTCCGGGGGCTGTATTTTTTGATATTGACGATATCGCCGATCCGGACACAGAACTCAGCCATATGCTGCCGAGCGCAACGCGATTTTCTTCAAAAGTCAGGCAGCTCGGGCTCGGCGATGGGCACCACATCATCATCTATGACAATAATGACTTTTTTGCATCGGCGCGTGTCTGGTGGATGTTCAGGGCGATGGGACATCGCGACGTCTCGGTGCTGGATGGCGGGTTTAAGGCCTGGCTGGACGCCGGCGGCAATCATGATGATCTTCCCCCCGCATTGGTCGAACGGCACTATACAGCACGCATGCGGTCAGATCTGGTCAAGTCAAAAGACCAAATATGCGCGGCAATTGAAACCGGACCGATCATTCTCGATGCGCGCCCGAGTGGCCGGTTTCAGGGTATCGCCCCAGAGCCTCGCGCCGGTCTTTCGTCCGGGCATATACCGGGCAGCCATAATGTGCCCTCTACGCTATTGGTCGCGCCAGATGGCAGGCTCAAATCTCGCGACGCACTCCAAGCCTATCTCGGCGCCTATGCCGGAAAACCCGTCATAGCGACATGCGGGTCGGGTGTATCAGCGGCAATCATTGCGCTCGCAAGAGCCGTCCTAGGCGATGACGACACAGCAATTTACGATGGCTCATGGAGCGAGTGGGCCGCTGCGCCCGATGCCAGGATTGAATGCGCATGAAAGATAAAACCAAACTCATTCATCGCCATGGCGACCGACGGCGTTTCGACACGGTGAACCCGCCAATTGAGCGCGCCTCGACACTATTGATATCGACGCGCGAAACTTTGCAGGGGAAATCAACCGTCTATGGCCGGATGGGCCTGTCGGTCCACAGAGAGCTCGAAGCCGCCTTATGCGACCTTGAAACGGCCGATCATGCCTTCCTGACCTCAAACGGTCTGCAAGCCTGCGCCCTTGCTTCGGCGGCGCTGGTCAAAGCCGGCGACCACGTCCTGTATGCCGACTGCCTATATGGCCCGAACCGCCGCTTTTGTCAGCGCCGTTTGCGCGCAATGGGGGTCACCTCGACTCGGTTTTCAGCACGCATCGGACAGCAAATCGAAACCCTGATCCAGCCCGAAACCCGATTAATCATTCTTGAATCACCCGGTTCCCTGACCTTTGAGCTGGTCGATTTGCAGGCAATTGTTGCAGTCGCCAGGGCGCATAATATTATCACTGTATTCGATAATACATGGGGCGCCGGCGTCTTTCACCGCCCGCTCGAACTTGGTGTCGATGTCGTTGTCCAGGCCCTCACAAAATACGTCGTCGGTCATGCCGACACTATGGCCGGTGCCGTCATGACGCGCTCGACAGCCATCGCGAACCAGATCGAACGCTGCAAAGAGGATTGGGGGCTAAGTCTGTCCCCCGATGATGCCTATACGGCCCTGCGTGGCCTCAGGACACTACATGTCCGGCTCCGCCAACATGAGGCGAACGGCTATGCGCTCGCCGACTGGTTAGCACACCGTCCGGAAATCGACCGTGTCTTGCACCCTGGCCGCACAGACCATCCCGATCACCATTTATGGCAGCGTGACTTTAGCGGTGCCTGTGGCTTGTTCGGGGCAATCATGGCACCGACTGAGGACGACCAGCTCGACCGTTTTCTCGAGTCAATGAAACTGTTTAAAATGGGTTTCTCATGGGGCGGATTCGAAAGCCTGTTAATTCCATGCTGTGACCAGCTTAACCGGCTGTCGAAAGATCCGATCCACAACCGGGCCGGCCCATTATTAAGGATCCATGCCGGTCTCGAAGATATCGACGATCTGATAGCTGACTTAGATCAAGCCCTGGCGCAAATACAGTCCTAAGTCAGACGACAGCGTACAACAGGCCAAGACGCGGCCTTATGACGCGCTTGCGGCATCAATGCGTGCGCGGGCAATCCGGTCCGCGACCAGATTTGTCGGCTCATGGCCCGCCAGGCTTTCTTCCATCACAGACCGCAATGTCTGCACCATGGTTTGAACCTTTTGCTCGACCCAATCGCGTGAATATTCACCCGATAATTCACCCGCAACATTGATAATACCACCACCATTTATGACATAGTCTGGCGCATATAGGATACCGGCATCGCGGACCTTGGCGCCCATGTCAGATGTACTCAGCTGATTATTCGCCCCGCCGGCAACAACTTTCACTTTCAACCGCGGTAATGTCTGCTCGTTCAGGACAGCCCCTAATGCATTCGGCGAAAAAATATCGGCATCGACATCATAAATATCATCGACCGGAACAATGTTGGCGCCTGTCGCCTTGGCAACGCTTTGCACAGCGTCTGTATCCATATCACAAATATACAGCTTCGCGCCGGCCTCGGCGAGATAGTGGGAGAGATATCCGCCAACCGACCCGACGCCCTGAACCGCAATCGTGCGATTGCTCAGATCGGATGTTCCAAAAGCGAGATCTGCAGCGGCCTGAAGGCCAAGAAAAACGCCGCGCGCTGTAACCGGCGAAGGATCGCCACTACCACCCTCGCCTTTCGAAACCAGACCGCCAGCATATTGTGTCTGACGCGCGGCAATCTCGATATCTTCAGGATCAATACCGACATCCTCGGCCGTGTAATAGCGCCCTGCAAGACTCTCGACAGCACGCCCGAACGCTTCGAACAGCCGGTCGCTTTTATCCCTCTTTTAATTACCCCAGATAACAGCCTTGCCGCCGCCATGCGGTATACCGGCCATCGCATTTTTATAACTCATCCCCTGCGACAATCTCAGCGCGTCGGTAAACATGTCAGCACCCGACATGTAATTCCACATCCGGGTTCCGCCTGCCGACGGGCCAAGCGCGGTCGAGTGGATTGCGATTATGCACCGTAAACCGCTGTCTTCATCGTGAAACAAATGCACGTCTTCGTGATTGTCATATGAGGCATGATCAAACATATAAACAGGGACCTTTCAAATTAAGCACCGGCCTTTATCGGGTTAGTATCTTGCGTCAACATCGCCAACGCACTGACTACTAACGCTTAACAGCCTTGCCTCCGATAAGCTTTTATATAAGGCAATAGGGCGGGAAATTATCACAAATACAAGCCCTATCGCGCCCCCAGCGCGGCGAAGATAGGCTTGCGTCAATCGGGCAGTTAACACATTTATGAACGAACTATGCGTGGAAGAGATCAACGCGCACGAAAATTGGAATCAGTCGCCGGCTAGTTCAAAAAAAGGACAATAATCTTGCTTTCTTATCAACACGGATATCATGCAGGAAATCGTGCAGATGTTTTAAAACATTCGGTCTTGCATGCCATTCTTGAGCACAGATCTCGCGATCCAAAGCCGCTCCTCTATATCGAATCACATGCCGCACGCGGTCAGTATGACTTAACCAGTCCTCAGGCTACTAAAACACAAGAAGCAAAACTTGGTGTTCTTGCCTTCCCGCCGGCGCCTAAAAGTCCGCCTGCGATGCGTCCCTGGTTAGAGTATGTGCAGGCAAAATTACCCAAACACTATCCCGGTTCGCCGCGCCTGGCTGTTGATACGCTGAACACGCAGAGCCGTTTCGTGTTTTTTGAAAAACACCCGACCGAATTCAAGGCCCTCAAGGACAATCTCGGCGGGGACGACCGTATCCTGATCAAAAAGGAAGATGGCTATAATGGCGCTTTGCGGCTCCAGCCACGGCGCGGCGAAGATATGATATTATTGCTGGACCCGAGCTATGAGACGGCCGCTGACATGGAAGCGCTGGCCGACTGGACGCCGCGCGCGCTGCGAAAATGGCCAAAAGCGAAAATCTTAATCTGGCTCCCCCTATTCGCTGATCATCGAGAAGAGGAGTTGGGGATGTTCCTGTCGGAGCTCGATGCCGGATTTGTTGCCG
>CBFHPC010000101.1:0-8001 GCA_965657655.1 Henriciella sp.
GTCTCTGGGAAAATTTATGAACTTACAACCTGCTCCGTTGATCATTTTGCATAAGCCACAATTAGGAGAAAATATTGGGTCGGTTGCAAGGGTTATGCTGAATTTCGGCCTGTCGCAGCTTCGCCTCGTCGCGCCTCGGGATGGCTGGCCCAATTCGGCCGCGGAGCCGCTATCAGCTGGCGCGTTTGATTCTGGGTTGTGTGTCGAGGTTTTCGCGACAGTCGAAGCGGCGATTGGCGACCTGAAAACTGTGATCGCGGCTACGGCGCGGCCTCGCGGCATGGAGAAGATCGTTCAGGATGCTGTCAGCGCGGCGGAAACGGCGGCTCTGGCGCCAGCTGATACGGGTATTGTATTTGGCAGCGAGAGCAGCGGGTTACCCAGCGATGTTGTCGGTCTCGCCGATGTCATCATGACCTATCCGGTTAATCCGGATTTCGCCTCGCTAAATCTGGCCCAGGCTGTCGGGGTTTTTTGTGCAAGCTGGGGCGCATCACTGGGCCGGCAAGGTCGGTTTGAAGGCACAAATGAGGGGGTCGGAGAATTGGCGCCGCGGATCGATCTTATCAGAATGTTCGAGCATTTCGAAGATGAATTGGAGCGGGCTGGCTATTTCTATCCGGAAGACAAGACCAAGCTGATGAAAACAAATATCCGTAATGGTTTCATTCGGGGCAATTGGACCGTGCAGGAAGTCCGCACATTTCGGGGCGCGATCAAGGCGCTGGCACTCGGGCGGGGTAAAGCGCGGATCAAACAATAGTGCCCCGGCGGCGCCGTGATGATAACAGGTCCGCGCCGAGGCTGGTAAATCTCTGAATTCAATGGCAACCGTATTAATATAGTAGCCTATCGAGAATTTCATGAGATCAATATTTTTGCATGAGGCGACGTTTCAGAGGCTTGCCGACCGGCTGAAGCCCTTCAAATCTGATATTTGTCCGCAGCTATATTACGACAATGGCGACGTCCGCCAGCCCTGGCATGCGGATGTTGATGGTGCGGCATGTGACGCCATCGCTTTCGGGTCCGCCGATATATATTTCAGTCCCGTGGCCGCAAAATTTTTTGCAGACGTGTTGGCGCAATCTCAGCTTGCCTGGTTTCAATCTGGGGCCGCCGGGTTCGATCACCCCATGCTCAGGGCACTTGGCAGCAAAGCCGGCCTGTTTAGCAACAGTCACGCTCAGTCCGACGCAATCGCCGAATGGGTGATATGGGCGGGCCTAGACCATTTCCAGAATGGCATGGCACGGCGTAAAGCTCAGAGCGCAAAATCATGGGAACGTCTGGCCGCACGTGAAATCAGTTCGACGCGCTGGCTTATTTTGGGGTTTGGCATGATTGGCCGGGCAACCGGCCGGCGACTTAAGGCGCTCGGGGCCCATGTGACCGGGCTTCGCCGTTCGTCCGGTACCGATCCGGATGCAGATGTGCTGATTACCCCCGATCAGTTGAATGACGCACTTGGTACCGCGGATGCAGTGCTTCTGGCGATGCCGCATAATCGTGCGACAGAGGCGATTGCCGATACGGGCTTTTTCGGGCGTATGCGCCAGGGCAGCCTTTTTATCAATGTTGGTCGCGGTGCGCTTGTAGATGAGCCGGCTTTGCTTTCGGGGCTGAAACAGAACAAGCCGGGGTTTGCGGCGCTGGATGTCTTCCGGAACGAACCCTTAAGCGGTGACAGCCCGTTCTGGGAGCATCCACAGGTGATGCTGACCCCGCATATCTCGGCGGTCACACAGCAGGCATCAGCGCGGACCGACACCTTGTTTCTTGAAAATCTGCAGCATTTCTTAAACGGTAAGCCGCTTTTGCATCACGTCCGGAAATCGACTTTTTCCTAAGTCTTTTGGCATCCGTCCTTTTCTTTTTGAGAGGTCAGTGACATCGTGTTTAGAAATATAAAGAGGAAAAAGCATGACTTATTTACCGTTTAACTTAGCTGGCAAGGTCGCTCTCGTGACGGGCGGAAATCGCGGGATTGGACTTGGTATGGCGAGAGCTATAGCGGCCAGTAACGGCTCGGTTGCAATCTGGGGGCGCAAGGCAGATGCGAACCGCGAAGCGGTTGAGGAGCTGTCGAAGCTAGGCTCCGGAGAGGTTATGGCATGGGAGGTTGATGTCGCTGACGAGCGTGCGGTTGTCGACGCGACCAATGATACAGTATCGAAAATGGGCCGGATCGACAGCTGCTTTGCGAATGCCGGCGTTGGTTTTGGCGCGCCGAATTTTGTTGATATGGATACCGAAACCTGGCGCAAGAATATGGCTGTTAATTTAGATGGCGCATTCTGGACGCTCCGCGAAAGTGTCAGGCATATAATCGAGCGCGCTAAAGCGGGCGATCCGGGCGGCTCTGTGGTCGGTGTTGCATCGCTGGCCGCCATTGAGGGAGCGGGACGAAATCAAGCCTATGCCGCAACCAAGGGCGGTCTGATTTCCATGCTGAAGGGTATTGCGGTCGAGCACGCACGATATGGCATCAGGGCGAATGCCATTTTGCCTGGCTGGATTGCAACCGACATGACGGGGGCGGCGCAAGGCTCCGATGTATTTGAAAGCAAAGTTATTTCCCGCGTGCCGGCAAGACGGTGGGGAACGCCGGATGATTTCGGAGGAATTGCGGTTTATCTGGCGTCCGATGCATCGGCATATCAGTCCGGAACAACACTTGTCGTCGATGGTGGATATTCAATTTTCTAGGATAATAAAAAAGGTGTCGGGCGATAAACCCGACACCTTTGTAAAAGCTGGCCTGCAATCAGGACCCTTATCCTGATGCCGACTCGCCAAGCGTAAAATTACTCGGCAGCTTCTTCCGCGTGTGCTTCTTCAGCATGTGCTTCGTCGGCGTGGGCTTCTACAGCCACTTCGTCTGTCGCTTCTTCAGCAGCTTCGTCCGCAGCTTCTTCAGCCGCTTCCTCAACTACTTCTTCAGCAGCTTCTTCAGCAACAACTTCTTCTACAGCAACTTCTTCTACTGGCGCCTCAGGCGCTTCAGTCGCAGGTGCTTCTGCAGGTTGGCAGGCAACCAGTATTCCAGAAGCTAACAGGCTTGCAGCTAGTGTCCATTTTGTCATGTTTCTAATCCTTTATGTAAACAATCTCGGTGGGCGGGAAGAATCTCCATTAGCAGAATACTTAAACTTCGCCAATCTACATAAGACATGCCAACTTTATCCGGTTGTGTTTCAGCTTTTCGAGGCATAATTTCGCATGATCTGATCGAGTTCTGGGCGCTTGCATTGCAGATGAGGCTTTGCCGGCGCTTGGGTGTTATGGCGGTGAAGCCTGTGTCGATACAATTAGATGCTCGCCAATATTCTCATGCTTGGCGTTGCGTCCGAAATGAGTGTCGCGCTCGACGGGGATAAAGTAGGAGCTGTCGACACGATACATGCGCCGGACGGGCCGTTATAAATCTGCTGATGTCAGTCAGAATCGCGGATAAAAAAAGCCCGCCAGACGGATCCGGCGGGCTGATTTGACGTCCCGTATGAGACGGGGAAATATCTAGCTTTCAACAGCGCGTAGAACATAGCCAGCGCTAAAGGACTGATCGCTACAGGTTGCAACCTCTTCAAATGCAGCCTGAACATCAGCACCGCTTTCGGCCCAAGCCGCTCCGCCGGCTTCTGCGCTGTCCGCAGTCTCGTGGATATTTTTCCAGAGATAGTCGAACTGATCTGTTTCGAAGTCAGGTACTTCGATTGCCAGCGCGTAGCCGCCACCATCTGAGGCGACTGTTTCAAGCCATGGGATGTAGGATGTTTCAATCAGAGCACCAAGCTCTTCCCAGCTTTGGCCTTCATTAAAGCTACAAGCCAGAACGCCGACCGCATATGGCGTTTGATCAGGGCCGAGCGATGGTGTCATCGTGCTTGTTGGCAGGTCACTGACATCATAGCGGTAGAACCCATAGGCATTGTCGGCATAGGTCTCACCAACAGGTTCAATCACGCCAGGATGCGCTGCGGCAAGCGCTGCTTCTGTTCCGGCGGCAGCATAATCTGCCCAGGCGTCGTTACGAGCGGCCTTGTTCGGAAACGCGTTGACCCACAGCCCGTCCCAATTCTCATTTTCTTCCATGGGGACATAAGCATAGGCACTCATGTCGCTGCCAGCTTCGTCGGTCGCCGCATTCCAGTCGGCAACAAAGGCGGAGAAGGCTTCCGGTGAGTTGTTCTCACCTGATTTCAACCAGACATATTCGATATAGCCGCCATAGCTATCCGCGCTTTCGGGATCCATGGCTTCGGCCTCTGCGGTTTCAACCACAGCGTCGACGGCAGCTTCAGCTTCCGGGGCCGTTTCGGTCGCCGGCTGACAGGCAACCAGAACGCCAACCGCAGTCGTCGCGAGCAGAATGTTTAAAGTTTTCATGTTTACGCTCTCCAAGCATTTTTTTGTTCTCGGTGATAGAGAGCAAGTATTGACGCTCACCCCCCCGAGATCAAATTATGGAATAAAGTGCCTCATGTCGAGCCCATGCAGACGAAAGCCCAATAAATCCTGACAAACCGGGCCAAAACGACGATTTTTTTACGGTACTTATACATTGATGACCGGATTGTTCCGCGTTGGCATGCATCGATTACGATTTGAAAATATATATATTTTTGCGGCGGACGCGGCATGGTCGGGCCGGTCGGGGCGAATATGTTTGCGCAGGGTGAGGCCTTGCCCTTGCATATGCTTTTGCGCATCTCAGCTGCATGAGTGATGATTTAACACAAAACTTATCGCAAGCTGTGCCAGCCGGTTTTAAGCCTTTGCCGTGGCATAAAGGGTATGGCAGGCAGGTTGGGCCATTGTTTGAAAAACGGGAGGATGGGACGCCAATCCGGGCGTTTGAAGTGGGCGAGCATCATGTCAACGGTATGACCAATGCGCATGGCGGTATGTTGATGACATTCGCCGACATGTCCTGGGGGGCTGCTGTGGTTCAAACGGACAAGACCTGGTGGGTGACGGTGCGGCTGGTCTGCGATTTTCTTTCGGGCGCGGAATTGGGCGACTGGGTAATGGGGCAGGGGCACGTCATTTCCGGTGTTGATAATCTGCATACGGTGTCTGGTCGTATCTGGACACGAGAGCGCCTGATCATGACCGGCACCGGTGTCTTCAAAACAATTGAAAAAAGAGAGCGAAATGGCTGATTTGTATTCTGGCAGCGATCACAGTGAGATGTTGCCTCTAAAACGCTATCGCGGCGAACGCCCGATCCCACCAGACTGGTTCACGGCAGCGATCAATACGAACTATTCGACGCGTTGGGTCGATGTTGATGGCGCTAAAATTCATTATCAGGTCTGGGGTGACCGGGCCAAACCGGGTTTGCTCCTGGTGCATGGCAATGGGGCACATGCCCATTGGTATGATTTCATTGCGCCAGCCTTGCTCGACACATATTATGTTGTCGCAATAACGCTTGGCGGTATGGGCGACAGTTCCCACCGAGCGGCCTACACAATCGAAACATTCATTCAGGAATTGCTGGGTGTGGCTGCGGCGTCAGGTCTAAATGATGATGGCCGCAAGCCTGTTCTTGGTGCCCATTCTTTTGGTGGCTTTATCGGCTTGATGGCTACGGCTGATTACGGTGACCAGTTTGCCGGGCTGGTGGTTGTCGATAGCGCGATTAGGCGACCAGATGATCCGCATGACGGACCGCCTGAGCGATCGCGGCCGAACCGGATTTATCCGAGTTTAGAGGCGGCTCTGGCCCGGTTCCGGCTCGCGCCGGCTCAGCCATGCGAGAACCATTTCATTGTCGACTATATTGGGCGTCATAGTCTGAAAGACGTTGAGCTCGAGGATGGTCGTAAGGGTTGGACGTGGAAATTCGACCCGTTCATCTGGCGTCGTTTCGCCTTTCAGCGCGACCTCAGCGAGGCATATGTAGCGGTCAATTGTCCGATGGCCGTTATGCGAGGAACCAATTCGGTCCTGGTCACCGACAATGCCTGGGCCTATATGCGCGAGCTACGGCCCGATATTGTCATGTCATCAGTGGATAATGCCCAGCATCATGTGATGCTCGACCAGCCATTAGACTTTGTTGAGAAGCTCAAGTCGGTCCTCTTACAATTACGCTGAAGCCGCAGTTTGCGTTTTCTTTAGGGGGCCGCTAAGGCCAGCCAATGATTGAAATATTGCCTGAAGACCCCTGCCGTGACGCCGCTGACATAGAGGCGCTTTATGATCGCACCTTCGGTCCGGGACATTTTGCCAAGACCGCTGAACGGTTGCGAGAGGGTGGCCCCTCGCTGCATGATTTAACCCGTGTCGCGCGTTTGAATGGCCGGCTGATCGGGGTCTGTCGTTTGTGGCCTCTCAGCGTTGGGGAGGATGCGGTCAGGGCGGTTTTTTTCGGACCGCTCGCAGTCGATCCAGACCATCAAGGCGAAGGGGTCGGGCATAATATTATTCACCATTGTATCGCTGCGGCGAAAGCGGCCGGCTGGCCTGCTGGTATAATTATAGGCGCACGCGGCTATTTTGAGGGGCTCGGTTTTTCGACAAAGCATGCTGATCGATTGAGGTTTCCGGGACCGCAGGATGTCCGCAGGGTCATGACCATTCCGCTGGCGGATCCAGATGTGACGCTAGGCGGTCAGGTGCGTGCGGATAAGACTGACCACTAGGCTCAGCCTTCTCATGGTCTGGCGCGTGGCGGGCCAGCATGGCGAACCAGCAAGGCGTTGAAGCCGGGCTGGCGATAGCACATTTTACTCCTGGCGCGTTAAATCCTCCGGTTCCGTATTTTAAGGATGGGAAACCGATTGGAGGGGCATGTCCGGGACAGTTGCCGACCGAAAACTCTAGGCGTTGAAATATTCAGGTCGTCAATATTTCGGAAAATGCTCTTTTCCTGATCGGCTTGGGCGGTCAATATTAAACGGCGCCTTCACTGATGGGTGTCTTCGCCCTACGTCTAGGGGAGACCATGCCGGAGCATTTTATGAAATCATCTTCGAATCCCGTCTTCTCGCTTGAGCAATTGATGAAGGACATCGCCCCGGATGGCCTCGACGGGGCGTTGCCGCCGGTTGAATTATGGCATCCGGAGGATTGCGGAGATATCCGGATGGAAATCCGGCGCGACGGAAGCTGGTGGCACGAAGGCGGTCGGATTGGTCGGGATCGGCTTGTGAAGCTGTTTTCGCGGATATTACGCAAGGATGATGACGGCTGTACCTATCTGGTCACGCCCTATGAGAAAGTGATTGTGCATGTCGAGGATGCGCCCTTTATCGCTGTTCGCGTTGACCGGGCGGGGCCTATCGGACCAGATCAGGTGCTAGCTTTCACAACGAATCTTGGCGATGTAACATTGCTTGGCCCTGATCGTCAGTTGATCGTTCGGCATGATTCTGAAACATGCGAGCCGGCGCCTTATGTCCGGGTTCGCGGCCGTCTCGATGCTAAACTAAGTCGCCCGGTTTTCTACGAACTAGTTGATATGGCGGTGCCAGGTGATGCTGAGGCCGATATATTAGGGGTCTGGTCACAAGGTGTCTTTTTTGAACTTGGACGGTCTGTGGAATGACGTTTTCGACGCTGGACGACTTCCTTGACCGTGCGCGGGAGCGGCTCGATCCGGTTGATGACGCCGGATGTTTACCCGTTGGTGGTGATACCGACATGGTAGCACCGGACAAGCTCCCTCTGGTGCGGCCGGCCGCAGTCCTCATACCGGTTATTCCACGGACTGAAGGGGCAACTATGCTGTTGACCCGGCGCCCGGATACAATGGCGTCTCACCCCGGACAGGTCGCGTTTCCGGGTGGGAAGGTCGATGCTGATGATGCAAGCGTTGTTGCCGCGGCGCTCCGCGAAGCTGGCGAGGAGGTTGGCGTTGATGCCAGGCATGTCGACCTGATCGGCTGTTCCGCCCCTTATATAACCGGCAGCGAATTCCGGATCACCCCGGTAATTGGGGTCTTGCCCGAGAATTTTGTCGCGAAACCGGATCCATATGAGGTTGCCGAC
>CBFHPC010000102.1:0-7979 GCA_965657655.1 Henriciella sp.
GCCAGGGAACGCGACCCTGACCGGGTGGCCTTCGACATCCAGACACAGCTCATGATTATTGTCTCTGTCAGCGAGGTTGCCGACCGAGAACGGGTTGATGGTGAGCTGTGTGCCATCGGCCTGCTCAAGCGTGACGCTGTAAAGATCCGCCAGACTTGTGTCCTGCGTCTGTTCGGGGATCGGGCGCACGCCGCCGTCCCAGACAGTGCGGATGATCTGTTTCAAGCCGTCTTCAGGACAGTTTGCCTGTTTGCGCCAGTTCGTTTGCGTCTTGTTGTCGGTTTTCCAGGTACCCTGCGGGACGGGATGTGCGAGGACAAGGCTCGGACCGGCAACCAGGGGTGTGACCGCAATCGAGGCACCGCGGAAATTGAGGTTGCCAGTCTTGTCGTGCAGGTTGCCGACGATTTCCACCCGAACGGGCGGGTTTTCGACCGCGTCGCCAAAATCGCCGAGCGTAAGCAATGTCCGATGCTCGCCAGGCTCAAGGGCAGGGCCCAGGGTGACACAGGTGACATCACCCAGGTCGCCTGAACTCAATTCGATACGGATATCGCCAGCTTCAATCGTTGTTGGATCGAGTTCCTCCGAGAAAATGACGGGCATGCCGTCCGTCGCGTCCGAGATATTGCAACTCCGGCGCGCGGCGCGTTTGAGGCGGCCATCATCGTCGAGGCCGAAAAATGCCGAGAGAAGCTCTGCGCGGCGACCCTCATGTTCGCGGAACAAGTCAATGTCGGGCGTCTGATCCGTTTTGACCCCGCTCGAGATGTCGGACAGTTGGGATTGCGCACAGGCGACGGTGGTCAAGGATAGGAATGCCATCGCGATGGCCGGAGATGCATAAAGCTTGGTGCTAAACACGTCATTGCCTCTTGTTCGTTGATGCTTTGAGCCACTCTCGTGCAAGCCGATAATCGGATCATAGTCGGTCTGCGGTCAATCATGCGGGCATTTTCGGCCAAGTCTAGAAAATGGTGCCAGTCGCTGTGCGTGTGAGCCTCCCATTTGTGTAGTTCTCAAGCGCGCGTGGCCGAATAAGTGCCCCCAGGATGTGAAGGTCCGTTTATGCTCGAACCAGACACGCACCGAGTCGGACTGGACCGGAAGAGGTACGACCCTGCTCGATACTTGCACGACCTGGAAAGAGAAATGATGGGCGGATTGAAATGAAAATTTGGAAAGTCGTTCTGGTGCTGCTGGCAATTGGCGCTGGCTTTTTTGCGTACAAGTTCTTTGTCGGCAGTGACCGTCCTCACAATCCGCGTGTGTTTGACCCACCAGCCAAGACGGCGTGGAAGCCCGTTGGCGCGCGCACGGCAGGGTTGCACGATTACAATATCATACCGCAGCCAGAGACATTCTCCGCTATCCATGTCGGGGTGAATAATTCTGACAGTGTCTGGGTCGCGGCAGCACCGATGTTTGAACTCGATTGGGTCGCGGAACCGGCTTATTTCGTCGGCAACGGACCGACCTTGGATAATGAAGGCAATCTGTATTTCAACCCGGGTATCTACCACGGTGAACGCGTCATCATGGTGTCGCTGGATGCGGTCACCGGAGAGCGGCGCTGGGCTATACCTGCCGAACATGACAGAGAAAAGACTAGCCCGGCTTTTTTACTCAATGACCCGGACAATCCGGGGTCACAAATCATCTACATTTCCAGCTATACGCGCATCATGGCGATCCGGCCCGACGGGTCCACAGTGTGGAGCGCTGCCACGGGCTATACGCTGCCGCCGATCGTGCCAGGCGAAATGTCTCCAACCATCACGCATCTCAACTACCATCTCCAAACAGACTCGCTGGTGACTCTCACATCAGCGGGTAAACTGATGGCGTTTGATCGCAAGACCGGCGCGCCGCGAAGCGTTGGTGGACAAATTCCAGGTGCGCCCGCAATTAGTGGGACTGGCCGACAGATTCCAGAAAGGATGCTCAAGCGAGTTGATGCGTTGATGGATGAAGCATTCGGCAAAACCGAAACGGGTCGGAGCCTGTTTAGCAGCGCAGTGAATTATATTTATGGCGGCGGCGGTGTGGTGACGAACTTTTTCAGTATCGCCCCCGATACCGGCCTGATTTATGTCGCGGCGACAGCGGAGGATGCCGAAGACGGAACAGAGGATGGTCGCTCAGAGATCGGCGCGATTTATGTGATTGACTTGATTGCAAACGAAGACGGCGGCGTCGATTTTGAGATCGTGAACAAAGCGACCTTCCAGGGTGGGACGGGGTCGACACCCGCCTTGAGCGCGGATGCTCGCCGGGTCTACGTTTCGGACAATATCGGCCATGTGATAGCGTTGGATGCTCAACTCAACGAGATTTGGCGTACGGATGTCGGCGAACCACTGGTTGGATCGGTGACCGTGGCGCCAGACAACAATGAAATCTATGCCGTTACCCAAAAGGATGTGTTCCAACTCATAGACCGGGGAGATCGCGGCGAAGTCATGTGGGCTGCTGAACTTGGTGGCTTTGACGGTTATGCCAATGTCGATGTGCAATCGAATGTGCTCACGGCGACCCCCACGGCAAACGGCGTTGTGATTGGTATTGGTGGCGGTAAAAATTTCTTCACTGCCAATATGATGTTGCATGTCGGTATGGGATTGGTTGACCGCAAGACTGGAGCACTGCGCTTTTTTGCCGAAGGCCGTGAGGACTCTATTGCCATGAGTATCGTTGGTCCGGACGGTAGCATATACATTGGTCACTCACCGATCCGGCGCGCCGTGGGAAAAGCAATGTATCCAAACCTGACGCCAGACCTCACAGGCGGAGTCGCACGTTATAAACCCATTCGCCTCGATTTGTTGGCGCGCGACGCAGTCTGCGCGGCAGAAGCGAGAAGTGCCAATGCGAGCACGCTGGATGCCACCACGGATGCGGTGGCGATTGCCAATGATGTTCGCCAGATTCAGGTGCTGATCAACCAGGCTGAAGGTGCAATCTCCATCGCGGTTAATGACGGAGATCTTACGGCTGAGGAGGCGGCGACATTGCGCACACATCTCAGCGTTAGTGCGGAAAACCTCGCAGACGAAACTTTGACGCAAACGACGCCGCATTTGGCGGCAGCCTGCGCGATGTTCGACTAAGTCAACAGGCTCTACGATGACCGAGCTCTAGTTCCGATCTAAGAGGCTAACACCTAAAATGACCTTGCTTGACTCGATCAATCGACCTTGGCTGCACTTCATCGGATTGGGGGCGAGTCTCTTCATGATGAAGTTGGTTGTGTTTCCCGCAGCGAAGACCGTGATTGGTCCGTTGAGCGCCGCGCGTGTTCAGGCGCTCGAGAAACAATGGAGCGGTGGCACCGATATCGCGCTATCGCCGACACAGCGGGCTAGCCTGATCAGTACAGAACTCGACCGAGATATGTTGTTTCAGCGCGCCTTGGAGCTAAACCTCCACCTGACTGACGGTGTGATTTATCAGCGCCTAATCCGCAACATGCACTTTCTGGGTATGGCCGCGGAGGGGGGCGATCCAGAACTGTTCGAACGGGCGTTAGAAATGCGTCTGCATCTCGATGATGAGGTCGTTAAACGTCGCATGATTTTGCTGATGAAAGAACGACTTCTAGCCGAGAACCCGCCTGCGGCGCTCACCCGAGCCGACCTTATTGACGCGTTCGAGCGGCGATCCGACGCGCTGCGCCAACCACCGACATACTCCTTCCAACATCTATACTTCGCCGAGGATGCAGAAGAAGACGCCGCGGCGGCCGTTGAGGCTATTGAGGCGCAAGAACTCGAGTTTGATGCGGCATGGCAATTGGGCCAACCATTTTTGCAAGGACACAGCTTTGAACGCCAAACTGCGAAGCAGCTTGCCCTGAGTTTTGGATCGGATTTCGTTCGCATCTTCGAGCAATCAGGGCCCCGCGCGCAACAATGGCTTGGACCGGTCC
Organism: Henriciella sp.; assembly: GCA_965657655.1. Taxonomy (GTDB): domain Bacteria; phylum Pseudomonadota; class Alphaproteobacteria; order Caulobacterales; family Hyphomonadaceae; genus Henriciella. The sequence continues at coordinate 3,929 of CBFHPC010000102.1, forward strand.
GCTCCTCATTTGGATGGCACTATCTGTGGGTCACCGACGTTTCACCCTGGCAGGATGCAGTGTTTGAAGAAGTCGAGCCGCGTTTGCGGATTGACCTCGAATATGAAGCGCAAGCCGACGCCCTAAACAGCGCCATTGCGGCGCTGCGCGACCGTTATGATGTCAGGGAGACTGACACTGGCGCGCGTGAAGGTGACAGTGAAGGCGCGCGCTTATGAATCATTTGGTGCGCCTTATTGTAATTATCGTTTTTGCCCTTTGTTCGATCGGGACTGCACAGGCACATCAGTTCGCCCCTTCTTTGTTGGAGGTGCAGGAGACGACACCAAACACGTATAATGTCGTGTGGAAAACACCGGCGCAGACCATCACGAACGTTCCTCTGCAACCCATTTGGCCTGACGGGTGTAAGGTGCAATCGGACAGTCCGGCTGTGCGCGAAGGACCGGCTGTGATCACGCGCTGGACCCTAGAGTGCATTCAACTTGAAAGTGATGGCTTGGTGGGACAGGTGTTGAGCGTTGACGGACTGGCGGAGAACCAGTCTTCGGCAATGACCATACTGAGCTTACGTGACGGTCGTTTCTACCAGCAAGTCTTGAACACAGACACGCCTGACTTTTTGGTGCCTACATCCCCGAGCCAGCTGCATGTTGTGACACAATACCCCGTGCTTGGGTTTGAACATATTTGGGAAGGACCAGACCATTTGATGTTCGTGTTCGGTCTACTCTTACTTGTGGGGGGCGGTGCACGCCTATTGTGGACCATTACCGCTTTCACCCTCGGGCATAGTGTTACCTTGGCGATCGTGACCTTGGGCGCGGTGGAGTACCCGGTCCCACTGATTGAATTTGTCATCGCTTTGAGCATCTTCTTGCTCGCGGTTGAGCTGTCGCGTCGGCCAGTTGGTGAAACGCTGAATCAAAGCGTCAGCCTGTTCCGGCGGCATCCTTGGTGGATCGCTGGCGGATTTGGGTTGTTACACGGCATGGGATTCGCTGGCGCGCTCGCGGACATAGGCTTGCCGCAGAACAATATTCCGCTGGCTTTGCTCTTCTTCAATATCGGCATCGAGCTTGGACAAGTCGCGTTCGTTCTTGGCGCGCTGTTGATCTGGTGGTTGGTTAATCGGCTAGTTTCTTTTCGATCGGAAAAATTGGTTCTCATCCCAGTTTACGGGCTGGGTGTGTTGTCGGCGATGTGGTGCATTGAGCGGGGCTTGGCGGTCTGATGCGAGAAGTACCGATAGTCAAACTATGACCTCTTAATCCGACAAGTCAGATTCTGCCGGATGGTCGTTATCCGCTTACATTCCAGGAACCACCTTTTCCATCACCATTCCATGGACACCGGCAAGATACCCAAACGTAACCTGATTGGTTTCGCTGACCGCTTCTTCCCAACCGCAAAGAGGACGAGCTCAACGCGAAAGATCCAGCCAAGGGCAACACGGATGACAGGCGTCAGAAGAACTCTGCCAATTCACTTCAAAATATCATCGGTAGGGTCTTTGCTTTCACCCTAAAGAGGATGAACCGATAGCTTTCAACGACAGGATTTGTAACAATCCGAATTAGTTCACATTTTCTGTCAAGAAATTGGCCAATCAAAACGTCGGGAACAGCAACGCGCTATCGGTTTTCTGGTTTAGGATGTTCGTCTAATCGGACCCGTAATTTTTCACGCCAACTCTGCAATCGATTTTTTTGTTCCTCTGACAAAATGGGCAATAACTCTGCTTCGAGTTCACGATAATGAAGAAGAATGTCTGTTCTGGCATTGGCTTTAGTTTCCTGAATGTGTTGTCCCGTTTCTTCAAGAATAGGCAACAGTTTTGCGCGCTGTCCTTCACTCTCAGGTTCAATGACATCCATCATAATCTGTGTGAAGCCAGCCTCGCTTAAGAAATTATTATATTTGGCCAAACGGGACTGGACGACTCGTCCAGTTATAGCTGCACCTAAAATCATGCCCACAAACAAGGTCAGTAAGAGAAGAGTTAGGGGTTTCATCATTGATCGTTGGGCCATGTGTCTTTCCTAGAAAATAGAAAACATCTGCAACTGCTCGGAAGGTAAACCGAACAAAGCATCAATTATAGGGATTTCGGCGGCCGCTGTGCTCGCATTAGCGAACATGAAAACACAGGCTGTACCTAGAGACGGCAATCCTACTTTTGGAAATAGGTTCCATAATCTATCTACGAAATCCGCATCAAACACGGGCGGCTGGTTATCAGCTTCCCGAGAAATCTGTTCCATGACCTTGGCGTGAAACTCTGGTCTGAATGAAGCTGAAGCCTGTCCCTTCATAAGATTGGCAAGATTGACTTCAGCAGAGATTTGACTTTCCAATTCCGGATAAAGCGTTTTCAGATCCTGCAGCTCTTGCTGCTCCTCGGGAGTCAAATTACCGTCGATAGCACGTTCAATTAAATACTGCGTGCGAATATCAGTCATTTCCAAAATCCTCTCTCAATCCGTCAGCCAGTTGAGCCTTTGCACGCGACAGACGTGATAAAACTGTTCCTGTTTCAATGCCCAACATATCCGCAACTTCGCGTGTGTTATGCCCTTGGATCAGGCGCAAGACAGCAACCGCACGAAATTCTGGCTTCAATCTGGTCATTGCTTTGCCGATAGCTTGTTTTAATTCAAAGTCCCGCCCTTGATCACTATCTGAAGCTATATAATTGTCCCATTTGGGGCCTTCATCATCTACCATGGAAAAGAAACGGGACATCTGTTTCTTCCGCCGTCTCAGACTATCCAGTGATGTGTTTATGGCGATACGGGTCACATAAGTCGACAATTTGGACTGTCCCTTGAACCGATCTAATGATTTAAACAATTTGATCATTGTTTCCTGCCCTGCATCTTCAGCCTCGCTTCCCGGTCCCAGCATGTTTATAGTGGTAGATGCCACGATGCCTTCATACCGCCTGACGATTTCGCCAAAGGCTCTTTGATTGCCGCCTTTGACGGCTGCAATCAGTTCCGTATCCGAATAGGTTTCCAGCATTTTTATCTATTAGACGAATACACAGCGCAGAACATTCCCAATCAGAACAAATTTATTCAAAAAAATATGGCTTTCGCGACTTGTCATATGGCGAATAAAAAATCTGTGAGGGTCAGGAATATTCTTAGTGTGCCGAACGTCTAATATCTATCACACATTTTTTCAGACACCAATCTTACACCTATTCGGAGCCCCCACATGAACGCTCATCTGTTATCAACCTCGTTTGCTGCGCTGCTCATTCTCACCTTGTCAGCGTGTTCTGGCAGTGGCAGTTCGGCACCGATTCCCCCACCACCACCGCCTCCGCCGTCCAATAGCGCACCCGTCGTCGATGCCGGGGCTGATCAAAGCGTGGCGGAAGATGTAATGGTGCAGCTCTCACCGACCGTGAGTGATGCGGATAATGACGCGTTGACCTATAGCTGGTCCCGAATTTCCGGCCCCTATATGCAGTTCAGTGATAGCATGACCGAAGCTCCGAATTTCATTGCACCAGATGTGGCTTCTCCAAAAGATATCGTCTTTGAGCTTTCAGTCAGCGACGGAACAGAAACAGTAATGGACAGTATCACTGTATCAGTGTCACCCGCCCCGGAAAATCAACTTGTCAGGACGACATTCAATGGTGCTTTGATGGCGGCTGACTATTGGGCCGAAGACCCTATGATCCTGTCAGCAGGTATGGGATTTGATAATATCATAGCCATTCCAGAGATCACAGAGAGCGCTGTACGTGACGCCGGAGGAGCATGGTTTGGCCCGGTCAATTGTACTAACTTTGTCACGCTCACAACTGCGACCCCCCAGGCTGGGACTGAGAACGTTTCCAAAGGACATTCTGCCTTTGATGATGGCTTACCGATCGTGTTTAGCTGGCCTGTCGCTTTGGAAACGGCGGATGTCAGTGATTTCCAATTTACCCTCAATACAGGCGAGATTGTCTTTCCCAATGCCATTACCTTGCTTCCTAATTGGGAGCTTAGTGAACGCAATGTCATTGTCACATTTGGTGATTTTGGCAATC
>CBFHPC010000103.1:0-7837 GCA_965657655.1 Henriciella sp.
CTTGACGCGCTTCATCATCGGCGTCTGTCTGGGCAAACGCAACTTGCCCCATCAATGGAACCGCCAAACCGGCAATAATTGTCGACTTGATCAGTCTCCGGCGGATACTAGTATTGGTCATTAAGAACCTCTCTGTTGGTTAAACCCTCTTTGAACCGGCTGCTAAAATTGGTAGTCGGCCAAAAATAGTAGTAGGGAACTCAAGCGATTGTTCTCATTGAGTCAATTCGTTATATTAATGTATTGTCATCTACAGCGTTATTTTGTTCCGAGCCTGAGACTAAATTGCCACAGTTTATTGCTCTTATGCCGCCCCTGTCGCCGCTTGCGGCGGAACATGGCGAGGCGGGCCGGATCAATCCGGTCAATATATACCGACGGCAGGCAAAACGACTGGCCAAAAGGCCTTGGAACAACGTCAGACAGCCTGTCCGGACGCGTCGCTACCAATACCAAGCATGAGGGGCATGAAAGAAGTGGCAGCGAATGCTATCGCGACCCACTGGAAAATTATCCGCCGGCCGAAAGGGCTAAATATCCCATGACGACGTCGCAGCAACGCCAAAACAGGATACGTCATTCCATGCTTGACCGGCGAACTCGCCGGTTAGTAAGCCGCGGCCCCAGGCACATCTATTTGAACGCCATGCCCCATCGACCATTTAACGAGCCTCTGTTCGCAATGGAAAAGACAGCGAGCCGATCGCAGTAACAGCATTTCTCATGGCAATAGATTGGCGCCGTATAACGCGCTGGCTAATATTACATACGGCCGGCTGCGATGCATTTCGGACAATACTTTGCTCGCGAAACCCACCAGAAGACCGCCACATAAATTATTTAGTGATCACCCGCCATCACGACACCTAGGCGGATGGCAAAAGGTGAGCGGCCCGTCACATATTCAAGCCCCGCCACCACCAGCCGTCCCGGCGGGTCAGACCGGTCTAAGGGCTAGCACGCAAGCCCGCCACACCCCTTTCTCTATGACATCTAAAAGACAATGGTCTTGCCCAACTGGCCTAATCACGTTTTGTTATGGATGGGGCGGGCTGCGACTGTAGACAAAAGATGTAAAGGGCTCTGAAAAATGACTGATGTTCCGACGATTGATCTGCGCGCGATTACCAAGGACAGTCTTGAACTGATTGATAATGCCTGTCGCGACCACGGCTTTTTTCTCCTGACCGGACATGGCCTCGAACAAAATCTCGAAAACCTGTCTGAACAGGCCAAAGTCTTTTTTTCGCTGCCACGGGAAACCAAACTCGAAGCCGCCAGAACCAAGGATAATCCGACCGGCTATTATGATCGCGAGCTGACCAAGCAAAAGCGGGACCAGAAAGAAGTCTTCGATTATTTTGCGACCCTCGGCGTGGCCCGCCGCACCGAGATGAACTGGCCACGTAATCAACCCGTTTTTAAAGCCGTTCTCACCGATTATTTCTCGGCCTGCGACGCCTAATCCGCCCGGATATTGCAACTGCTCTGTGATGCCCTTGGCGTCGATGGAGACCAGCTGGCCGGCGCCTTTGGACGTAAAGCCACCAGCTCTGCCCGCCTGAACCACTATCCTGATCATGACCCCGTTGCTAACAATGAACGTGCCGGTGTGGCACCGCTCGGCAATATGGCTTTACACCATCACACCGATCCCGGCGCGCTGACGCTGCTGTTTCAGGATGCGGTCGGCGGACTTCAGACCCATTCGAACCAACATGGCTGGGTTGATGTGCCACCTGTTGCCGGCGCAATCGTCGTCAATATTGGGGATATTCTTCAAGTCTGGAGCAATGATCTCTACAAAGCCGCCCTGCACCGTGTTCTGCCCGTTCCAGATGGCAAGCAGCGCTTTAGCATGCCTTTTTTCTACCAGCCGCGGGGCTCTGCAATCATCGCACCGCTAAATATTAATGGCCCCGCTAAATATAGCCCCTTCTCCTGGCGCGATTTCATTCAGGGCCGGATAGATGACAATTATGCCGATAGCGGCGCCGAAGACATTCAAATCGACCGCTATCGCATCGCCTCCTGAACACCCGTCAAATAGCGGCAAGCCAGACGTTCTAATCTGATGGGCGCGACGCACCCCAGCCGAGCCGGCCAAAGCTGATAAAAGCCACCGCACCGATCGCATAGGCAAGGCCCAGCGCGACCATATTTACGGCAACGGCGACCGCGCCGAGATCGTTAATGTCCAGAAATGGATAGACAAAATTCCCGAAGGCAAGGCCCCGCAATATCAAAAAGACACCATAGGCCATGGGGTAGATGATCCAGAAGGCCAGATCCTCATACCGCATGCCGGATTTGTCCGAATATAGCACCCAGTCAACCAGATACAGGACGGGTATCAGCGTATGGAGGGAGTCATTTGTCAGGGCGCCAAGTCCGGTCGGATTATGGATTGGCGCCAGAACACTATTATAAACCACACAAACCACGAGAATGTTCAGGCCGATACCGGCGCGCACGGCCGGGCGCGCAAAAAACCGAACCAGCGTGTCTATTGCCGGGCCTGGACGCTCAGTCCAGATGCCCCGCGCCCTTGCAATCTGTATCATCGCAACAGTCATCGCCAGCGCAACTGACAGCACCGTCAATATCGTAAAATATCCGAAAAAATTAAGTGTAGACATGATCAGGCCGCGGTCTGACGGCCCGGTGACCATCAACAGATACTGCGCCACCAGTGTCAGCCAACTCACCGCAAACACCGTCATACGAAAAACTAGCATTTAATCTCCCCACCTGATCACCGGCGACATGTCGGCTTATCAAAGCCATACTGACTGCCATCCTAACATCTGCAGCCCGCACCCTTTTTTACTGCCGCAGTCAGGCCTGGGCTGACAATCCCTAATTTAGACCGCTGACCCGACAAGCCCAGCGGGGCACCTCGCAAAGATCATCTCACAAACCGATATGGCGCGACACCACGCCCGACAATGTGGGCAGAACGACACTTGGTTGCCCCGCCGCGCGACGCCACCCTGCCCGGACGTGGATAAAACTGAATTTAGGGAATGCTGCAGCAATGAGGCTGGGCGTCTACTTTGTTGTCATTTTGAATACACCGTCCCAGTCACCTGGCGGGTCGGCAACGAGAAGGGCAATACGCTCGGCCATAATCTCGTAATAGGCATCAAGCATGCCCATATGACGGCCCTTAAGCGCTGCGATATGATCGAGCGCGGCCTGCCAGTTTCCGGCGCGATAATCGGCCAGGAACCGGTTATGCTGATCAATCGCATCACTTTCAATTGACTTCACATAGGTGAAGATCCGGACAGGTTCGACTTTACCCTTCACAATCATCAGATCAATTTCGATCAGATGTCGTTGCAAACTCGGTGCAGCACTGACGGTTTCCTCACCAAAAATTGTGACGACACCATATTCTTTCGAAGAGCCCTCAAGCCGCGACGCGAGATTAACCGCATCTCCAAGCACCGAATAATCGAACCGGACATCGCTCCCCATATTCCCGACAACACATGATCCGGTATTAACACCAATCCCGATCCGGATCGGAAGCAAGCCTTCTGATTGCAGTTGCGCGTTCAGATCCTCGAGGCTCTCCATCATGCTCAAAGAGGTTTCAATCGCCCGTTTTTCGTGATTGGGAACATCAACCGGCGCATTCCAGAACGCCATGATGCAATCCCCCATATATTTATCGATCGTTCCGCCCGATTCCAGAATGCGTAAGGTCATCGGCGTCAGGAAGCGGTTGATTAATTCTGTCAGGGCGGCCGGGTCGCCTTTATACTGCTCGGATACGGCGGTAAAACCGCGAATATCGGCAAACAGGAAGGTCATTGTCTTGGTTTCGCCACCAAGTTGCAGAAGCTCTGGATTCTGTTGCAGCTTCTGGACCAGCTCTTTCGACAAATAGGTCGCGAATTGCTGCTGGATAAGCTGCTTCAGCTTGCGTTCCTTCACAAACATTGCGGAATAGGTGTGGCCATAGACCAATATCAACGCCAGTGACGGATAGGACGCATCAAAGAGCAGATCGCGGAACTGCAACAGGACCAGCGACCCCGCGACAATCGCAATCACGCTGCCAACAGCAACATACAGACCGACCCGACGTGTCGCGGTGAGGATGATAATGGACCCGAAAACGATCAACAGCAGGACATCAATAAAAATGTCCTCGACCGCCATAATGGTTTTTTCATCGAGCATGGTCTGCAGAACATTTGCCTGGACATCATGCGGGAACATGGCGCCGGCAGGCGTCGGCACCGGGTTTGCGATACCAGCGGCGGTCGCGCCTAGGAAGACAACCTTGCCTGCAACGTCAGACAGATCATCGCCAACTTCCACACGCGTAAAGGCATTATGCCAGCTGACGAAAATACGTCCCGCCGGATCGGTATATACAGGCGCGAAGGCCGGTACCCGAAGCGCTTTCAATATCCCCTGCTCCAATTTCGCTTGATAGGAGGGTTCGCCTGAGAACACGCGCATCACTTCAATACTGACAGCGGCAAAAAACCGTCCCTGCGACGTAAACAATAGTGGCGCCCGACGGACGACGCCGTCAACTTCTGGCAAAGTTGCCGTCATGCCCACGCCAAGCGCGCGGTCCTGCAACACCGGAATATTGGCCAGAACACAGGGAATTTCCGGCACGCTATTGCCGATTGTTCCATCGCCAATGACGGCAATACCCGTCGCTTTGGGCGGCGCACGGGTGCGATTACACGCGGTCATAGTTTGTGACAGAACCACCGGATAAGATTCAAGAACTTGTGCCAGTCTTGCATCGCCCCCGAACCTGTCATCTTCGGGAAACATTATATTCATCACGACGAGCTCGGCGCCGGCATCAAACAGGTCAATGATAATATCGGCGACAATATCCCGCGGAAATGGATATTGCCCATATTCAAGCAAAGTCTTTTCACCGATATCAGCCAACGCCAATTGCTCGCTTTGCTGCACCGGCTGCTGCATCATCCAGTCATAATATTTGACCTGAACGACCTGCACCGGCCACGGATTCCAGACCTTAAGGGCAATCACAACGAATAATGTAAAGAAAGCAAAACGCGGCGACACCGCAATATCGCGAAGCCTATTCAATAATAAAGACACTACCGCTTGCCCCCTCATTTATCACAACGGGGTCGATCTCGCCGTCACCAAATATGATCGTCGCGTCCGCATCTGTTTCAAAAGCAAAGTTGTAATTTTCGACATCGGTTTCTTTTTTGACGATAATCTCCTCACCGACATCAACACAGAATGCGCCATCGGGAGATGGGCATAGCACCGCGCCGGCAATCGTCACGCCCTGCAATTCTAATATGCCACCATCATCGACAAGCGTCGCAGCAGCGGCTTCGGCGGCCACAGCCGCTGATGCCGTCGATACCTGCCGTTCATTGATGATTTCTCGCTCGATATATTCGAGATCGCCCTCATCGAGGATATCGTCCGAGACAGTGACGTCATCGAACACATCAGCGATTTCAGTTGGCGGCGAAATGATAATCGAATTGTTAAAGCCACCGGAGACATCATAATTAATGATTCTCGGGGGCGAGGGCGGCAGGTCCGCGTTCAGAATATAAGAGGTTTGGAAGGGCTGGTTGAGAACCACTTCGTCGCCGGTACCGGTTGAAATGCTGATTTCACCCGTCTGACCGGTTTCGTCCGGAACCAGAACGATCAGGCTACTCCCGAGTGGGTCAACCGCTGCAACAAATTCTGTTCCTCGCACGGCGATCGTTGCGGTTGGCGTCGACAGATTGATATTGCTTTTCGGGATTGCGGAATTCAAACCGGTTCGGTAGCGCATCGTACCGCCCGCGAACCGCAGCGTCATGCCCGATGCACTTGGCTCTCCGCCATAAACGAAATCATCAATAACCAGTTTCGAATGCTCGGTAATGCTGACATTCGTTCCATCATCAAATGTCACCCGAATGGTGCCGTTCCCGGTTCGGACCGTATCCATTTTTTCAATCGGGTATTCGAGCGTTGCTTCGGTAATGACCGCATCCCGGACAATGTCCCCACGTCCACGTAATTTATCAATTTCACCAATCTGGGCGGAAACCGACTGGCCGATTAGAAGTACTGCGAAAAGATACAGAAGATAATGGATAGCGGTCACCAATTCTTTGCTCTAACCAAAAACAGTTCGGGCCCTTCGATCACTAGCTACCACAATTAAGCTATGCGTTTCGATTTTCGAGTCCGTTTTGTTGATATATCAGACACGTTGGCCCGTCTCGTCTAACTTATTCGCTGACGAAAGCAGGCAAATTCGTTGACTGTGTTATATTCATGATGCTGTCATTGCCCGTGATCATAACATCGACAAATGCCGACATAGAGTCTTCCTGTGCGACAGTTAAACTGTTGTTCTCTCCCTCGATCGAAATATTGGCCGTCGAAAAGACCGGACCTGACTGCCCCACATTGACATCATTATTTGAACCCGCAATCGAAATGTTACTCTGCGACCCGATTGAACCTGTCTGGCTCAGAATAATATTATTGACCGACCCAGACACGTTTATATCCGACGAATAGGGTCCGGCGCCGGATTGCGTCAGCGCAACAATGTTTGTGTCTCCATTAAGGATCAGGGCGCTATCGGCCACGCCATCGAACGTGGTCAAATTTTGAGTCATCGTGATGTCGTTGAATGATCCAGAAATCTCCAGGTTAGAAGTTGCTATTTCACCTGAACCAGCCTGTACCAGGTCAACACTATTCTCCCCACCGGAGATAGTGGCTATCGAGCCATTAGCAGGCCCCGATTGATCGACTGAAAATGCGTTGGTCTCCCCTATGATCGTCAGTGAACTGGCTGCGTCAAATTTGGCAAATTGTGAAACATCAACATCATTGCCGTTACCCTCAATATCTGTATCGACGAAATTGCTCACACCATCCGAACCCATCGTGACATCGATTTCGTTACCAGACCCGTTGATCGCAAGCGTATTGGTCGCACCGTCTTCAGACTGAGCTGTATTAATGGTGTTTCCGTCACCATTAATGGTTGTATTGTCCGACGCCGTGCCGTGAGCTTGCTGCAATATTGATAGCTGATTGCCGCTGCCAATTATACTGGTCGCGGCGGTCGCCGTTGATGCTGTAAGCGAGGCCTGTTCAACATTGACAGTGTTAGCATCTCCGTCAATCCCAAGGGTATTTGCGCCGCCGGACGCTGCTTGAATTATTGAAACATTATTACCGTTGCCATTAATGCTCGTCTCATCCGACGCCATGTCACTGCCGGTCTGCTGAATCGAGAGCTGATTGCTGGCGCCGGTAATACTGGTCTGGGCCGTGGTCGATGATAATGTCGTCGATTCTTGCTTCACAATAGCCTGGTTTCCGCTGCCGGCTATCACGAGGGTATTTGATCCTCCATTCTCGGTTTGCCTCACATCCACGACATTGGAAGATCCAATTATGGTCGTATCATCAGACGATGATAAAAATGAAGTCTGCTCGAGTATAAATTCATTCTCGTCGCCGCCCGATATCTGAAGCGTCGAACTCTGACCGGACGACACCGCCTGGGTAGAGCTTATCAGATTGAAATTGCCCTCAATCCGCTGCGAGACAAATATATCGCCACTGTCAATCGTTCCGTCATAGGTATTGTCAGATCCAATAATATCGATGTCGACTGTCGCATTATCGGAGAAGTCCTCAGACGCCTGTCCAAGTGTAGCTAAATTATTTTCGCCTTGAATGAACAAATCTATATTCGACCCGTCAATCCTAAAACCAGATTCCGTTGATTGTCCCAAATCCACCGAATTGTTTGAACCGTCCGTTACGATCAGATAGGTTATAT
>CBFHPC010000104.1:0-7676 GCA_965657655.1 Henriciella sp.
CCGGTGCTTGCAGGGTGAAATCATAGTTCGCAAGATAGATTTCAGTACTGCCGTCATAGCGGTTGAATTCATTGCGTTTGGTTTCCCCGAAAACGACAATATCTTCGAGGCTGTCGCCATTTACGTCCCGTGTGTAACCCTGTCCGTGACCCGCGTCCGACAGCAGGGAATGCCCAGGCATTACCGTCGCTTGATTGTTTTCATATTCAACAAATCCGCCAGCTTTGTTATTGAGATGAACAACTGGGGTGCCGCCCCTTTCTCTAGGTACGACGTATCCGTAAGTCCGTGAAAAAACGTGCCGCACGAAATCGGCATAGCCATCATTATTGATGTCGCGGCAGTCGAGAAAGTTCGTGAATAGCAAATTGTCATACCTGTCGAACGGACTGTCCAGTTCAACGATTTGACGGTCAATGATCTGAAAGATCTTCACATCCTGAACGGCATCGAACTCATCGTCTCTGTAGGTTTCGCCTTCGCGTATTGGGCGTCCGTCCCTATGCACTTGGGATGCGAAAAGCGCGGCAAATGTAATGTTGCCGCTATCATCAAACTTGTCCTCGAAGAAACACATGGTTTCCGGCGTATAGTCTGCAACAAAGTCACCATCGATGCGATACACCGCATAGCGTCCGGATGACCCCTGCCAGGATATCGAGTCGACATAAAATTCGACGGGAATGAGGGTCTGGTCTATTTTTTCCCAGGTCCCATCCACCTTTTGCCATAGCGCGATCCCCTGCGCTGACTGATCGGCATTAGCATCTACAGCAATAATGTAATTATCCTGATATTTGAATTCGGTGCTCCAGGTGGCCGAGCCCTGTGAAATAATATTCCCGCTTGCGTCCCTGAGTGCCTCGGCGGGGTATTCGTCTTTTACGTCTTGCCAGTCATCTGCATTATACCGGAAGGCCTGTAATCCGATGCCGGTAAAACCGGCAAAGGCTGCATCACCACGCCCGCCCTCATCTGAGACGATAGCAGCGGCGTGTCCCCAGTCCGGCGTACCAATTTTTACGATCTCATATTCGGTGCCATTTTTGGACAGGATGACGGCCGGGGACGCTCTCGAAAAATCCCAGGGATCTCCAGCCCTGCCGTCTTCCCAATTCATCGCGAAAGCAAAATCATCGCGTCCGTCACCATTAATATCACCGCGATCATACTTCCGGCTGGCGCCGCCAAGGTTTGGCAGGCTTTCGCCGAACACCTCCTGATTGCCATTGCGGTACGTGCCGTCGCCATTGGAAAGGTGGGTGACAATCAAATCCGGTGTCGGGGCGTCGACAGTTGCGCCAAAATCATCTCGGTAAAGATCGCACCATTGATGTACGATGAAGTCTTCCCAGCCATCATTATTGATATTTGCCGGGATGGCGAATTGGATTGAAGGCTGGCTTTCCGAATAATCCGTTTCACAAACAAGAGGATATAGATCCGGGTCTGTGAGGGTGATGGGTGAGGTTTTAAACTGTGTTTGGGCCATCGCTGTAACCGTGACACTGGCTTGATTTGTTCCGCCAGTACCGCGGCATGTTATGCTGAAGACGTTGTCGCCACGGGTCGTGACGGTCAGATTTTCCTGCCCGCTGGTGTCTTTTGCGCCGTCCCAGCTTTCAGAGGCGTCGCAGGCAACTGCATTGGATGATGACCAGGTCAGCAGAATCTGTTCGCCAATAAAGAGGCTGGTCGGATTTGCAGATATTGAAACAGTTGGCGGCACGGGTGCTGCAGGCGTCGGAGACGGCGAGGCGCCGCCGCCACTGCCGCATGAAGCCATCAACGCGGTTGAGCAGACAATAAGAAATGTTCGGATCGTGATGATCTAAAGCTCCCCCGCCTCATTAAGCTTGGCGATCATCTAACGAGTTGGGCGGCATGCTGTAAAGTGGATGGCGGATAGGCCAATTTGTGCGGCGAGTTGTTACGATTCAAACCAGGGACGAAACGCCCTCAGGGTGAGTGACCTGAATCAAATTATAGATGCGCATTGCACTGCCAGCCATCGTTTTCCGGATATCTAGTCGAGAATGCCTTTTTCCTTGAGCTGGGTTTTCAGCTTTTGGGTCTGGGCCAGAGCCTGTGTGCCAGTAACGAAGCCAGTGATTCCGAAGACAAGCCCTAGAATTAAAAATGTGATTTCCATTGAGTCCTTCTTAGCAGTTGAGTTGAGCTGTATCCGATGATGGCCCAGGTCGTGGCATATGTTGCCGGCGGGCCCGTCTCCGTTTGATATTCTGTTGGGACGCGTATTTTGGGTCCGCTTTGAGGCAGTTCAGCTAAACCGGAATGCGCCTGAGAGTAAATATGGAATTCAGGTTTATGACATGGAGCGGCAGGTCGGGCCGGGTTTGCATCCTAAGTGTGATATTTGGGCGAAGATCGCCCGGCGCGGTCAGTCGTGACGAGGAGCAAGATTAGAGGACGTGGCCGGGTGGATTCTTGGCGGCAGTAAATGCGGCCGGTATTGCATTGGCCGGGCCTGTAACGACCTATTTCCATTTACCTTTCCGTCCGGAAAGATCCCAGTGAATCCTTGCATGCAATAATTCGATCCGCCTGTTTACATATTGGCGGGCAAACAATTTATGCATTGCCGGAAGCGGAATAAAAGATGCACATCCCAACCCGTCGACAATCTTGAGCCGTAGCCGGTCGTCGAGTTTTTTCACGACCAGATTATGCGGGATTATATTTTTTGTCAGAATCAGGGTTGTTCTCAGCCAATCTTCGAATTCGGCTATCGCGTCGGTGATTTTATGATCCTTACCATTCTTATACAGATAGGTTTCAAGTGTTTCGGCGATCAGTCCGTCATTGAGAACAAGTTCGGTGGCCGAAGCGATGCCTAATGAGGTTTCTTTGAACCCGTACCATTTTGCCAAATGGTCCCATGTCGCTGGTTCATGCCGCAATATGGCGGCCTGCCTATAGGCAGCTTCTTCCCTAATATTGTCGTCAAACCTGCTTTCATCCCGATATTTTTTGTACCAGGGCGCTGCTTGTTTCAGCTTTAGTGGCAGCCCGGAATGCGTTATTTTTAGACAAATATTTTCATTGTCAGGGTGTTGATAACAGGCCCTGTTCCCGCCTTGCGCAAATGCTTCAGTATTTGACAGATCAATCATTCTAAATGTTACCGGCTTTGAAAAATACGAAACCCATAGGCGTATGCCCTGTTCGGCCTTTGAGCGAGTTGGATATTTAAGTGATTATATATAAAAAATCAGATAAAGTTTAATTTTATGCTGTTCGCTTTGATGCGCACGCCTGCCGGATATCCGACAGAAGCGGCGCTGTTATTGATGCGTTCGGCGGTACTTCCATTTATAATGCTCTGCTTAAAGCGTATTTGGCATCAGCATCGCATGTCGATCGCACCGGTTCCGGCTTGTGGGGGAAATGCTTTTGCGCCTTGGGGCTCGCCCCAATCGTCGCAGTTACGCTGATAGAGTTTTCGGCACACGCACAAGTCGCCGCCTTGCAGTGTCATCAGTTTGTACTCTATTCGGGTATAGCTGGCTTTCGGATGATCACGCAGGATTGACGATAGGGACGAAGCATCCAGTAAAATTTTTTCATTGAGCGTTTCCACTTCGTCCAGCCGAGAAACGGGAAGGGCAACCGGAAAAGCTGGCGTGTAATAATCCAGGGGCGGGCCTTTAGATTGTCGCGATATGATCCGGTTTCGATGATGTCACACGTCTCCACCTCAAGCGGCGTATCGAACAGGGCAAGTATATCTTCGGGGCTTGGCCGAAAGTCAGTGTCGATCGGGTCGCGGTGGTGCGGGTAGGATTTCGGTACCGTTATGATCAGGCGTCCGCCAGGAGGTAGCAATGCATAGCAGCGTCTGGCAAATGCTGCAGGGTCGAGGACATGCTCGAGCACATTGCAGCATAATATGGATCGCACGCCGAGGGCTTTAATCTCCTGATAGCCGGCATCGCTCAGCAGATCGGCCGTGATATCAATCCCGTCGCCGGCCTTAAGGTCGGCATAGATGACGTGCACGCCGCGGGCCTCAAGAGGGCCAAATAGTCTCGTATGAATATAAGGCTTCTGTTCAGTACGGAAGGCGCGTGTTGAACTGCCAATGTCCAGCATCGGGGAGAGCGTTTCTGTATCCGATGCCCCAAGTTTTGCGGCAATCCACTCGGCTTCTTGTTTTAGCATTGACGACGCTTAAGTTGAATATGGAAATTATATTCGTATTTAAAATATTGTAATCGTGTATTAATTAGTTGAATTTGATGCACCAAGTGCAAGAAAATGCTAAATGATATATTTTTTTTCGCAAGACGATTAATTATTGTCTGCGATGGCGCTATGAAACAACGCCTAATCCGTGGCCCCGGTTAATGCGCTGGGGCGGGTGAATGACGGGGTGAAGACCGTCGCAATGTCCGACATCCATTAGATCATGCTTGGCTTATGCAGATTGCGATCCGGTTTCTGGCAAACACTTTCAGGCATAGCGTCGGATGCTAGCCGGCCCGCATGAGTCAGACTCACGGAGCTCGAAGCCGTCGACGGTCTAAGTTGACCGGCCGCGCCGGTAAGGTGATACTGAAACTAATCATAGAATAGAGACCGAAAAGCACGGATCCGATAAAACCGATCCAATGATGCTTACAGCGTTTTTCAGACGATCAAGGCGTACTTCTTGGCCATTCTGGCCGCATCAGCCTAAGAGTTTGGCATGCTTTACTACAGCGTCCTGTTTTGCCGTGAAAGCGAGGTCCGCGACGATCCGCATCGACGCATGAGGGGCTCGCTCTTAACCCCTATCGTCACAACGAGTTGAGCTCTTGTCCTTCACCTTCATCATTTTGTTCAACTTTTGCGAAAAGGGTGACGAAAATTAAGAACAGAATAAGCGTGTAGTCGGCCAATCGCTGCCAGAAGCCCAGTAGATCAATTTGACTTGGGCTAAGCATCATAAAAAAGCCGAGCATATAAACAAAAGCCATGACGACCGGCATAAGCGGGCTGAGGGTCGTGGCGCCCTTTCTCAGGCCAATTCCCAAGATAAGCAGGCCGGCGGGAATTATCATATAGGATATCAAACCGAGGACATTATGCATGGTTTGACTGAAGCTTCCCTGCGTGGGGCAGCCATCGTCGCAAGGGAACATAAAAGCGCCAAAATAGCCGATAAAGATCCCCAAGCCGACCAATAGAAAGCCCGACCGGGAGCTTATATTCGTTGATAATTTTGCCTGAAGACTAAGCGCCATAATTAATGCGCAAATGCCGATCGGCAGAAACCCGAAATAATTGATGATGTTCGCGTATTGGGCCCCGACCACTCCCATCTCGCTAATGTACTGACTAAGGGGGTTATAGTCACGGCGAAGAAATCCGATGATTTCCATAAGCAAAATGCTTGTACCAAACAGCGTCAGGCACAGTAGTTTCAAGAGAGTGTGATTAGAATTCATCTGTCTACCTAACGCGTCATGAGCCGAAACCAGCAGCTAAGCCGTGACAACCGGTTTAATGCCGCCGACGAGCATGCCTCTTACCAAGATTGGAAAACTTTCAAGGTCAGCGCCGGAATTTATTCTATGCCACGAGAACCGATTATTCCTAATCCGACTGAAAATAATCAATGAATGAACTCAAAAAAGAACCAGAAGATAAGATGTTATATAATTAGATTAGCCATAATGGAGCTAATAAAGTTTTTCCATATGGTTGCATTTCCTCTGCTCTATTGGTCAATCGAGATTTTACTATTCGACGGTAACGGAGAAGCAATTACGGTCCTCTTCTTTCTTTAAGCAAATCTTTGCTCAAACCATATATTATTGGCGAAACGATCATTAATAAAAGAATTCCACCAGGCAGGACATAGAAATCATAATTCGGCATCCCATTCCGAAAGTATCGCGCAATATCAAGCATGATGCTGCCCGCAAAGACACATAGAATTAGCAATACGAATAATGTTAAATGTTTTTGCATAGCATTCGCTAATGACTACTCGACGGTGACCGACTTGGCGAGATTGCGCGGCTGATCGACATCTGTGCCCTTTTCAACAGCCGTATGATAGGCAAGCATCTGGATCGGAATGGCGGCCAGGATCGGTGCGACGAACGGGTCGCAGTCGGGAATACAAAGTTTGAGATGCGGGCTGTCGGCAGCTTTCTCCAGACCGGCCTGATCGGATATTAAAGCAATCTGGCCCCCGCGCGCTGCAACCTCTTCGAGATTAGATAGCGATTTTTCAAACAGGTGGTCATCCGGGGCGACAAAAATAATTGGGGTTGTTTCTTCGACCAGCGCAATCGGCCCGTGTTTCAACTCACCGGCGGCATAGCCTTCGGCATGGATATAGCTGATTTCTTTGAGCTTCAGCGCGCCTTCAAGTGCAACCGGATAATGCGGGCCGCGACCGAGGTATAAAACGTCACTTGCCTTGGCGAGTGACTTGGCCAGTTCGATAATGTCGTCTTCAAGCGCGATGGCATCCGAGATCAGGCGGGGTACACTGCCCAGCGCAGCTGTCAGACTTATCTCAGTGCTTCTATCGATCCGCTGTCGCGCCTTTGCCGCCGCGATCGCGCAGGCGGCGAGTGCGCAAAGCTGCGCGGTAAAGGCTTTGGTCGAGGCGACGCCGATTTCCGGCCCGGCCAGAGTTGGCAGAACAAGATCCGCTTCCCGCGCGATCGAAGACGTTGCGACATTGACCACAGCCGCAGTTTTGAGACCGGCTTGCTTGCAATAGCGCAAGGCTGCAAGCGTATCGGCGGTTTCACCCGACTGGCTAATGAAAATAGCGAGCCCATCTTGCACCGGCAGGGCGGGCTGACGGTAGCGGAACTCCGAAGCAATATCACTCTTTACCGGTATACCGGCGAGTTGCTCGAACCAGTATTCTGCGATGCAGCCGGCATAATAGGCTGTTCCACAGGCGACGATCTGCAAGGTCTGGACCGATGTCCAGTCAATGACATCACTATCCAGATCTGGCAGGATGACGGACTGACTCAAGGCGTCGACATAGGCGCCAATTGTCCGTGCTGTCGTTTCAGGTTGCTCGTAGATTTCCTTTTGCATGAAATGGCGATAATTACCTTTTTCGGCCGCTGCAGCGCTGCCTTGAACGATGGTTACAGGGCGCTCGACGGCGGCGCCAGTCTCGGCATAAATTTCATAAGTATCGGGTCTGAGAATACACCAGTCGCCTTCCTCAAGGTAGATAACTCTATTTGTAAACGGCGCGACGGCGAGCGCATCCGATCCTAGCAGCATATCATCATCGCCAACACCGATAACGAGCGGGGATCCTTTGCGTGCGCCCATAATCATGTCGTCCTGGCCTTCGACCAGAATGGCCAGCGCGAAAGCCCCTTTCAGCCGGCCCAATGTCAGACTGAGCGCTTCGCGTGGCGGGTGGCCTGTCTTGAGATGGTGGTGGATCAGATGTGCGATGGTTTCGGTATCGGTATCAGTTTCGAAAATTTGGCCTGCTTGCTCTAGCTCGGCCCGTAGCTCCCGAAAGTTCTCTATGATGCCATTATGGACCAGCGTAACCGGCCCCGATCGGTGGGGGTGGGCATTCGCCGTCGTTGGCGGTCCATGCGTTGCCCATCGTGTGTGACCGATCCCGCAGCGACCATTGACCGGGTCGGATGCGAGTAGACTACGGAGGTTGGATA
>CBFHPC010000105.1:0-7517 GCA_965657655.1 Henriciella sp.
CTTTAGGACTTTGATACCACAGCCGCTATCGTCGCAGTCATCCCTGAGCAAGCGCTTGCGGAAACTGTTGGCAAACCGGCTGCCGAAGCGCTTCCACAATGTGTCCTTCCGCCCGATGCGACGTCCCATTACCATGCCAAGCCGGGCTGGTGCATCAGGACGGGTTAGCCGGTCGTAAAGGGCCGGTAAATCGGCCGGGTCGTTCTGGCCGTCACCATCGAGTGTTCCGATAATTTTGCCTTTTGCAGCGATGATACCTGTCCGGATCGCTCGTGACTGGCCGGCATTTTTGCCATGGCCAATAATTCGCAATGCCGGATAGTTTGCTTTGAGCGCTAATAAGGTATTGCGTGTATCATCACTCGAACAATCATCGACAAAAATCATCTCATGGGATCTGCCATCGAGCGCTTGCGCGATTTCAGCAATCAGATTGGCGACATTACCGGCCTCATTATGGGCCGGAACAACAACGGAAAATTCAGGATGATCGGTCAACACTTACACTCCCAACATGGTGCCGGATCTAGCCTTTAGGCGGAATTGAAAGATTGCGAAACCTCTCTGCACAGGCCATGACCAATTTAAATGACTGACTTGCCGATTGAACCCCTCCTGGAAGAGATTGTTAAGACGCTAAATACGCGTCAACGATTGGTTTTGGCTGCTCAGACAGGCGCCGGGAAAACAACCCGGGTGCCGCTGGCGCTGGCCGGCTTGACGCGGTCTGATATTGGCAGTCACTGCGATGGACGCATTCTAGTGCTTGAACCACGCCGGATTGCTGCGCGCCTGGCAGCCGAGCGTATGGCGAGCTCGCTTGGCGAGCCGGTCGGGCAGCAAATTGGTCTGTCGACCCGGATTGACCGTAAAGTAAGTGCCAAGACGCGTATTGAAGTTATGACCGACGGCGTTTTTCTCAGGCGGCTATTAATGTCGCCGGACCTTGAGGGCGTTGGCGCGGTTGTGTTTGACGAAGTGCATGAGCGGGGCTTGAATGTTGATCTCGGACTGGCGCTGGCGCGCGAGGCCCAGGCGGTGTTACGGCCGGATCTCAAACTCTTGCTGATGTCAGCCACACTCGACACAGACCGGCTGAAGCGATGGTTTGATGCGCCTTTAATTGAGAGCGAAGGCCGGCAGTTTCCGATCGAGACGGTTTATCTCGGCCGTTCACATGACCGGATCGAAGACCAGATGGCGGCTGCGATTGAGCGTGCCTATCATCAGACTGATGGCTCGATATTGGCTTTCCTGCCCGGCGCGGGCGAAATTCGAAAAACGATTGAACGGCTCGAAGGGCGGGTTGACGCGCCACTCTGCCCCTTATTCGGGGCATTGTCGCCGGCCAGGCAGGATGCCGCTATCCGCCCACCGGTTGATGGTGGTCGAAAGATTGTTCTGGCAACCGATATTGCTGAAACATCGCTGACCATTGAAGGCATATCGGTTGTCGTTGATAGTGGCTTGAGCCGGGTCCCGGACCGGGCGCTGGGGGATGGCTCGCAGCGACTGATCACCGTCCGGGCCTCTAAAGCCAGTGTTGACCAGCGCCGGGGGCGGGCTGGACGGCTCGGCCCGGGGGTTTGCTATCGCCTGTGGGACGAGCCTGAAACGCGCGGCTTGTTGCCATCTGCAACCCCCGAGATCCTGACCGCCGACCTTAGCGGCCTTATGCTCAATCTTGCGGTCTGGGGCGAACAGGATCCCGGTCGTCTTAGCTGGCTCGATTCCCCACCGGATGGTCGCATCGCGGCCGGCCGTGAAACATTGATCGCTCTTGGCGCCATTACACTGGATCTGAGGCTGACCGATAAAGGACGGGCGATGGCTGAACTGCCATTGAGCCCGCGTCTGGCGGCCCTGGTGGTATCGGCACAATCACCGCAGGCACGCGCTGTTGCGGCCTATCTCGCGGTACTGGTGGCCGAACCGGGGCTGTCGGGACGGGAGACCGACCTCGGGGTGAGGTTGCAGCGTCTGAAAACTGATCGGTCTGGCCGCGCCGTGGCCTTGCGGCAGCAGGCTGGGCGCTGGTCAAAAGGGGCCACCCCGCAGGGTGACCCGGGTCTTATACTCGCACAGGCCTGGCCAGACCGGATCGCCCGCCGGCGCAGCCAGGACAGTGATATCTGGTTAATGGCGTCCGGGCGCGCCGTGACACTCGACCTGTCGGATTCTCTGGCACGATCGGATTGGCTTGTGGTCGCCGATCTGAGCGGGTCAGCCCAGCGTGGACGGATCACCCAGGCCCTGGCGATTGGCGAACAGGATGCGCTGGCAGCCGGCCAGACCGGTAAATCCGAAGACGCGACCTATGATCCCGAGACACGGAGCTTTAAAGCCCGGCAGGTGACACGGCTGGGGGCGATTGTGTTGTCGGAGCGGCCATTGCCAAAGCCCTCTGCCAGCGCGGCGAAAGAGGCCTATCTAGCTCATATTGGCGCGCACGGTTTCAGCGATCCCGATATCGCGCATGTGGTTAGCGTCTATTGTGCGCGTATTGCCGGTTTGCGCGCTGTGTTTGGTGATGACTGGCCCGCTATCTCAAGTGCCGATCTGCAACTGAGTGCGCGCGACTGGCTGGGGGACCGGTTGGCCGATACAGCGTTCAAAGTGCCGGATCCGGAAATGGTAAAGCTGGCTTTAAAGGCGCGGCTGGACTGGCAGCAGGCGCAGATGCTGGATGATTATGCGCCGCTATTACTTAAACTGCCATCTGGTCGCCGGGCCTCAATAGACTGGCTAGACGATCGCGCGCCGCTGGTTGAGGGGCGCGTTCAGGAATTTTATGGCTGCCGTCAGCACCCAAATCTTGCCAATGGACGCTTGCCCGTGACGCTTCAGCTCCTGTCGCCGGGTGGCAAGCCGACTGCCACCACGCGAGATTTGTCGGGCTTCTGGGCGTCGGGTTATTTTGACATGGCAAAAGATATGCGCGGTCGCTACCCCAAGCATGACTGGCCCGACCAGCCGGAGCTTGCCTCACCGCATGCTGGTTTAACCAAGGCCCGTCTGTCGAAAAGCTAGACGCCGGATCCGTGGGACCGGCGATCGGATGAGCTGGTGATGCGGGGCTGGATTGCCGGACCGGACTGTCTAGACTTCGCGCCAGCTACCGCTTGGTAAATCCGTAATCGACCAGGCGCCAATCTGGTACCGGATGAGGCGAAGGGTCGGAAAACCGATCGCTGCCGTCATCCGTCGAACCTGCCGGTTCCGGCCTTCGGTAATATTGATTTCGAGCCATTGGTCAGGAATTGACTTCCGGTATCGGATCGGCGGGGTCCGCGGCCATAACGTGTCCGGCGGGTCAATCCGACGAATTTCTGCCCCGAGTGTCGGTCCATCCCGCAGCTGGATGCCTTTACGCAACTTGTCGAGATCGGCCTCGTTCGGTTCTCCCTCGACTTGCACCCAATAGCCCTTCTTGGTCTTTTGGTCCGGATTGGCGATGCGATGCTGGAGCTTGCCATTATCGGTCAGGACCAGAAGTCCTTCACTATCCTTATCGAGCCGGCCGGCTGCATACACACCCGGGACATTGATGAAATCTGATAGGGTTGGACGTTTGGACTCGGCCGTGCCGGCATCGGTAAACTGCGACAGGACATTAAATGGCTTATTAAAAAGGATGATGCGGGTCATGCCACCTTCTGGCAATGGCAGGGCGCCAGGGCAAGTCATTTCGACTTTAAGCTGGTGGTGGTGATGGCAGCGATTGGCTAAACTATGACATGGTCAATCAATCAAGACGACAGATCGCTGTTCTGACCGGCGATCTGGTAAAATCTTCGCAGTTCGGGGATGCCGCGCTGGATGCCGGATTCGCGCGTCTCGAGGCGGTCGTCGACGAGATGTCGAACTGGAATGAACCGGGCTGGATTAGTAGTTTGCAGCGTTTTCGAGGCGATGGTTGGCAGTTGGCAATGAGCCGGCCGGAGTATGCGTTAAGGGTGGCCTTAATCATACGAGCGGCATTGAAGGCCGGAGACGAGGTGATCGGCGTGAGCAGGCAGTCCGGGCATTTGGCGCTCGATACGCGAATATTTATCGGTATTGGCGCGGCAGCAATATCGGCACGTAGCCCGCTGAAGACCGCGATGGGGGCGGCATTCCAGGCATCGGGACGAGGGTTGGACCAGCTGTCAGCTGCCTGTCGGCTGGATGGCAAAGCCTTGCATTTATCATCATCGCAGCAGGGACTGATTTCCGCTCTATTAGGGCTGTGCGACGTGGCCGTTAACAATTGGACGCCGCGTCGGGCGCTTCTCATGCTGCAGTTTCTCCGGCCAAACCCGCCGCGCCAGAAAGCGATCGCCCAGCGTGCCGGTGTGACGCCCCAGACAATTAACCGGCATGTTCGCGGGGCGCATGGTCGTGCGCTGCTGGTAGCATGCCGGGCGTTTGAGGCCGCCATGACGGAGAATCAGCCGGATGCGGCTGTTTGCGATTAATCAGCTGAATAAGGCTTTTTTGTTGGACGGGGATGGTGAATTGCAGGCGTGAGAGGGTGCGATGCTATCAGGTCTCGTTATAATATTTACGGCCTTGATGCTTACCGAATTTGGTCCGGCCTCGGCGCTGGCCCGGCGCGGCCGGCGAGGGATACCTGCCTTAATTCTGCGTCTGTTTTCGGGGGCCGCTCTGGTTGCTGGCGGGCTTGGCCAGCTTGATATGCTGGTTCTGCTGCTGGTCGCCTGCGCGCAATTATGTGTTGCGACGAGCATCTGGGTGAATAGCAAGGGCCGGCATTTGTTGTCGCCTTTATGGCAGGTCGTCTTGATCATGGGTTTGATCTCCGGCGTGTCCTTGATTGGTGCTGTGGTCCGGCCCGACGCGTTTGTGTCCGGTTTCTGGGTCGCGGGCGAGGGGGCTTCGTGGCTAGGCCGGCTTGGCCTTTCGCCATATCGGTATGTATCTATTCTAGTTGTGATATCCGGCGGGATGCTAACGATCAGAGTCGGGGCGATCCTGATCGAGGCTGTGTTTGCCAGTGCCGGATATCGCAAGGATCTGGACGCGGAATGTCTGCCTGGCGGCGGCGCGATCATCGGCGTGCTGGAGCGCGGCATTATCTTTTTCCTGGTGCTGATCGACCAGATCATGCTGATCGGGTTTCTGGTTGCGGCAAAATCTTTCTTACGGCTTGGTACGGTTCGTGAGCGGCGGGCAAGTGAGTATGTGATCATCGGCACGCTCTCCAGTTTTGCCTGGGCTGTCGGGGTGGGGTGGACAACAAAGACGGTGTTGCTGCACCTCTAGGACTGAATCATATGGTCAGACTGAGATTT
The DNA here is from genome assembly GCA_965657655.1 of Henriciella sp. GTDB lineage: Bacteria > Pseudomonadota > Alphaproteobacteria > Caulobacterales > Hyphomonadaceae > Henriciella. Next base: position 5,295 of record CBFHPC010000105.1, read on the forward strand.
TTCGGCCATAAGCGCGCTTATGACTGATCAAAGCTCCAAGCCGGATGGAAAAACGGTCTTTATCAAGACCTATGGCTGCCAAATGAATGTGTATGATAGCGAGCGGATGAAAGATGTGCTCGCGCCGATTGGATATCGTCCGGTGGAGACCGCTGACGGGGCCGATCTGGTTGTACTTAACACCTGCCACATCAGAGAAAAAGCGACGGAAAAAGTGTATTCCGAGCTCGGCCAGATGCGTAAGTTGAAGGACCGCTCGGACGGGCGGATGACGATTGCGGTTGCCGGTTGCGTCGCGCAGGCGGAAGGCGCCGAAATCATGCGGCGGCAGCCAGCGGTGGATCTGGTGCTGGGGCCGCAGGCCTATCATAAGCTGCCGGAGATGATTGCGCGTGTTCACCGGAGTACCGGTGAACGGCTTGAAACCGACTTCGAAACGCTCGAGAAATTCGACGCCTTGCCGAAATCCCGTGAGGCCGATGGTCCGGCGGCGTTCTTATCGGTTCAGGAGGGCTGCGATAAATTCTGCACATTCTGCGTGGTGCCTTACACCCGCGGTTCCGAGCTTTCCAGACCGGTCGACGATATAACGCTCGAAGCGCGGAATCTGGCAGCGCAGGGGGTACGTGAATTATCCCTTCTTGGTCAGAATGTGAACGCGTATCATGGCGCCGCGCCCGCTGTTACCGCCGGTGACGACTGGACCCTGGCGCAATTGGTGCGTCACCTTTCAACAATTGGCGGGATTGACCGGTTACGCTACACGACCAGCCATCCCCGCGATATGGATGATGATCTGATCGCAGCGCATGGCGATACTGAAGAATTAATGCCCTTCCTGCATCTTCCGGTGCAATCCGGGTCCAATAATATTCTGCGGGCGATGAACCGCGGACATACGCATGAACATTATCGTGATATTATGCGCCGGATGAAAGAGGCACGCCCGGATATGGCGTTGGCCAGCGACTTCATTGTCGGATTTCCGGGTGAAAGCGATAAGGATTTTGAAGCGACGATGGATCTTGTCCGGGACGTCAATTACGCGATTGCTTACAGCTTTAAATACTCACAGCGCCCCGGAACGCCGGCCGCTGAAATGTTCGGGCAGGTGCCCGAGGATGTCAAAACCGAGCGGCTACATGCCTTGCAGGCCTTGTTGCGTGAGCAGCAAATTGCCTTCAACGCGTCCAAAGTTGGCCAGACGATTCCTGTGCTGGTCACCGGGACGGGCCGCCAGCCCGGTCAGGTTCATGGTCGGTCACCATGGTTGCAGGCAGTTCACTTCGACGGCGACGCAAGTTTGATTGGTCAGATTGTGAAGGTTGATATTGCTGGCGCGAGCCTGAACTCTCTGGCGGGCAGTTCTGCTGTCGGGTCTGGTCTGGCGACAGCGACCGGTCCTGCAGGCGAGGCAGCAACCAGGCGCTATGGGAGTATCGCTTGAGTAAGTTTTGGGAGCCACGTGACCCCGATCTCCTCGCCTATGTTTGCGGTCCAAATCACATGCATCTACTATTGCTGGAGGAGGCAGTTGCAGATGGTACATTATCGGCGGAATGCTTTGGTGGCGGTATTCAGTTGCGGGGATCGGCAGAGGCGGAAGCGCTGGCTGAAGTCGCACTGACGGAATTTGAGCACATCCTGTCCCGGAATGACCAAGCCGGTATTTCGGCGCTTGAAGGGGCCATCGAGCAAGCCAGATTTCCTGCCCAGCCCTTTGCCGCTTTGTCCGGCCTCAAAGTGCCCGTGAAACCGCAGACGACGGCACAGGCCGCCTATTTGAACCTGTTGACGGGGCGCGAGTGCGACCTTGTTTTCGGGGTCGGTCCGGCCGGAACCGGTAAGACTTTTCTGGCGGTCGCCGCGGGCGCAGCCGCTTTGCGAAGCAAAGCCGTCGACCGTTTGATCATTACGCGGCCAGCCGTTGAAGCCGGCGAAAATCTCGGTTTCCTTCCCGGCGATCTGGAAGAAAAGGTCGAGCCCTATCTGCGCCCGATATGGGACGCTTTAAATGAAACACTCGGCGCAGATCAGGCGCAGAGATTACGCGATCGCGGCGTTATCGAGGTTGCGCCACTAGCGTTTATGCGGGGCCGGACTTTGAAAAAAGCCTTCGTCATTATGGATGAAGCGCAGAATGCAACAATTGCCCAGATGAAGATGGCCTTGACCCGTCTTGGGCGTGATAGCCGGATGGTTGTGACCGGTGATCCCGGGCAG
>CBFHPC010000106.1:0-7341 GCA_965657655.1 Henriciella sp.
GGTCTCTTCAGGCCTTTATCGAGCACCCCGCTATAGACAGTATAGCGCTCGTCGTCCCCGCAACACGCATCCAGTCATATCAGCATATTGACGCTGATAATATTCGCCTTGTTACAGGTGGCTCTACTCGCACTGCATCTGTTAGAGCGGGTCTCGAAGCGCTTGCACTTGGCGCGAACGATATCGTGATGATCCATGATGCCGCGCGGCCGGGTCTGAATGGCGAGCTGATAGATCGCCTGATTGAGGCCATGCAAACCGCGACAGCCGCCGCACCTGCGCTGCTGATTACAGATGCTGTAAAGCGCCAGACCGATGATAAACTGGAAAATGTACAGCGCAGCGATTTGCGTCGGATACAGACGCCGCAGGCCTTCCGGTATCAGGATATTCTCGACGCCTTGCAAGATCAGGCTCTGGATTTCGTTGACGACCTCGCAGCCGTCGAAGCCAAAGGACACAAAATTGTTCTGGTCGAGGGCCGGCCGGAACTCGACAAAATCACCTATGCAGGAGATCTCGACCGAATGACGCGCTTACTGGATGCCGCAAGTCCACCACGAATCGGACAGGGGTTTGATGTTCATGCTTTTGAGCCCGGCGATCATGTCGTGCTCTGCGGACACAAAATCGAGCATCATGCCAGCCTGAAAGGCCACTCTGACGCCGATGTTGGCTGGCATGCCCTGACCGATGCAATATTGGGGGCACTCGCGGCTGGTGACATTGGCGATCACTTCCCGCCCAGCGATCCGCAGTGGCAAGACGTCGAGTCCGGTGTATTCCTGTCTCACGCCATCAAGCTTGCCGAAAAACGGGGGTATGGATTAGCGTCGTGCGACATCACGCTGATTTGTGAAGCCCCGAAGGTCAAACCACATCGTGAGGCGATGCGATTGCGGACTGCCGAGATTTGTGATCTCCCAATCGAGTCGGTCAGCATCAAAGCGACGACAACTGAACAGCTGGGCTTTACCGGGCGGGGCGAAGGAATTGCAGCCCAGGCAATCGCCGTCTTGTCAGCTCAAGAGAATACAGCATAGTAAGACAATGTTTCCTGACCATATTCGAAATCTCGCCCTTTTGACCATGGACGAAGCCATACAGCGGCGGGTTCGCCTATGTACCGCTGAGAGCTGTACCGGGGGATTGCTGGCCGGCCTTTTTACCGATTTTGCTGGATCGTCAAAATTTCTCGACCGCGGTTTTGTCACCTATTCCAATCATGCAAAAGCAGAAGTTCTCAATGTCGGTGGTGACGTTCTGGCGGATTATGGCGCTGTTTCGGAGCCGGTCGCCCGGCTGATGGCCGAAGGGGCGCTTGAAATGAGCCGTGCCAATATGGCCATCGCAATCACTGGCATTGCCGGTCCGGGCGGCGGCACACCAATGAAGCCAGTCGGCACGGTGCATCTCGCCTGCGCACGCGAAAACAAATCCATGCTGCACGAAATGCTCAGCCTCGGGGAGATCGGACGCCACGAGGTGCGCATTGCGACGATTGAAGCAGCCCTAAATATGATCCGGGCACAAATTTAAACTCGTCGCTTCACCGGTAGCGGTGATCGGCTTCGGTCTGAAACGCCTGCATGATACGATTAATAGCCAGCGATTGGTTGGTGCGGGCAAGCAGCCGCAATAGCGGATTTTTAAAGTCATAGTCGATAAAGAAAAAAACATCGGTGACACCTGGACTTTTCTCGTTGAACTGCCAGCGATTGCGTAAATGTCGAAAGGGACCGCGGTCGAGATCGACATCAATGCGGCGCTTTTCCGGATCGGCAATAATACGCGTCGAGAATGTTTCCTGAAACCCTTTGAACCCAACCGCGACATCCCCGATGCAGCTATACTGGTCAGGCGTCGAGACTTCGTCGCGAACCGACATTGTGTTGATCCATTTGATGAATTCGGGGTAGCGGCGGATATCTCTTACCAGCTCATAAAGATCATCGGCCCGATGCCTGATCTGCGTGGTCTGGGTTAATCTGGGCACGACCCGTTAACCTGGTCTAAGCGAGCCTGACGCAAGCGGGCAAAATCATCCCCGGCATGGTAACTCGACCGCGTCAATGGCGAAGCCGATACTAGCAGGAAGCCTTTCGACCTGGCGATCTCCTCATAGGCCGCGAATTCATCTGGTGTGACATAGCGATCAACCCCGGCATGCTTTCGCGTTGGCTGCAAATACTGCCCAATAGTCAGGAAATCGATCCCCGCCGAGCGCATATCATCCATGACCTGCATCACTTCTTCTTTGGTCTCACCGAGCCCCACCATCAGCCCCGATTTGGTAAACTGCAGGGGATCCCGCTCCTTGACTTTTTCAAGAAGGCGCAAGGAATGAAAATAGCGGGCACCTGGCCTGATCGAAAGATACAGCCGTGGCACCGTTTCGAGATTATGATTGAAAACATCCGGCTGCGCATCGATTACGCGTTTCTCCCAGCCATCCTTCCGCAGAAAATCAGGTGTCAGAATTTCCACTGTCGTACCAGGCGACTGGCTTCGGATTTGCGAAATTGTCTCAACAAAATGCTGCGCGCCGCCATCTTCGAGATCGTCCCGGTCAACCGAGGTAATAACTACGTGCTCGAGGCCCATCTCCGCCACAGCCGCCCCGACGCGGCGGGGTTCGTCAAGATCAACCGGTGACGGCTTACCCGTCGCCACATTACAGAATGAACAGGCCCGGGTGCAGATTTCGCCGAGGATCATCATCGTGGCATGCTTTTTATCCCAGCATTCCCCGATATTCGGACATCCGGCCTCTTCGCAAACGGTGACCAATTGCTTCGACTTTACGATAGCACGCGTTTCGGCATAGCCCGGACTGGTCGGCGCCTTGACCCGGATCCAATCTGGTTTGCGCAATAAAGGCGTATCGGGACGATTCCGTTTTTCAGGATGTCGATGTTTCTGCGTTTTATCTATGAGCCTGACCATGCTGGTTAAATGGCTATAAAATTGAGTTTCGACAAGCTTTTGTTGAGCCAAGTCGCAGTTGCTCCGGAATAGGAGGTATGCGGAAAACGATTGCGCCGTTCACATAATATGACAGATTATTATCAAAGACAGATTCTTGATGGGACAAAAGAAAATAATGACCAATCATGCGATACCCGCGCCGCTTCCCTGGAAACCCAGCCTAACCAGAACAGATATTATGGGTGCGATATTGCGCGGCGCGCGGAAGTTCGGCCATAATCGTGTTATACTCGTCGATGGTGACGGGACCGAAGGCTCCTATAAAACAGTTCTGCGCGGCGCCTTTGCCATCGGCTCCAATCTCTCACGCCGCTTCAATAAAGACGAAACTGTCGGTGTCATGCTGCCAACCGGTATTGGCGCGGTGGTGGGATTCTGCGCTGTTCTTGTTGCTGGTCGGGTGCCGGCTATGATCAATTTCACATCCGGCACCGCAAATATCAGGGCCTCGCTCAAAGCGGCCGGCATTACCAAAATTCTCACAGCTCATAAATTCATCGAGCTAGGCGAGATGCAGCCACTGGTTGATGATTTGTCGCCGGATATAGAATTTATTTATCTCGAAGATGTCCGCGAAGACCTCAACCTAATCGATAAAATCTCGGCAGTGGCCGGCCCAGTTTTACCCTTCCTGTTCCGCAGTCACCAATCCTATAAAAAACCCGGCGTTGTTCTGTTTACCTCAGGCACGGAGGGAGAACCGAAAGGCGTTGTTCTATCGCATCATAATATTGTGACGAATGTCGAACAATTACGATCTCATATCGGCCTGTCACCCGAAACCGACAGCGTCTTCAATCCCTTGCCGGCGTTTCATTCATTCGGTTTGACAATCGGCTCGGTACTGCCGCTGGTTTCCGGTGTAAAAGCCATCTTTCACCCAAGTCCCCTGCAGCCTCGCGAAATCACAAAACGGATTAAGTCGATGCAGTGTTCGATCCTGCTCGCGACCGACACATTTATTTCCCAATATGCCCGCATTGCAAATGATGGCGAGCTCAATTCAATCCGGCTGGCAGTCTGCGGAGCCGAACGCGTCAAAGACGAGACCCGGCAATATCTAAGACGCAAATTTGATGTTGAAATTCTGGAGGGATATGGGGCGACCGAAGCTGCCCCTGTCGTATCGGCAAACACAATCGAATTTAACAAGGCCGGCACAGTTGGCCGCCTGTTAAGCGAGATGGAATACAAACTGGAACCGGTCGAGGGCATCGCTGACGGCGGAAAACTGCTAATCCGCGGCCCCAATGTCATGATGGGATATTTGCGATCATCTGCACCCGGCATAATCGAACCACCGGTTGATGGTTGGCATGATACTGGTGACATCGTTGCCGTCGACGAAGACGATTGCATTCGTATTCTCGGTCGCGTCAAACGCTTCGCCAAGATTGGCGGTGAAATGGTATCCTTGGCCGTTGTCGAAAATTGCGCCAATGCCATCTGGCCGGAGCATATGCACGCGGCGGCGGCAATTCCCGATCCGAAAAAGGGCGAGCAAATAATACTGATCAGCTCTGCCAAAGAGATCAACCGGTCGGAACTTGTTGCCTGGGCCCAATCGCATGGTGTTTCGGAACTCGCAGTCCCGCGCAAAGTATTTCATGTCGACGAGATACCTGTTCTGGGAACCGGGAAAGTTGATTATGGATCTGTCGCAAAGACGATTGCTGCGCTGACAAAAAAAGGCTGAACAATGCCAGATCGTCCGCTAATTTTAGCCCTTGATCAAGGCACGACCTCAAGTCGTGCGGTTGCGGTCGACCGGACCGGCGCAATGATAGCAACGGCCCAGCAACCATTCGAACAATTATTCCCGGATGATGGCTGGGTCGAACACCGCCCCGATGACATATGGCAAACCACTTTAAACAGTGCCCGACAGGTCCTTAAACAGGTTTCCGAAGAACAGCTTGGCGACGTCGTGTCGCTCGGCATTACCAATCAGAGAGAAACGGTTCTGATCTGGGACAAGACGACCGGGCAACCCGTCTGCAATGCGCTGGTCTGGCAAGACAGGCGCACCGCTGCAGTCTGCCGTGACCTGTTTGAACGTGGTTACCAGGACATGATTCGGGCCAAAACGGGCTTGTTACTGGATCCGTATTTCTCTGCCAGCAAGATTGCATGGGTGCTCGATCATGTTGCTGGCGCCCGAGCCGCCGCGGAACGCGGCGAACTGGCATTCGGTACTGTTGATACATTCCTGATATGGAAACTAACGGCCGGCCAATCTCATCTTACCGATGAAACAAATGCCTCGCGCACAAGCCTGTATAATATTCATAGTGGGGAATGGGATCAGGAACTTCTCGACCTGTTTAATATTCCGAAATCAATGCTGCCTACGGTCCAGACCAGCTCATCGGAATTCGGCATGAGCGATCCGAACGTGTTAGGGTGCAGCCTGCCAATCCAGGCGGTGGCCGGCGATCAGCAATCAGCTGCCTTCGGCCAGGGTTGCATTGACCCGGGGATGACCAAAGCCACCTATGGCACGGGATGTTTTGTTTTGGTCAACACCGGAACCAAAGCGGTATTATCGTCCAACCAGCTGCTGACCACACGCGCCTGCCGGATCGGACCCGAGCCGGTATTCGCACTTGAAGGGTCGATTTTTATTGCCGGTGCCGTTGCGCAATGGCTGCGTGACGAGTTGAAACTTGTAGCAACAAGCGCCGAGACCGAACAAATTGCGGCAGCGACGTCTGATAATGGTGGCATTTATCTTGTGCCGGCCTTTACCGGTCTTGGCGCCCCGCATTGGGACAGCGAGGCACGCGGTGCGATATTCGGGCTAACCCGGCAGTCCAACCGGTCTGATCTTGTACGGGCGGCATTGGAATCGGTTGCCTATCAGACGCATGATCTAGTGGCGGCCTTAAACGCAGATGGCGTCGTTCCGGACCTGATACGGGTTGATGGTGGCATGGCCGCCAATAGTTGGCTGATGCAGTTTCTGGCCAGTATTACCGGCATCAAGCTGCAAAGGGCTGCCAGCCTCGAAACAACTGCACTGGGGGTTGCCTATCTCGCCGGCCTGAAATCTGGCGTCTGGCAACATGTTGATGAGGTAAAAGACCTCGCTGGTCCATATCAGTCATTTTCGCCCGACATGTCGCAAGATATTCGCGCTGCACTGCTTCGTGAATGGGATATTGCTGTTCAGACAACCCAGTTCCGCGCAAAACTGCAATCAGAAAGCAAACCCTTATAGGTCAAACTGCGTCGACCAGCCATCAAAGCCCGGCTCCACGCCCGGCGGCAATTCCGAGCGTAGTGTTTCATAGTCGAAATCAACGTGGAGATTGGTCAAGACCGCATGCCTGGGTCTGAGCTCTGCGATCCAGTCGAGGGCCTGTTGTAAATTGGCATGGCTTGGGTGCGGGGTATAACGCAGCGCGTCAATGACCAGCCATTCGAGCCCGTACAATTGTGCAATTGTGTCGTCAGGCAAGCCGTTCACATCATTGCAATAGGCGAGCGGACCAATCCGGAAACCGAGCGAGCGAATACGCCCATGTTCCTGATCAAGCGGCAAAAGCCCGACCCGTCCACCGGCCCCGTCAATCTCGAACGCCCGCCCCGCAATGATCGCAGCCTGACGATCAAGAATGGCCGGATACCCGCCCTGCCCCTCAAAACAATAGCGGAATTTCGGCACCAGGGTTGACGCTGTTGCGTCGTCAAGAAAGGCCGGTATCGCCCGCCTTTGTCGGATAGCAAGGGCACGCACATCATCAATGCCATGGGTTTGATCTGCATGATCATGCGAAAAAACAACCGCATCGAGATGACCGGTTCCCGCTTCCAATAATTGCTCGCGAATGTCCGGAGATGTATCGATCAGAACATTTGTCGTAGCAGTGGTCGCATGCTCTGATAATTCAAGCAGCGCAGAACACCGACGTCGCCGGTTTTTCGGATTCAGGGGGTCACAGACCCCCCAATCATTGCCAAGTCTCGGAACACCACCGGATGAACCAGTACCGAGCAGGGTAAATTTCAGCCGTTTCGCCATCACTGCCCAATCTTGCCAAACAAGTTCAGTGCATTGGCCTCGCACAAGGCGCCAATCTGCTCGGGTGTCTGACCGGATATATCCGCCAACGCCTTTGCGACATAAGGAAGATAGGCCGGCTCATTGCGGCGCCCTCGAAAAGGCACCGGTGCGAGATAGGGGCAGTCAGTTTCGAGAATAATACGCTCCAGAGGAACTTCGGAAATCACGGCCCGAACGTCCTTGGCCGATTTAAAGGATAGAATTCCCGATACTGAGATATAAGCGCCTAAATCAAGTCCACGCCGTGCCAGATCCAGCCCGCCTGTGTAGCAGTGGAGCAGGATCGG
>CBFHPC010000107.1:0-7279 GCA_965657655.1 Henriciella sp.
ACTTAAGACCAAGACTTTCGAAATCGCCGACTGGATTGGTGGAAGTGGTGTTGCGCTGGCTTTGCGTCAGTCAATCGACAAGGTGGCGCCGACGAATTCACGGGTTCTTGTCTCGGGTGATGCCGGGGTAGGAAAAGAGCTTTGTGCCCGTCTTATCCATGCGAAATCAAAACGCGCTGCCGGACCATTTGTTTTGGTTAGTGCGGCGAATATTGCCCCCGACCAGATGGAGCGCGAATTATTCGGGGAAGAGGACGCGAATGGCATCCCGGTCAAACTTGGCATGTTTGAACAAGCCCATACAGGCAGCCTGCTGCTGGATGAAGTCGGCGAGATGCCGCTTGGGACACAGACAAAAATTCTCCGCGTGCTGACAGAACAGCGCTTTCAACGTGTCAATGGCCGCTCCGATGTCGAGGTCGATGTCAGGGTTATGTCGTCATCGACCCGGTCATTAGAGGATGAGGTCGCGAATGAACGATTTCGGCTTGATCTATACTATCGATTGAATGTTGTGCCGGTTGAGGTGCCCAGCCTGTCAAAGCGCCGCGAGGATATTCCCGAGCTTGTCGAATATTTTGCGAGCCGGATTGCTGACAGTTCCGGTCTGAATGCCCGCCCGTTCTCGCCTGAGGCCATTGCTGTCCTGCAATCCTTGCAATGGCCGGGGAATGTCCGGCAATTGCGCAATCTGGTCGAGCGCGTCTTAATTTTATCGCGGGGCGCAACGAGTGACCCCGTGCGGGCCGAAGAGCTGCCGCTCGATAGGCCGTCATCGGCAGAGGATGACGGGCTTGGGGTCTCGACGGATCTGGTCAGCCTGTCGCTGCGCGATGCCAGGGACCAGTTTGAACGCGATTACCTCAAGGTTCAAATCACACGGTTTGACGGTAATATTTCCCGCACAGCAGAATTTATTGGTATGGAGCGATCAGCCTTGCACCGGAAATTAAAGGCGCTGGGTATTAGAAGTGCCACTGGCACAGCGGAAGCGTAGCAAATGCGTGTGATCATATGTGGAGCTGGCCGTGTCGGCCAGGGGATCGCCCGGCAATTGTCCGGCGAAGGCCATGATATTACAATGGTCGACGAGGATGGTGACCTTATCGACCGGGTGCAGACCGATTACAATGTGAAGGGGGTTGTTGGTCATGCAGCCTATCCTGATACATTGCGTCTGGCTGGTGCTGAAATGACGGATATGTTGATCGCGGTAACCCATTTTGACGAAATTAACATGGTTATCTGTCAGATCGCCGAAAGTGTGTTTTCCGTGCCGAGTAAAATCGCCCGGATCAGAGCTCAGGCCTATCTGGCGCAGGATCGCGCCCAACTTTTTTCACGCAATGGCTTTGCCATTGATATGGTCATCTCGCCGGAAATCGAAGTCGGAGAAGCGATACTGAACCGGTTTCGAAGTCCTGATGCGACGTCGAGCTTGTCATTCGAGGATGGCCGACTGCAATTGCTTGGTATGCGGGTGAGTGCCGAGAGCCCGCTCATTGATACCGCGCTTGATCAGCTGGATGAGCTGTTTCCTGATCTGTCGGCGCGCGTTGTCGGGATCAAACGCGGCGATGTTGTCTTTGCACCGCGCGGCAATGATTTGCTGCAATGTGATGATACCGCTTATGTCGCGGTAATACCCAGTCACACGGCGCGTTTAAATAAGCTGTTCAACAAGACAGGCAGTGAGTTTCGTCGGTTTGTTATTGTCGGCGGTGGCAATGTCGGCATCTATGTAGCCTCGCAGCTCGAAGCTGATAAAAGCGTCCGGGTCCGTCTGGTCGAGGCTGATCCGGTGCAGGCCGATATCGCGGTATCGAAGTTGAAACAGACAATTGTTATTAATGGTGATGGGCTGTCTCGCGATATCCTTGAGGAGGCTGGTGCAAACTCTGCAGATATTGTGATCGCTGTGACCAATGATGACAAGACGAACATGCTGATCGGGAAACTTGCCAAGCAGATGGGGGCGCAGAAAAGCCATGTTTTGATTAATTCGTACGAACTGGCAGCGATCTCGTCTGATCTCGATATTGATGCCGTACTGGATCCGCGGGCGTTGAGCGTATCGAGAATTCTGACCAAGCTCAGAAAAGGGCGGATTGTCTCGGTGCAACTGCTCGAAGATGGGGCCGGCGAGCTCGCCGAAGGTATCACTTTGCCATCATCAAACCTGAGTGGAAAAACGGTCGGCTATGACGACCTGCCAGAGGGTATCACAGCCGCGGCCATCATTCGGAAGGATGATATTATTTTTCCGGATAAGGATGTTTCGATACAGGCTGATGACCGGCTTGTCCTGTTCTATGAAACGGAAATGACCAAACAGGTTGAGCGCTATTTCCGCGCGAGCGCCGATTTCTTCTGATCAGGACTGGAGTGGCAGTTTGAACCATCTGGCAATCATTCGTATCCTGGCGATGCTGGCCATATGCATTAGCGGAACACTTTTGCTCGGTGCATTGCTGGCGTTTGCATTTGGCGAGCTGAAAGAGAGCCTTTATTTTCTGGCCGGCGCGTTATCCTGCGGACCGGCGGCGTCGGCGGTACTGTTACTGACGGATAAACCAAAGCAGAGAAGCCGGGCCGTTGACGGTCTGGCCGTCGCTGTTCTGTTCTGGTTTCTGGCACCGGTATTTTGCGCCATTCCGTTTCTGGCCTGGACCGACGATGTCGATTATCTGTCAGCCTATTTTGAAGCCGTTTCCTGTCTGACCACAACAGGCCAGAGCGGCCTCAGCAAAAGCGGTGACGACTGGCCGGCCAGTTTAATCTTGTGGCGCGCCCTGCTTCATATTGGTGGGGCGGTTGCCTGCATCACAATAGCGGCAACGGTATTGTCGGCTATTAATCTCGGTGGTCCGGGTATCCACCGCAGCCGCTTTTTCACCTTGCCGGAAACCAGCTTTTTCGATGCAACACCACGTGTTGTGCGGGCCGCGATGAGCATTGTAACCGTCTCGATAGTCTTTCTGCTTTTCGCCCTTATTTTGGCCGGAGCGTCGCCCGGTGATGCCTTTAGCGGTGCCGTCAGCGCGATTACGACTGGCTTGGTTGATCCCGATGCGAGTTTAACGGCGCCGGCAAATGCGATGGTCGGCTGGTGCCTTGGATTTGGTCTGATTGTCGGCAGTATCGGCCTGATTGTTCTCGACGAAATCGGTCAGGGCCGCTATTTACGGGCGCTTAAGGATCCCGAAGTCATGGGGCTTTTTGTCTGTCTGGGATTGTTGACACTAGTCGTCTGGATGTCTGGCCTTTCACTGTTTCCGGGTCTCGGATGGGCGATATCAAGTCTGTCAACTAGCGGGATTGCCCTGACCGATCCGGAGGCCTTTACCGGCATACCGCTGGCTCTGGCCGGGCTACCACTGCTAATTGGCGGATCAGCCCTGTCGGCGGCAGGCGGAATTAAGCTGGCGAGAGTTATCGTTTTGTCAAAACGGGCCGGGTTGGAATTTATCCAGCTGGGCTATCGCGGCAGTGTGCAGACCTTTCGGTTTCGTGGCCGGCCGCAATCGGAGCAGACTATTATTGGCGTATGGGTCTATCTTGTCGGGTATACTATTGCCATTGCTGGCGGATTATTGGTCATGAGCATGTTAGGATTGCCTTTTACTGACGCGGTTCGGGCATCCATAGGTAGTTTGACGAATTCAGGTCACTTTTTGGTTGGTCTGGAGGGTATAAATGACCCATTAGTTCAATTAGCGTTGATATTCGGTATGGTGCTGGGACGTTTAGAGGTTATTGCTCTACTCCCAGTGCTTAGTGTTTCGTTTTGGCGTTGATTATTGAATTTAATTACAGAAAAACTAGAGCGCCTGAGATAGGTGCCGGTATTGTTAACAAGAAAAAAAGACAGGTCCTCCCATGACATCAGAAAAGAAACAAAATTTGCAGGATACGTTTCTGAACGCCGTTCGGAAATCAAAGACGCCGCTGACAATTTTCCTGGCAAATGGGGTTAAGCTGCAGGGTGTTGTAACCTGGTTTGATAATTTTTGCGTTTTACTTCGCGGTGATGGTCGGCCACCGCAGCTCGTTTACAAGCACGCGATATCGACGATCACTCCAAATGCAGCTGTGAAGCTGTTTGACGATAGTGTATTGGAGCAGGACTTATAGACACCACCGCGACAGTTGAGCAGGCCGCCTATAAAGCGGGTGTTATCGTTCCATGGACTTTTCTTCCTCAACGTCCAAGTGAGGAACGCCTATCTGAGACGACCGGTCTGGTTGAAGCGCTTGGCTGCGAACTCGGCTTTGTGCGCCCGGAGCATCTGAGAAAGCCGAATGCGTCATTCCTGTTGTCAGGTGGTTTGCTGGACCGTCTGGCTGAGGATGCCGTTCAACATGGCGTATCGCTGGTTGTGATTGACGGGGTTCTTACTCCGATACAGCAGCGTAATCTCGAAAACCGGCTTGGTCTGAAAGTGATTGACCGGACCGGTCTGATTCTCGAAATATTTGGTTTGCGGGCGCGAACCAAGGAGGGGCTTTTACAGGTTGAACTGGCGCGGTTGCTATATGAGCGGTCGCGACTGGTACGGACCTGGACGCATTTGGAACGCCAGCGTGGCGGGCGGGGCTTTCTCGGCGGACCGGGTGAGACCCAGCTTGAGGCTGATAAACGAATGATTGATCGCAAGGTTCAGCGCTTGCGGCGCGATCTTGCAGATGTTGAAAGAACCCGTTTGGTGCAGCGCGCCGGCCGGGTTCGCAATGAGGTCCCGGTTGTGGCGCTGGTCGGGTATACAAATTCCGGTAAATCCACACTGTTCAATAAACTCAGCGGGGCAGGTGTCTTGGCAAAAGATATGCCATTCGCGACCCTTGACCCAACGATCCGGAATATTCAACTTCCGAATATTGGTCCGGCGGTCATGGTTGATACGGTTGGCTTCATAACCGAGTTGCCAACCCATCTGATCGACAGCTTTCGGGCAACATTGGAAGAAACCCTGTCGGCTGACCTGCTGATACATGTTCGCGACCGGGCAAGTGCCGCCGATGATTCCCAGAAACAGGACGTGCTCGAAATATTAAGCCAGCTAGCTGATAAAAGTGGGCGTCCGGCGCCGCCGATTATCGAAGCCTGGAACAAAATTGATTTGCTTGGCGAGGATGTCCGCGAGGATATGGATTTTATTGCGGCGTCGCAATCTGATACTGTTGCGGTTCCGATTTCGGCGTTGACCGGCACCGGCATCGATAATCTATGTCTGGCGATCGAACGGGCTCTGAGTGACAAGCAAACCCTGCTTCAGGTCACGATGACGCCACAAGATGGTGCGTTAAGAGCCTTTTTGTATAAGAGTTTTCGGGTTGAAGCCGAAGACTATTGGAGTGATGGCAATGGTCGCTTGAGCGTTCGCCTGTCGGCCCGGGAACTTGGCCGGTTATATGCCCAATTCCCTGATGTCGAAATTTCTGCCTAGAGCAAGTTCGACGTCCCTGCCAGGCGTTTAACCGCTCTTGGTTTCATTCGCTTTAACCTGCTGCCATAGGCGCTCTTGTTGCGCCAGAGAAAGTCCGCTGAAATCAGTCTGGGTCGCTTTTGCCAGCGCTTCCATCGCTCTGAAGCGGCGTTCAAATTTCTGATTTGCCCGTTGCAGGGCCACTTCCGGATCAATGTCCATACGCCGCGCAAGATTTGCGCAAACAAACAGCATATCGCCGATTTCATCCGCGATCCTGTCTGAACTCTCAAATTCGATTGCTTCGGCGACCTCAGCTTTTTCTTCGTCCAGCTTGTCGAAAATGTCGGCGACATTGGTCCAGTCAAAACCTGTCCGTGCCGCGCGTTTTTGCAGCTTCTCGGCCCGCAATAATGCCGGCAGTGCGAGTGCGACCCCGTCTAGAGCGCTGGTGTCTGGTCGGTCTTCGGTATTGGAGGGTGTTTTCTGCGCGCGCTCGGCTGCCTTTATGTTTTCCCAGGCCTCGGTCTGCTCCGCGGCCGACTGTATCCGACGGGTCTCACCGAATACATGCGGATGCCGGCGCAGCATTTTGTCAGAAATCGCGTTAACGACGTCATCAATGTTGAAAATATTCTGTTCTGCGGCCATCTGGGCATGGAAAACGACTTGCAGGAGCAAATCACCAAGCTCGTCGCGTAAGTCTGACATGTCACCGCGCCGGATGGCATCGGCAACCTCATAGGCCTCCTCGATTGTGTAAGGTGATATTGAGGAAAAATCTTGCTCGAGGTCCCAGGGACACCCGGTTTCCGGCGTTCTCAGCGCGCTCATAATGTCAACCAGATCGGTAAACTTAATATCGGTTCTGCGTTGTCCGTCGGTCATATGGAGCTCCCTTAGACATTGTAATGCGGCGACTCTCGCCGATCGTCCAGACTTAAGAGGTGGTTCTGTGATTGCGAAACCCGGTCCCATGGCACAGCGTGAATTGAGGTCTGCCGACGATCTCGGGGGGACGCGACGCGGCGGCGAACACTGCGACTAACTGACTGCGTTTTGCTTTGACATGCTTGATGTGGGAGGCATCGGCTGCGGTTGAGCGAGAAGACTGTTTGACGTTTGTTCCGATTTGCCGTCACTGAAGCTATAGCATCGGGCCGAGGCCGCGCCGCTAAATAAAATACGGATTGGGGAGTGAACTATTTTGAAATTGGGCGTCTGTTATTACCCTGAGCACTGGCCGGAAACCATGTGGAAAGACGATGCCGAACGGATGCGGGCGCTGGGCCTGTCTACGGTTCGGATTGGAGAATTTGCCTGGAGCCGGATCGAGCCCGAGCCTGGTGTCTATGACTGGGGCTGGCTCGACCGGGCGATTGATGTCCTGGCAGCTGCCGGGCTCGAGATTATTCTCGGCACACCGACTGCAACGCCGCCAAAATGGTTGATGGATTGCGAGCCTTCGATTTATTGCTGCGACGCGTTTGGACGTCCCAGAGGGTTTGGCTCGCGTCGTCATTACAGCTTCAGTTCAAAAATATATCAACGCGAAAGCCGACGTATTGTCGAGGCGATGGCGACACGTTATGGCGCCAATCCGGCTGTAACCATGTGGCAAACCGATAATGAGTATGGCTGTCATGATACTGTCGAAAGCAATGATAGCGATGCACAGGTTGCGTTCAGAGCTTGGCTGCGCCAACGTTATGGAACGGTCAGCGCCTTGAATAAAGCCTGGGGAACGGTTTTCTGGAGTCAGGAATATTCCAGCTTTGAGCAAGTCGATCCGCCACTCGCGACCGTAACAGAGGCACATCCGGCACATCGCCTCGACTGGCGGCGATTCAGCT
>CBFHPC010000108.1:0-7072 GCA_965657655.1 Henriciella sp.
AAATATTTCGCATATCGCTGAACAGGTCAAGACAAGTTACAACACATAAAATCAACTAGCACTTGATTTTATAATATTTTTTAATCAAATACGAACATGTCTATATATTTGTTATACGCATACTCGCGGAGCCATTTAATTGTCAGAGTGATACGCCGGAAAATGCTTTTCGGGATACTTGCAGCAGAGCTGCGTAGGCCGATGACAATCTGTCCTTACAAGTCGGTTATTTTAGACGGTATTGCCGGCGAAACGTACAGAAAATCTGCAATGTTTCGAATTTTCGTTACACACGAATGTCATCACATGACATGTTTAGGGTGGCGGAACACTAAGTCGCCAGCTACTATCTTGGCTCTTAGAGTTAGATTAACAAACATCCTTGGTCGGCATCATTTCCAGCTGTCCACCGCTATGCTGTCGGCAAGGAAGTAGATCTAGACTCAATCGAATCAGGTGCATTAGATGTCAGCGAGTTCAGCGCATAATATTTGCATTCACGAAGAAAGAATAACGGACTTTTTCGGTGAATCCGCATGTCAATATCAAGGCTCCGCCCCCCTGACCGAACATTGTACATTTATTATTTTCTATAATCGCTCAGGGTCCAATCTTTTGGCAAATTACCTGACCGCAAGTGGCCAGTTTTTTGGCGGAGGCGAAAACCTTAACTGGGATACAGTTATTAATACCGCGAAAAGAAAGGGCTTTGAAAGCTTCCACGATTATATGGCGTTTCTCACCCAGAAGAACAAATGGAATAAGAACAAGCGCTTCCTGATCAAATCTGCGACCTCTCAGCTGCAAATGTTGTCACGATTTGGCTATCTGCCTCACATCGCGCCAAAACTTGATTTCATTCATATTATAAGACGCGACACTACTGCTCAGGCGATCTCATTATCGATCGCTAGCCAGACCAAAAAATGGACGAGCTTTCAAGAAGGGAACGGACAGGAACCGATTGTCGAGTTTGAAACAATTGATCGCATCCGTCAGGTTATAAAGACGGAAAACCGCGCTGCAGAGCAACTGATCCGAGACATGGAACTTACGCCCTATCGCGTTGTCTACGAGGATTTCGTCAACTCCCCGGTCCAGCAAACCCAGGACTTGTGCGACCATCTTATCGGTCAGCGGCCGGAAATTGACACCTCAAAGATCAAGCATAAAAAACAGTCTAATGACTTTTCGAAACAGATCCAGAAACAGTATGTGGCGGCGAAGGAAAACGCCGCGAAGAGCACAACCGACCCGACCATGTAAAACACCCGTTTCAAGCGTATGTGATGCTTAAATTTCTAGTACGGGATCGCGCTAAAACCGGAGAGCTGTCATCTGCCTATTTCGAAACATATTCGAGAATCGTATGCACGAACTTTTCTGGTGATTGCGAGAGCTCCAATGGCAGGACTAAGCCGGCATCATGTTCCCTGATGCGCGCGGCGGGCGCACCAATGTCGAGGCTGATAACCGGCAAACCCGTCCGGAATGCTTCCGATAAGGTGTATGACCAGGTCTCGGGCCAGGTCGACGCAATCAGGATCGCGTCAAGCTCTGCTTTTTCAATCTCTTCCATCAGGTGATCTCCGTCATAGCGGCCGGTGACTTCAATCCCCGTTCGTTTTGACGCAAGATCGTTCGAGGTATATCCGACAACGACCAATTGTATTGGCAGCTTTTTCTTGAGGGCATAAGCAGCCGACGCCTTCATCAGGTTCAGCCCCTTAATTGGACTAATCGCGCCAATCGTGCCGATCCGGTAAACCTTATCCGCCGGTCGCGCGCCCCTTGCCCGGATGTCCGGACGCTCGCAATCATGCTCATGAACCTGAATCTCAAGCTCCGGGAAATAGCGCTTAATACGATCCGCCACATCATGATGCGGGGCCACGACCTCCCGGGCCGCTGACAAACACCTTTGATAGCGGCTGCGCCAGGTTTGAATATCAAGAGACCCATACTCGCTGCCATGACGGCTCAGACAATTCTGGCATCCCGAAACATCCGGCTCGCCGCAATAATCGCCATTGGGATACGCCAGATTAACTCTGGGACATATCGAAAAATAATCATGTAATATAACGTCATATTCGATCTCGGCCCGCTCGACGACGCTGACCAGCTGGTCGGTCGCCTCGACCCCGAAATCAATAAAATGGTGAAACTCCGCATCCCGTATATTCAAACGCTTCAACATATCGGCCAATTGCAACTGGTCCAGCGCGTCATCCAATTGATACGCTCTGATGTTCGGCATTTGCGGTAGATCAGCATGCCACAGCATCGCCCGCGTGCCATGCTTCCGGCCAGGTGACAATCGAAATACAGAAAAGCCGTCGGCTTTAAGACTGGATATCCGCTCTTGCACATGCCGCTCGGTGCCACCTCCACGCGAATGAGATACAATAAGATAGGTCTTATCAAGGCCTTGCCGAAGCAGCCGCTGATGATCGATCCGGGCCCGCATTGACCGTAAAGGATCCTGCTTGATCCACATCTTCACATCGTGATGGTATGTGGGATAGCGTCTCCCGATAATGCGCATGGCATGGACCACGCGCTCTGCCTTTTCATCCTGAAAAGATGCACTGCCAAAATGTCTGACAAAGACATCTGCGGCGATCAAGTCACGCAGACCAGCCTGCCGCCCGCGCAGACAGAAATCATTCTCCTCACCATATCCGGTGCCAAAGGAAACTTCATCAAAATACCCTACGGCCTGAATGGCGTCGCGGCGAATATACATACAAAAGCCGACTGCTGTTGGCGCATCCACGGCTTGTTTTTCATTCACGACACGCGCAATGGCATCCAGCTCTCTGGCCGTGCAGTCCTTCGGAATAGAATTGTCTCGTGCGGTATGTGGATAACTGCAAATCGTCCCGGAATTGGTTAATGGACAGACCGTTGCGACATTCGGCGAACTGTAGGCGTGATAATGAAGACGATCGATCCAGTTCCCAAACACTTCTGTATCGGAGTTCAGCAATATCACATCCCGATCGGGATGGATCTTCATGCCCTGATTAACAGTCTTCACAAAACCGAGATTTTCAGAATGTCGAATAAGCTCGAAGCAGCCCGTATCTGAAAGGTCACGGAGGATGTCCGTCAGGCCGCTTTCTGGTGAGCAATCATCAATCACAATCAGATTTGCGGCAATTATATTCGAACATTCGAGAACACTTCGGATGCAAGTCAGCGTTAATCTGGTATTCTTGTACACCGGCACGATCACATCAATTGCCGCATTCGAAACCTGCTTCAGACGCGGCCCCCGGCGAATACTATCAGCCAGATCATCAATACTCACGACGATATCATCGGGCGCGCCCTCCAAGTCGTCTTCTCCCGGTTCTGAATAGGCGGAATAATTTGCCTGCCGGCCCTCATACATGCCGCGATCGAGATAATGGTACAGCGCGCTCAGATGGGTTTCCCCGACATCCGGATATTTTTCGATATAGTGAAATGGCGAAAAAGACTCCACCGATAAGCGGTTTTCGTTCACGCCAAATCTAACAAAATGATCAAAAGGCTCAAACTTGCCAGCCTGAACGTCGGGATTACAGGCAAGATAATAATCATTATCAAACCATGGTGTCGGTGACAGGCCATCCGCTTTGCCCACAAGCGCAAAATGCACCAGCGGATTAACTCCCGGCGGGTAGTTTTCAACCTGGCTGAGATAGTGGCTGATCTCAAAGAGCCTGTGCGGATCCCGATATTCAGCTGCACCATGCTTAATGAAATGCATCAGTGGAAAAACTGGATCATGCTGTGCGACACCGTCTTGTGCAGCATACCAGCCATCATCGAACAAATACCGGCACTTTTCCTGTATCAACTTCTTTTCGATAAAGATTTTCAGTCGCCATCCTAGCGAAAATCGGGACAAAATCGACAATAGCCGCAACCACGCAGCGTTAATCGTGCGTCGTCTTATGGAGCGCTGGTGCGAATAGGTTGTTCCCGTCAAATCAGATACCTCCTAGAGCCCTAGCCTCTCTATTGCTCCGCCATAAATATCACGTCCTCAACAGTCAAAGCAGACAATATCTGCCTATAAACTATTGCTTGAAAAGATCGCGGTCCAGCTTCCACAGCTCGGTTTGACGTCCACGCCCGTCAATGCGTGTGACAAGCTGCGCCAGATTTTCCGCCCTGGTTTTCGTCATCGCGGGGGCGGCCGAATACGATACCAGTTTTGACAGCCACTGCCCCTGCTTCACAATCTCGCCAGCCGCACCGTCATAAACAGTATCCCAGTCGCGATATGGCGGGGCATCGCTGTAAAGTCCGGCGCAGCCCAGCGCAGCATTGTCGAACATTCGCGTCTCGGACCGGGCCGCATTAAACGCCGTCTGCTGCAATGGACAGACGGCCACATGAAATTTGTTGGCCGATACGAATTCCTGGAACCCCGTCCAGGCCAAAGGCCCAATATGGGTGGCATTTGGCACTCTAAGTATGGCGGGCGCGTAGCGACCGAGACATGTCGTCAAATGCCAATGTGGATGTTCGTCCAGACCTGCTCTGAGCTCCGGCGCGATCATGGCCAGATCCGCCAAATGCGACCGGCTTCCGCTAAAAATGATCTTGAACCGATCACCCTCGCGACGATGATGATGATCAAGCGCCGCCTCAGAATATATCATTGCCGGCGGCACAAGGGTTGACGGGATCTCGCTTACCCGGTCGCATATCCGCTGCGAAGGACTAAGTATGCGCTCAGCCCGCTGCAGCAATGGCTCAAGGGTTACCGAACGATAGGCCTGAAGGCGCCGGACATAGTCATCGGGCAGATGCTGGCCGTCCGCGATTGCGAAAACGTCATCATCAAGAAACAACCATATCCGTGTGGTCTTGTCAGCCAAAAGCCGGGCTTGCAAATGCGGGGAAATATATCGGAATATTATAATGATCGGACTTGGCCCGGTCGTTGCAATAACATTCTTCTCAAGCTGGCGAAAACACTGTCGGTCAGGCTGTTCTATATCCACAAATGGCCGCATCACATGCATGAAGTAGATATCAAAGCTGGGCGTCGATCGTTGCCAGGGCGGTTTTTTCGCCCCGAATTTCAACTTCGAAAACCAATCTCCTAGACGGCGGCTAATCAAATGAAACGCGGTCATGATCGGGTGCCGACGGACTGAGCCCGGTTTATTTTTGATCTTCTGCATCCATCAGGATCCTAACATCACGGGCAACAGACGACGTCCAGTCTGGCAATTCAACGCCAAATATTCGCCGCAGCCGCGTTGTATCAAGTCTCGAATTTTCCGGTCGCTGCGCCGGTGTCGGATACTCCGCCGTAAGTATCGCCGACAAGTCCGGAACACGATACCCCTGCTCTGCAGCACATTTAAAGACATGCCGCGCAAAATCATACCAGGATGCAATACCGGTGCCGCAAACATGCACGACACCATAATACATGTCTGGCGTTTCAGCCGAAAGCACTTTCCGCGCAATGGATAGAATGGCCGATGCAAGATCGTCAGCAGACGTCGGCGAGCCGATTTGGTCTGACACGATGCCCAGCGTATCGCGATCGCGCCCAAGTCGCAGCATGGATCGCATGAAATTCTGACCATAAGGCGCATAGACCCAGGACGTGCGGACAATGATATGAGCCGGGGTCGCAGCCGCCAGCCCGATTTCTCCGGCCAGTTTGCTCTGACCGTAAATCCCGACAGGGCCGGTGGCATCGTCTTCCCGGTAAGAACCGCCGCTCTGCCCGTCGAAAACATAATCCGTCGACACATGGACAATTGGCGCTTTCAGGTCAGCCGCGATATTGCCCAGCTCAATAACGGCATCGGCGTTTACCTGATAGGCGATATCAGCCTCGATCTCGGCCTGGTCAACAGCCGTATATGCAGCCGCATTTATAATAAGATCAGGTGCCCTGCTAATCACTTCATCTCGTAATGTCAGTGGGTCAGTCAAGTCGATCGCGGGACGGCCTAAAAACTCAAAAGACAAATCATTCTGGCTGTCCGAACACTGTCTGAGCGCCGTTGCCAGCTGCCCGGACCGTCCGATAACCAAAATACGCGCCATTTAGAGCGTACCTTTTCTATCGCCACGGTCACGTTCCCGGATCGGCGCCCACCACCAGTCATTCTGAAGGTACCAGTTCACGGTTTTTGACCGGCCTGTTTCAAACGTCTCCTGCGCTGTCCAGCCAAGTTCGGTTTCAATTTTTGTCGGATCGATTGCATAGCGCCGGTCATGACCGGGACGGTCGGTTACATAACTTATCTGCTCCGCATAGGACCGTCCGTCGGAACGCGGCTTGGCTTTGTCCAGAAGACCGCAAATAGATGTCACAACGTCTTTATTCTGGCGCTCCGCACGCCCGCCAATATTATAGGTCTCACCAATTTTTCCATGCATTATGACGGCCTCTAGCGCTCTGGCATGATCATCAACATATAACCAGTCGCGGACATTTTCGCCTTTTCCGTAAATTGGTAATTCGCGTCCGTCCAAGGCGTTTAGAATGACCAGCGGGATCAGCTTCTCCGGAAAATGAAACGGGCCGTAATTATTCGAACAATTGGTCACAATCACAGGCAGTCCATAAGATTCATACCACGCCCGAACAAAATGGTCGGATGCCGCTTTCGAAGCCGAGTAAGGTGAGGATGGCTTATACGGCGTTGTCTCGGTAAATATGCCCTCATCGAGAGGCAAGTCACCATACACCTCGTCGGTTGAAACGTGGTGGAAACGAAACCGCTGTTTGCGCTCACCTTCGAGCGTCTCCCAATATTGTCGTGCCGCGCTCAACAATTTGAACGTACCGACCACATTTGTCTGAAGAAAGGCGTCCGGGCCATCAATCGAACGATCGACATGGCTTTCGGCGGCCAGATGCATGATCGCCTCGATCCGGTGCGTTTCGAGCAGTTCGAATATCCGCGCTTCATCGCCAATGTCAGTCCTCACAAACCGGTAATTGGCATGTGTATCTATGTCTGTCAGCGAGGCGAGGTTGCCAGCATATGTTAAGGCGTCAACATTGATGACCGCCTCGTGTCCGGCTGCAATAAGATGC
>CBFHPC010000109.1:0-6949 GCA_965657655.1 Henriciella sp.
TCGCCGTAATGGCGGCGTTTTCTGACGGCGAAACCATTGTAAGAGATGCCGCCGAGTTGCGGGTCAAAGAGTCCGACCGCATCAGTGCTGTGGTCAATATGCTGCGGGTAAATGGCGTAAATGTAGAAGAATTCGAAGACGGGTTTGTCATTCGGGGCTGCGCCGGCCCGGTTCCCGGTGGCGGACATGTTGAAACCCATCATGACCACCGGATCGCCATGAGCGCGCTGATCATGGGAACCGCGGCGCAGAATCCCGTCTCGGTTGACGATATTTCGATGATATCGACAAGTTACCCCGACTTCTTCGAACATATGCAGATACTCGGCGCAAACATCCAGCAGAGTGTAAGATGATCATCGCGATTGATGGTACGCTTGCCTCTGGAAAAGGCACCATCGCCCGGCGGCTGGCCGAGATCTACGATTTGCCACATCTTGACACCGGCCTGCTATATCGGGCGGTCGGCTGGCAGGCGATAAACAATGTGATTGCGCTTGATGATACAGCGAGATTAGCGACTGCCGCCAACAAGATTGATACGAAAATCCTCGAGCTGCCGGAGTTAAGATCGGCGGAAACAGCAGAAGCAGCCTCCAAAGTCGCCGCTATTCCAGCCGTTCGCGACGCCTTATTCCAATTACAGAGGCGGTTCGCACAACAGCCCGGCGGGGCCATTCTCGATGGCCGTGATATCGGGTCTGTCATCTGCCCCGATGCCGATATAAAGCTGTGGATCGATGCTGAGATCGGTGTACGCGCCAAACGCAGATTGCTGGAATTTGCCGGTCAGGGGCACGAAATCGACTTGCCAACAATGATCGCCCAGCTTGAACATCGTGACAACCGAGACCGAACCCGTTCACAAGCCCCAATGGTAAAGGCAGCAGATGCCATCTTGATAGATACATCTTCCCTGTCTATAGACGCGGCTGTGGATAAAGCCCGTTCGATTATAGCGACGAAGTTGGCAGCCAAACCCGAAGCCTAAATGGGCGGTTTGGCCGAAACTGGCGGCCTTTATTCATTCGCAGCAGCGTCTGACCGGGGCAATCGTGCGCCCGGCAGTGAGACCCGCTAAGGCTGCGATACCGGAGACACCATGACAGATACTATGAATCCATCGACCGATGACTTTGCTTCTATGTTTGAAGAAAGTGCTGGCGCCGCCACACTTCAAGAAGGTCGGGTCGTTCCCGCGACGGTTATTGCCAATAATGGCGATTTCATAACCCTCGATATCGGGCTAAAAACCGAAGGCCGCGTTCCGGCCAAGGAATTCCTGCTCGAAGAAAAACAACCGGCCCCCGGCGATATTGTTGAAGTGTACCTCGACCGTATCGAGAACTTGATGGGCGAAGCCGTTCTTTCGCGCGAAAAAGCACGCCGCGAAGAGAGCTGGATTACACTCGAAGACAATTTCAACAAGGAAGAGCCGGTCAAAGGTGCGATTGTTGGCCGGGTCAAAGGCGGGTTTACCGTCGACCTCGGCGGCGTCAGCGCATTCTTGCCGGGATCACAAGTCGATATCCGGCCCGTTCGCGACGTTGGCCCGCTGATGAACGAAGTCCAGCCATTTGCGATCCTGAAAATGGACCGCGCCCGCGGAAATGTCGTTGTCTCTCGCCGTGCGATCCTCGAAGAGAGCCGTGCCGAACAGCGCGCAGAGATTGTTGGCAATATGGAAGAAGGCAATATCCGTGAAGGGGTTGTCAAAAACATCACCGATTATGGTGCATTCGTGGATCTCGGCGGCATTGATGGACTGCTCCACGTTACCGACATGAGCTGGAAACGGGTCAATCATCCGAGCCAGGTCGTGAATGTCGGCGATTCTGTCCGGGTCCAGATCATTAAGATTAATCCAGACACCCAGCGTATCTCGCTTGGTATGAAGCAGCTTGAATCTGATCCATGGGGCGACATTGAAGCCAAATATGTCATCGGGACAAGAATGTCGGGACAAGTTACAAATATCACTGATTATGGTGCTTTTGTTGAACTCGAAGACGGCGTCGAAGGACTCATCCACGTGTCCGAAATGAGCTGGACCAAGAAGAACATTCACCCCGGCAAGATTGTTTCAACCTCGCAGGAAGTTCTGGTCGAAGTTCTCGATGTTGATTCCGAGAAACGTCGGATCTCGCTTGGCCTCAAGCAGACCCAGGAAAATCCATGGTCTTCCTTCCTGACCGACCATCCGATCGGCTCCGAAATTGAAGGCGAAATCCGGGGTATTACCGAATTTGGTTTGTTCATCGGTCTTGGCGCTGAACTAGATGGTATGGTTCACATCAATGATATTGCTTGGGACAAGTCCGGTGATGATGCAATCCAAGACTATAATAAGGGCGATACCGTTACCGCTAAAGTCCTTGATGTAGATATGGATAAAGAGCGCATCTCACTTGGTATCAAGCAGCTTACGGGTGACCCGATCGGCGAAAACACGACGGCCAAACGCGGCGCGATCGTGACCTGCTCGGTGACCGAAGTCACAACGGGTGGCATCGAGGTCACATTTGGCGAGCCAGCAGTTCAAAGCTTTATACGCCGGTCTGACCTGTCACGCGACCGCAGCGAGCAGAGACCTGAACGCTTTGCTGTTGGCGACAAGGTCGACGCGAAAGTAACCGCTGTTGATAAATCATCGCGGCGTGTAACCCTATCAATCAAAGCACTCGAAATTTCCGAGGAGCAGGAAGCAGTCGCACAATATGGCTCTGCCGATAGTGGTGCCTCACTTGGTGACATTCTCGGAGCAGCCCTTGCCAATAATGACGATAAGTCAGGCACCGACAACTAGGGCAGACACGAGCTCTATCTAGGCAAACACTAGCCGATAAAACCGATAAGCCGACAGACCTCTAGCGTCTGTCGGCTTATTCTGTTAGATGAGTAGCATGTTAAGGTCTCAACTTGTTGCCAGATTAGCAGAACTCAAGCCCGAACTCCGCCCTGACGAGGTCGAGAATGCGGTTAATATTATTCTTGATAGTATCTCAACGGCGCTTGAAGATGGCGGGCGCGTTGAGATCCGCGGCTTCGGAACCTTTTCGGTTCGCCAGCGTAAATCCAGAGAAAGTCGCAATCCGAGAACTGGCGAGAAAGTACAGGTCCCCGCGAAGTCGGTGCCATTCTTTAAACCCGGCAACGAATTGAGAGCGCAGGTCAATGGCGGCCGGGACCCGGAAAGTCAGTCTTAAGCCCTCGCCATATTATCTTATGGCACCGAAATCTCCAAAAGCCGCTAATTCGGCCCCGGCTGACGCCTTAAAAAAACATAGAATGCACCTGTCCCGCCATGGCGAGGATGCGCAGGCGCATAACCGCTGACAAGACTGGTTGCCTCATAGGATTCAAGCCAGAGAAGAAAATTCCGCCGAAGCACGCCCTCACCGAGACGCCCCTTACCGGTAATGATAATCACGCAATCGGATTTGCGGGCCTGCTCACGCCGGAGGAAATCCGGCAATACCCGCCAGGCGGAGTCTTGTGTATGACCGTGAAGGTCAAAACTCGCCGAGACCCGTTGTTTACCCCGCTTGACCATCTTTTCCTTAGACCGGTCAGCGGGCAATCGCGCTGGTGACGGCGATTGCCTAACCTGTTTCGAATTGGTTGAGACCGTTGCCTTTATAGTTGCGGATGTTGCTTCCTGGCGTTTGCTATAAGCTGGCAGTATAAAGTTTGCAGGGTCCCGTGGCGTCGACGAACGCGACCCAGACAAGGGTCGAACATGCTTCATTGCAGCCTGCCAGTATCGGAGATCCCGTTCGGAAATCTTTCGTTCGCTCATTTTACCGATCTATGGCAATCGCTGCGGTCTACCAGTCGCAACATCCAGACGTGGCGCCTGTTGTCCCATAATATCGGCGGCAAGCCCCCGCGGCAACAAAACCCAGAGCCGGCCGGGCGCATTCACCGTTTCGGCACGCTGCCCGGCAGCGACGCCCGTGCCGAAATAAATATCGCCGCGAACCGGGCCCTTAATTGCATTTCCGGTATCCTGCGCCACCAGAAATCCAGACCAGTCACCATTCAAGCCAGGCGCGGTTGTTTTCACAAAAAGCGGTATGCCGGGCGCCAGATATTCATTATCGACAGCCATTGACCCCAAAGGCGTGAGCGGAACACCAAGAGACCCCCTTGGCCCCAGATTTGCCGGCGTCTCACGATCAACCCTAAAGAATATATAGCGCGGATTAGAGTTCATCGCGGCCCGCATCTGGGATTCCGGTGCTTGCTGCATCCAGCGTGATATACCCGTCATCGAGGCCTGATGCCGAGCGATCCAACCGCGATCCATCAGCCAATTCGCCGTCGACCGGAACGGATGCCCATTATGAGCGGCAAACGCAATCCGCAAAACCTCGCCATCCGGCATTTCAAGACGTCCGGATCCCTGAATCTGAAGGAAAAAAAGGTCGCTGGGGCGCATATATGCCAGTGGCACAACACCATTCCTGGTTATTTCCGCCCGCGCCGGATAGGGCCGCATACCGCCATTTGAAAGCCTTTGAAATACATCACCCGACCGAGCGACCAAATCATCGGGGACACCGGCCGCCGGCTCGGTGAACGGGTATTCGGCTGTTCGCCGCGCTGGATATGTCGGCTCGAAATAACCCGTAAAGCGCGACCGCCCTTCCGGATCAATGATTTCAATCGGGACAAGCAGCGCCTCGAGAACTGTTTTTGTTGTCCCCGGATCGGCGACAATACTCAAAGCCGAACATATTGGCGACCAATCAGCGACCGTCCCGGCCCAAGGCGCCGCGGTCGAGAGCAATGTTGTTTCATCCTGCTCGGAAAACAAAGCACAACTTCGCCTCAACGCTGACAACCCGGCCTCAAGGTCTGCTCGCCGCCATCCAGCAAGTGACCCGAACGGGTTATCGACAGGATCAACAAATGTATCAATCTCAGGCGGAACAATCGGGGCCGTCGGAGTGACCGGGCTGGTATCGGGCAGCTCGGTTCGGGGGGTGACACACCCCGTTAGCGCTAGAAACACAATACCGATCACAAAATAGTTACGCATGAACAGCTCTCTGGGATAAATCGCTATCAGTCTGGCGTGAATGGGATAACTCGTCACGCACAAATCCTAAAGCACACTATCCATTCGTATCAACATCATCGAGAAGCCAATTTGGATCCTTGCTGTTCACGGATCGCTTGAAGGTCCAGACCTCGGAAACGGTAAACGTCCGAACACCATCATTCAAATCTGCCTCAAATAATAGCGCGATCCGGGCTGTACGATCCTGATCCATAGATGCTTCTCGGAGTTCGGAATTTACCAGCCGCAGCAATTGCGGGCCGCCATCCTGATGACTCGCATCCCGCGCTGAAATCGCAGCCTCCCACGCTTCAAACACATCATCATCAAGCAGGGGGCGCAAACGATCGAGATCGCCCTCAGCAAAAGCGGTCACGATCAATTCATATGCGCCGCGAGCTCCGGCGAGGAAACCGGTCAGATCAAAACTGCGATCTGCCGCTTCAATGGCCTTTAAACCGATTACAACATCCTCGGGAAGATCGGCCCGGGTTTTATCTTCTTGGGTCTCAAGCATGACCGGCTCAACATCCTCGGGAAGATCAGGTTTGACTGTCGGGCCGCGCACCTGGCCTTCCGGTGGCCCGGCATCCTGGCCGAGGGTAACATAAAGGCGCCACCCGATAAAAACAGCGATTGCGGCGAGCAGTAAAAATTCGATCATGGATGCGGACATCGGTTAACTTTCATCAGCCTGTGAAACCAATATAGAGGGATTACTCGTAATGACACCACCCGTTGCGCCAAATTAACCAACATGATAGGCGATTTTTTTTAAACAGACCGGTGACCCCAGTATGACAGATAGTCCCGACAATTCAACGGCGCCAGACGGCGCCAAAAACCGCACACAACCGGGTATCGCGGTTCACCGCCAATTTATCCGTGATTTATCGTTTGAAAACCCGGGTAACAATGTCGCCGGTCAGCCCAATATCGATCTCGGTATTGATGTTACAGGCGACAAGGTGCCAGGCTCAGAGAACTCTTACGAAATTACCCTTCAGGTAAAAGTCAGCGCCGGCTCGAAAGAGGCAACATTATTTGTGCTGGAAATGGACTATGTCGGCGTATTTGAACTGACCGGGTTCAATCAAAATGATCTCGAGCCAATCCTGCTGATCGAGTGCCCGAGAATACTTTTTCCGTTCGCGCGCCGTATCATCGCGGACATCACAGCCGAAGGTGGCTTCCCACCGCTTCGCATAGAGCCTGTTGATTTTACAGCGCTTTATCTGTCTCAAAAGAAAAAGGCAGAGACCGGAAAAGACGCCCTAAACTAGCTGTATAAGCGCCAGATCGCATCATCGCCCAATTGGTCGACAAACGCCGCATGCGCGGCCAGTTCCTCGCCGGACGCGCTTACCGGCAAGGGACGGGGTCGCTGGCGAGCCGTCGACTGGTATGATCTGGCAACAACTGCAGCAGCTTCAAAATCAAAAGCCCGGGCCCGTCCACCAAGCAATTCAAGATATACTTCCGCTAAAAGCTGACTATCCAGTAAGGCACCGTGAAAAGTTCGGGCATCACTATTAATGTCATACCGTTTGCACAATGCATCTAGGCTGGCAGGCGATCCGGGATGCTTCTTGCGAGCGATCATTAATGTGTCGACCCAGCGAATTTCCAGTATTGGATCGCGTCCGCATTTCGACAGTTCCATATTAAGGAAATTCCGGTCGAATGTTGCATTATGTGCGACAAGATTGGCATCACCAACAAAGTCTAGAAACGCATCGACAACCCGAGGATCGGAAAATCTTGGTTTGTCGACGAGATCCTCATCCTTGATCCCGGTAATTTCTGTGGTTTTAGCCGATACGGGCTGATCGGGATTGATATAGGTCTGAAACGTCCGACCTGACGGGACATGATTAATAAGCT
>CBFHPC010000110.1:0-6823 GCA_965657655.1 Henriciella sp.
GATTGTCGTGCAGACAATTCTGTTACCGGAAGACCGTCGGGATATGACCGCTCTTGGCCAGGCACAACGTTTACTGACCAAATCACTTGCGCCGGTTGAAACCGCACTGACTGGCCGCGATTATCTAATTGGCGATTTTTCAGCCGCTGATCTAATGCTGGGTCATGCCTGTTTTATGGCGAACCGGTCAGGCTGTGTCACCGATGATATGATGAATCTGAAGGCCTATATCGGGCGGATTGAAAGTCGTCCGGCCTTCCAGAAGGCGATCATGATGGTCTGATATTGGTTGTTCGCAAGCCGGGCGCGGGCGGTGTTTCAGGCGGCCCGGCAAAGCATTGGGCCTTGCTCATCCAGTCTGTCGCAACAGGGCCGGTGACCTTTAAGGATGTGTCGGCAATGTTCCGCGTCTGTGTGACGATCTGGCAGAATTCTTCGGCGGGGCCGGTGATTAACTCCATGTTGCTTGCGTCACCATAAGTCCAGATTGCACCGGACGGTGCGATCAGGCGGAGATGCGGCATTGGGCCGGGCGGGGTCTGTTTGCGGGTGGCATAGGTCCAGCCAAAGGTGTTGACCCCGAGTATCACAATATTCTGTATCCTGTCGGCATTCTGGCGGACAATGCCGAGATGGTCATAGACTTCCTGTCCGTGCGCCCAGGTTTCCATCAGACGCGCGGTGATAGACGAGCGCGCGCTCATATCCGGGCCGGCCCATTTCAGGCGGGCTTTCGGGTCGGCGTCGGCGAATATGTTTGCTGTATCAATGGCATTCTCGATCCATTCATTCAGCAGTGCGGTTGCGGACAGGCCTCGGAAATGATCGGCTTCAAATCCCCGCATACCACCGGAATGCGCCATGACGCCCGCCATGCGTTGAACGAGCAAATCTTCATCCTTGATTTGCAGGCCGGCCATCTGGTTCCAGAAATACAAATGCTGCAAGACCGCCTTAATTGTCCAGGATTTGAACTGTGTCGGCTCGTCAAAGCGTGCCGTATCGGCGTCTTTGAGTAGCTCAAAGAGCGCCTCGCTTTCGGCCTTGAAGTCGTCTGCTTGCTGCATTCTCATGATTACACGTCCATTGTCGCCATGAGTTGCTCATAGGCCTGGATATATTCTTCTTTGAATTGCAGGACGACCTGACCTGCCGACATGCTCTGATTCATCAGGCCGACCCCCTGACCGACCCAGTAGGTGGCCAGAGCCTTGGCTCCCTCATGGCCACCCTGGCTAAGCTTGTCGATATGTCTTAGCGCGGGTTCCGATACCAGTGACTGCAGCGGCATTGGCAAGGCTTCGGGTGCGTCTTCGCTTTCCCAGGCATCCGTCCATGGCGATCTCAATTGCCGTGAATGCTTACCGGTTCTGGCGCGCGACCGGACGGTATCGCGCGATGAAGCTTCGATCATTTTTTCTTTGACAACTGGATTGGTTTCAGCCTCCGAGGTCGTCAGCCAGACCGAGCCACACCAGGCCCCTGCGGCCCCCATCGCCATGCTTGCCGCCATTTGCTCGCCCGTTGTGATACCGCCGGCGGCCAGTATCGGGGTCGAGGCCCCCATATCGCGAACAGCGCGGGCGACTTCGGGAATAAGCACCATCGTCGAGACGTCGCCGCAATGACCGCCGGCCTCTCCGCCGGCAACAATCAAAACGTCGACGCCGGCATTGACCTGATTGACCGCATGTTCCTTGGCGCCAACCAGCGCACCGGTGGCGACGCCGTGTTTCCTGGCCATGTCGAGCATGCTTTGCGGCGGCACGCCAAGCGCGTTCACGATTATTTTGATCGGGTACTGGAAGGCCACTTCCATGGATGTGGCGGCCCCGTCATCACGCAAATTCTTGGCGAAGTTGATCGAGTTGCTGCGTGCGCCTTCTAGGTCGACATCCTCGATGCCGTAATCACCCATGACCTTTTTGGCGTAATTCTTATGCGCGTTGGGAATCGCATTTAGCAACTTCGTGCCATCGAATTCGTCGGATTTGCCTTCGAACTTGTTCGGAACAATCAGGTCAACTCCGAACGGCTTGCCATCAATGTGATCGACAATCCAGTCGAGTTCTTCCTTTAAGCGGTCAGGCGGCAGATTCACCGCGCCAAAAACGCCCATTCCGCCCGCTTTTGACACCGCCACGACGACGTCGCGACAATGTGTGAATGCCAAGAGAGGGAATTCGATTCCCAGCATGTCGCAAATTGGTGATTTCATCATTCTTCTTCTCCTCCCGGGCGTTGGATGTCCACGATCAGATCGTCCGCCGCTTTTTCTTATTTTACGATACCATGATTGCTGGAACCGTCCCGTCGCTTTTGCCGGCAATTGTATGGTGCATTTTTGTCTTCTTTGATTGCCAGCCTGTCTCCGATTTTACAGTGTTGCCATCCGTGACGGAAATCTCAAGTCGTTGTCGTGCATTGGCGTTGTTAGGGTGTCATCCGCAACATTCCTGGCTGCGTCCGGAGCCGCTGGATCCTATTTGAAAGAGGTTGCCGAACACACGAGACGGGAAATATTGAACCTGCATGCAGGTTTGTAAAAGATGATATTATATGGTTTGCCGTTGATGACGAGACCGGCTTGTATCAAGCTCGGGCCATCGCAGCTAAAAAGAGGACGCTAATTATGGCTTATAAAGCAATTTTGTTCGAGCAACGCGATGGGGTGGCAGAAATTACGCTGAACAGGCCTGACTCCGTAAATGCCATGAATATGGAAATGATGCAGGAACTTTCTGATGCTGCGATCCGGTGTGATGAGGATGCTGCAATCCGATGTGTCATCATTACCGGCAAAGGAAAGATATTTTCGGCTGGCGGAGATATTGCTGCTTTTGCATCTGAGGGCGATAATCTGCCGGCAGCAATGAAAGCGATGACGATACCGTTTCACGCCGCGGTTTCGCGCTTTGTCAGAATGGATGCGCCGGTAATCGCTGCGGTAAACGGCATGTGTGCCGGCGGCGGCCTAAGCCTCGCGGCTTCGGCTGATCTGGTATTGGCCGCCGATAATGCCGGTTTCGCAATGGCCTATACCGCCGCAGCTCTGTCGCCCGATGGCAGTTCCACCTATTTTCTACCTCGCCGGATTGGTGATCGCCGGACCCGTGAACTGATGCTGACGAACCGGCGTTTATCAGCGGAAGAAGCGCTTGACTGGGGGCTTATCAATATGATCGTGCCGGCTGACCGATTGCTGGAAGAGGCACGGGCGCTGGCGGGGCGCCTGGCGACAGGACCGACCGTCGCGTTTGGCCGGGTCAAGACATTGCTGAATGCGAGCTTTGAAAATGGTCTTGAAACCCAAATGGAACTTGAAGCCAGAGCTATCTCGGATATGACCCGCACCGATGATACCAAGGAAGGTATGAATGCCTTTCTCAACAAGCGTAAGCCGCAATTTAACGGGCGGTGATATATAAGACCCGTCCGACCGGCCTGTCGCATTTGGGTGGCCGGGATTATCTGGTGGTCTGTGCGGCTGTCCCGCTCCCGATTGGCCGTGACGACACCGCTCGCCCGATTACTCCGCGGCCTGCTTGCGATCGGCAAGCTGCCTCAGGGTCGCCTCATGCGATTCGCGGTCAATCTGATAGGTTGAGATAACAAACATCATAATAAACCAGAGGGTTAGAATGGTGGGAACATAGAAGGCGCCCATCCGCCATATTTGCGGGTCGGATACTTGGTCTACATTGGCTCCGGACGCGATACCGGCCAGCGTCAGAACCATAGATGCTGCCATTAGCCCAAAGCCTTGAACCGATTTGCGAACAAAAGTCATCGAGGCGGTAAAAATCCCCTCCGAGCGGCGTCCCGTTTTGAGCTCGCTGCGTTCGACCAGATCAGCGCCCATCGATGCGACGAGTATCTGGAAGCAGATGATCAGGCCGAGATCTATGATGCCGCTGATCAAAACGAACCAGAAAATTCCGGGATGTCCGTTTTCTGGCAGCCAGCCGAGCAGTCTTAGAAGAATGGGTAATGGCGAACCCGCAAAAGCGATTCCGCCGATAATCATAGCGCCTTTTTTCTTACCCAGCTTCGCCGAAATGATCGGCGCCAAGCCGAACCCGATAATGGCGGAGGCGAATGTTCCCAGCAGCACGGCGCCCTTTTCAAGCGAGTCGAAGCCCCAGAAATAGGTCAGAAAATAGAATGACAGGGCGGCGGCCATGCCAGAGGCGATGGCCCCGAAAATAGCCGATATAAACAGTTTTACGAAATCAGGTTCCGAAAGGGTCTCCCAGACCTCCTTAAACACGTCTGTCAAACCCATTTCACGCTTTGGTGGCGCTTTTTTCAGCATTGGTATCCGTGAATGCGTGCCGGCGGCTGATGCAATCATCGCAATGAACATCAGCCCCGATGCGATCAGGCCGTAGACGCGATAAGCCTCGCGATTGAACTGACCGTCGCTAATCACGGCGGTTGTAAAGGCTGGGAACATGAACAGGAACATCAGGACTGTCATTGCGTTACCGCCGGTCCAGCCAAAAAAGTATCTGAAACTGATCAGGCGACTGCGTTCATCATAGTCCTGGGTCAGGTCGGGGGCGAGCGCCGAGCTGGGCGTTTCATAAACGGTAATACAGGTGCGGATCAGGACAGCATTGATCAACAAAAACCAGAAAAGGCCTTGCTGGGATAGATCGGCCGGAGGGTTCCATAGGATAAAATAGGAACATGCCACGGGCAGCGCCGCGGCATACATGAACGGGTGCCGGCGGCCCCAGCGTGATCTGACATTATCAGACCAATAGCCGACAATCGGATCGCTAATTGCATCAAAAATCAGAGCCAGCGTGATCGCCAGACCGACCAGTCTGGCATCGAGCCCGATGACCTGGCTGTAGAAGATCAGCAGAAAATAATCGAAGCCCCCGTTTTTAATACCATAGGCGACCGAACCGAACCCGTAGGCCAGTTTCAATGGTAGGCTGAGCGGTTTGGTTCCGGAATTGTCCGCAGCTGATTTCGGTTCTAAGCTGAGTGTTTCCGACATAGTCCCCGTCCTGTTTGATGTGCTTCAACGATGCCTCTTCGCGGGCATTCCTGATCTTACTGCTCAAATTTAAAAACAGTGGAGGCTAGTTGACTTAGGGAAAGGCAATAGCCGTTTAGGGTCTTAGTTTATGATTTTTGTTATTGTCGCGCGCATGTTGACGCAATCTCGCATATACTGACTGTCTCGACAGGGCCTTTTAAATATGCCACTCCAACTGCCGATAGTTGGCTTTTAGCGAAGCTGCCATTGCTCTTCGGGGCTTAAAAAATGCTGGCCTTGCTGGCTGCGCGCCGGGCTCGATAGTCTGTCGGGCGGCGTGAGCGATGGGGACGGGTTTTGAGAGCGGCTTGAGCCGCCGGTTAAAAAAAAGGTATCGAGGAATGATCAAAAAAGGTGCGGCGGTTTTAGGGCTTATCATTATTGCCGGTGTTTTTGTGGCATGGCTCAATCGTGGCGAAGTTTTGCTGAAAATAGTCAAGATGAGTGGTAATGATGTTGCTCCCAATCAGGAGATTGTCTGGGATCGAGGGCCGGAAACAGCCGGACAAAGTCCGGATGATCGTCCTCCGAATATCATTCTGATTGTACTTGATGATGTCGGGATAAATGATTTGTCGACGCTGGGAGGTGGTGTCGCAGATGGTCGGGTTCCAACCCCGAATATTGATGCGTTAGCATTTGACGGTGCGCGGTTTCAGCAGGCTTATGCGGGGAACGGAACCTGTGCGCCGTCAAGGGCGATGTTAATGACAGGGCGATATCCGACCCGGACCGGTTTTGAGTTTACACCCACCCCGCCGGGTATGAGCTATCTGTTGCCAATCCTGTCGAGTAATTCAGTACCTGAGGGGTTTCCGCGGACCGAGTTCAATCAGGCGAATAGTGAAATTGCGCCTGATTACAATAATCAGGGGTTGCCCGGTGACGAGGTTACTGTCGCCGAGATACTGAAGGGGCAGGGCTATCATAATGTGCATATCGGCAAGTGGCATTTGGGTCGAAGCGCGCAAAGCAATCCAAATGCACAGGGGTTTGATGAAAGCCTGCTAATGGCGAGTGGCCTTTTTCTGCCGGAAGATGATCCAAATGTTGTAAATGCGAAGCTCGACTTCGACCCGATAGACAGGTTTCTTTGGGCCAGAATGCAGTTTGCCGCGGCATATAACACACCTGATCAACCGATCTCTGATGATAATTGGTTCGAGCCGGGTGGCTATCTGACCGACTATTGGACAGATGAAGCGGTCAAGGTCATTGATGCCAATGCCAATCGTCCCTTCTTCCTCTATCTGGCGCATTGGGGGGTGCACACGCCCCTGCAGGCAACGCGCGAGGATTATGAGGCTGTCGGGGATATCGTACCGCATCGTCTGCGCGTTTATGCAGCGATGCTCAGGGCGCTTGATCGCAGCGTCGGCGACATTGTTGACAAGCTTGAGGCCGAGGGGCTGGCTGACAATACATTGATCATTCTGACAAATGATAATGGCGGCGCGGGCTATGTCGGTCTGCCCGATATCAACCAGCCTTATCGTGGGTGGAAAATAACGTTGTTCGAAGGGGGCATCAGAGTGCCCCTATATATGAAATGGCCCGCGCGTATTGCGCCCGGAACCATTATTGAGGAGCCGAGTGCCCATATTGATGTGATGCCGACAATCATTGCTGCTGCAAATGCCGACCTCCCGCAGGACCGCATCATCGACGGCATCAATCTAATCCCGGTCGCCGCCGGGCTGGGTGAAATCGAGCGGCCGGATGATGCCTTATTCTGGCAGTCTGGATATGTGCGCGTCGTACGGGCCGGTG
>CBFHPC010000111.1:0-6688 GCA_965657655.1 Henriciella sp.
AAGGAAGGTCGGCCGAGCCCCGCAAGCCTTTCGCCAATGCCCCGCGAACCATGACGCTGACATCATTACTTAGCGCGCGCAGCAATCGCTGGGCTAAATCGCGCTCGGCTTTTTTTAGATCTTTTGCAACCATCCGGCCGGCCAGATAACCTGCCAGTTTCATCCGGTCTTCAGGCCGTTTTTTGTTGGGCAGAGTATCGATATCCGACAGGCTCAAGCCCTCACCCGCCTTTCGATCTAACATGACAGACATGATATTTGCTTCCCCAAAACCAGCCCGAATAGAAACACTGCACGATACTTTGATTGATTCCGTGGTTTGTAGAATAACCAATATGAACTCGTGTAACCAGCGCTCTAAAGATTGTTAAACCGCCACGGTCGTGTAAACTTCCTTTGCTTATTGAAACGAACACATGATTATTCGAATTGCACACGTCAATGATGGCGAGAGCATCGCCGGAATTTATGCCCCGATCGTTGAGGAAACTGCTATTTCATTTGAAGAAATGGCGCCAGCCGCCAGCGAAATGTCGGAGCGTATAGAAAAAATACTGCAAACCCATCCTTGGCTTGTTGCTGAAAAACATGGTCGCATATTGGGATTTGCTTACGCATCCCAGCATCGATCTCGCGCCGCCTATAAATGGTCGTGTGATGTCAGTGCATATGTTGACGGCGGCGCCCGCCGGACGGGCACTGGAACGCAGCTTTATCAGGCGCTGTTAACGACTCTGATCCGGTTAGGCTATGCGAATGCCTTTGCCGGCCTGACGCTACCCAATATTGCGAGCGTGCGTTTTCATGAACGCATCGGTTTCAAACCGGTTGGCGTATATCCACGCGTCGGTTTCAAGAATGGGGCTTGGCATGATGTCGGCTGGTGGCGTCGTCCCCTGCAAATGCTGGACAATACCCCGGTCGCACCGCGTCCATTTTTTCAGCATCAGGACGCATTCGGGCTTGCTTAATATCGGCCTCGCAAACCTGCTGCCGGCGAGACAGTTAGCTCATCCGCATTCATCCGGCCTCCTGGCTCGCCCGCGTGGAGATATTTTCACCCCTGATAAAGACCGCCATAACAGAAACATATGAGCAATATTCACAATCTGTGTCCGACAGACTTTCAAAACCTGTAATTCGGGCCATAGTCTAGTCAGAACAAAAATGTGACGCACGCGACGTCATCGAACAGGGGAGAAACCACCATGCTTGAAGGCATCCGTGTAATTGAACATGCAACCTATATGGCGGCCCCTGGCGCCGGCGGAATCCTGAGTGACTGGGGCGCCGATGTCATTAAAATAGAGCCGCCCGGCGGTGACCCGATCCGTAATTTCTTCGCTACGATCGGGACCGATATACAAGACAATCCGGTTTTTGATTTCGACAATCGCGGCAAACGCTCGATCATGCTCGACACGCGCACATCTGAGGGCCAGAAGATCCTCCGCCAACTGGCCAGCGAAGCAGACGTATTTTTGACAAATGTCCGCCCCGGCGGACTATCACGATCCGGTCTGGATTATGACAGCCTGAAACAGTCAAATCCCAAACTCGTTTATTGCTCGCTAACCGGCTTCGGTCTGGAAGGCGACGATGCTGACAAACCGGGATTCGACGTCGCCTCTTTCTGGTCCCGCGCCGGGGTCGCCTCGATTACTGTGCCAAAGGGCCAGGACCCTTTCCCGATCCGGACGGCATTCGGTGACCATACGACCAGCATGGCAGCGGCGGCCGGCATTTGTGCGGCCCTTGTCAAGGCCCAGCGCACCGGCACGGGACAATTGGTCGAGGCCTCATTGTTAAGAGCCGCCCTGTTCGCGATGGGATCGGACTTCGCCATTCAACTATTCTTTGGCCGGATCGGCTCGACCAAAACGCGGCATGAACAGATACAGCCTCTGATGAACTTCTTTAAAACAAAGGATGATAGCTGGTTCTGTATTGTTTCCCGGCAAGGAAATGTCGACTGGGCTCCAATCTGCCGCGCCGCTGCCTTGCCTGATCTGATTGATGATGAACGCTTCACATCCGCAAAGGGCCGACGCAAAAACTCGGCTGTGCTTGTCGATTATCTCGATGCGGCTTTCGGAAAATTTACAAAGGCGGAAATAACCGCACGTCTCGATGCAGAATCTCTGGCCTGGGCGCCGGTCCAGACACTGGCCGAAGTGGCAGCCGACCCGCAAGTCATGGCGGCCGGCGGAATTACCGAAGTTCCCAGTGCGAGCGGCGACGGTAGCAGCTTTAAATCGCCGGCCTCTCCAATCCGGTTCCCGGGCACCGATGACGGGCCAAAGGGACCATCGCCGCAGCCGGGGCAGCACTCCCGGTCCGTACTTGAACAAATCGGTTATTCCGATGCCGAGATCACCGATTTACTAGCCAAGAAAATTATTACTTGATCGGCGCTTCGCGCTTGTAGATCGCAGCTGCTAGCCCATGACCGAGCATCAGGGCCGGCATCCATAAACAAAGCTGCACAGCAGTCGCGCCAAAACCTATCAGGAATGTCCCAAGCTGCGCATCCCCTGATCCGATGGCGCGCGCCGCTTGGTCGCCATACATGCTGAGCTCGCGACCAAAATAGATCGCCA
Organism: Henriciella sp.; assembly: GCA_965657655.1. GTDB lineage: Bacteria > Pseudomonadota > Alphaproteobacteria > Caulobacterales > Hyphomonadaceae > Henriciella. Next base: position 2,601 of record CBFHPC010000111.1, read on the forward strand.
TACAAATCGGTACAATTTGTAGCAATAGGACGGCCGGCGAAAGCGACAGGATTTTATGTTTCGTCCAAGGCCATGTCTGAAAGATCTTGACCTGATGCGCGTCGACGGTCGCCGGCGCAAAAACAGCGAGCCGGACAAGACCGGAACAAAAACCAATCACGGCAACAAACAACATCGCGTATAGCAGATAAATCGCGCCACTTTCGCGTAGCGCTTGAACCGACCCCGAAACATCGTCAGCGCCGGCCTGACTAGGATCATAGCCGGAGCCGATAACCAGGACGACAGAAAATATTATCAGGAACAGGCCAAGCATGAAGGCAATCAGAAATAGGGCCATGGCAACAAGGCCATAGGCCAATGCTAGTTTTGCGCTGCCCGCGACCAGTTTAGCATCGGTCGCCCCCAGACCGCTGGCCTGATAGGCCCGGTATGACCATACACAAAACAACGCCATACCGGTCAGTATCAGCGCAATTTGCGCAAAGCCAAAACCGCCACCAGCCGCATTTTTCAGGACCAGGCCGGCCGCTGCGGCGACGATGAAGGCCAGCCCATACCGCCAGCTTGCCTTCGCCATAATAGACGCTTCAGACAAAGCCGTGCGCAATAGAGGCAGAACAGGCGAAATCGAAAATATCATCTATCGAATCCTTAACTTCGCGGACAGATAGTCGATTAACAGATCGCTCAATTCATCACCACCGCAAACGCAAACTGCGTCCCACGAACACGCTGATTACTGCTCCAAATCGCAGGTTGAACTAACGCTCATCAGAAAGCCCATCAAGGCGACGCCCTGATCCGGTGAAAGACTGTCGAAAAAGTCCATATCAAAAGCATCAGGGTTGTCCGCCAGGCTGATGATTAGACCAATCATTTCTGTATCCAGGCTTTCAACCGCCGCATCTGCAAAACAATTACAGCCCGCCTCAGTCGCCTCACCCGCTTCGATACAGGCATTGAAAACCTGATCCCGCTCGCTAACGCCGCAAGCTGACAGTGTTGCTACCAGCATGCACAAACCCAAAAATTTTTTCATCACTATATCCCCTCGTATCTAACGATCCGAATATTTCACGATTAAGGTCTCAAATCTATCGAATGTCATCACTCTCGGCCGATCAGCTGATCTAGCGACAAATGTGCAACGCTTGTCCTGAGGAATTTGTCCTTAATCGCGGCGGCATCGTAAACATCTGTCAGCCAGTCAAGAAAAGAAAGCCCGCTCGTCGCATGATGCGCAAGGTAGGCCTCGAAGAACGCATCCAGCAGACCGGTTTTACCCTCCCGCAAGTGCAAATACTTTTTTGAAAGTTGCCGTTTTGCCAGACTGACAGGGTAATTGAGCTGAAAAATCTGATAGAGCACAGACATCAGGCCAGCGCGGTCTGCACCTGATTTACAATGAAGAAGCACTGGATAAGCGACGTTTTGAAATACGTCCTTGGCTGCCAAAACCGTCTCAATGCTCGGCGTATTCCTCGAATAAACCTGGAAATCAACGAGTTCCACATTGTTTAATTCGCATGCTTCTCGTTCGAGGAGATAATATCCACGCGTACTCGGCCCGCGACAATTAATTATCGTCTTGATACCGCGCAAACGAACATGCTCGGCGATCTGTGCCGCATTCGGCTGGTTTGAACGCCACATTTCCGGCCCGATCTGATGTAGATTCTGGAACGACACCCGCAAAAAACCGTGATCACCAAAAATCTGTTCAAATTCTGCCCGCCGACGGCCTTCTGTCGTGGATATGTCGGCGGCGACATGGCGACGCCGGCGTTTGCCAAATATCTTCATCGTCCTGCGCCCCGTCCGCGTTGGATATACAGCTCAGCATCATATCGGCAGTGCATGATTAAGATTGATACCCCATTCCGGTCAGCAGGCTTTCAGTTTCCCAGAGCGGCAAACCGACAATCCCAGTATAGCTGCCATTAATCCGTTTAATAAAGGCCCCGGCATAGCCTTGAATGCCATAACCGCCAGCTTTTCCCAATCCTTCATCCGACAGGACATAGCGCGCAATGTCACGATCATCCAAGCGCTTCACGATCACACGACTGAGGCTCAACCGGTGTCCGGTGAGGCCGTCAGGACTGATAACACAAATGGCCGTCATCACCGTATGCGCGCGTCCACTCAGACTTTTCAGACAGGCTTCAACATCGGCCCGCGTTTCGGCCTTTGGCAGAATACGCCGCCCCAGAGCGACAACTGTGTCACCCGCAAGGGTGTATTGGCCGTCGGCATGGCCGGCTGCGGCCTTCTCCGCTGCCATACGCGCGACATAGGCCCGCGGCAATTCTTTCGAACGAGGTGTTTCATCGATATTGGTGGCAACTATGTGATCCGGCTCGATGCCCATTTGCGCGAGCAATTGCTGTCGTCTGGGCGAGGCACTCGCCAACACCAAATCTGCCCGTGACATTCGTAATCCTCACCAACAATTCTGATCTCGCAGCCGCCACGTCGCGATAGCCTCGCCTGCTTGTGGTTTCACAGGCCTCGGATTTGTTGACCCGGCAAATCCGACCGCACCATCATGTCAGAGAAGACCTATTTGAAACGGTATGTAATCCGGCCCTTGGTCAAATCATAAGGGGTCATTTCGACGAGCACTTTATCGCCGGTCAAAATACGAATTCTATTCTTCCGCATTTTACCTGCCGTATATCCGATAATCTCGTGATCGTTTTCCAGTTTAACTCTAAACGTCGCATTTGGCAGGAGCTCGACGATTGTTCCGTTAAACTCAATGATCTCTTCTTTTGACATTCCGTCTCCATGAAAACCTAACGCCGTTCGATCTACGGCGGCTTGTGTTCAGCTTCGTAGCGGCGGTAAGCGGGTCATGCAAGCAAGGTCTTTCATCAAGCTGATGGCAAGCTGATGAAAAAAACCTGTCATTCGCCTAAGAAACCGTCTCATCTGCCAGATGCAATGGGGGCAGAGACGCCCAATCGGCAACTTGCTCTAGATCATAAAACCTGCAAGCTTCCATCAACATTCTTGCCTCGGTCCACATGTCACCATCAACAATTGGCATAAACAGATCATTGATATTATCGATCCCGAGATAGGCGCGAACACCCGCCTCCCGCAATTTCACAAACGGTCCGATTGAATTGTGCAGGGGGCCAGTCATTGGCAACTGCTTCATCGACAACGCCGCCGACGGGCAGATCACGATGCCAATATCGGCTTGCTTACAGAGTGCAACAATTCGGTCCTGCTCACTATTATCCTTTGCGGAAACCGATATGGAATGAATGCCATAGACCCGTCCCTGCATACCGTGCTCAATCGTTTTCAAACACAATAATTCGGTCTCATTCTGGAACGGATTGTTTTCCTGATCGACATGAACTTCGACAAATTTATTAAATTCCTTAGCCGTCTGCATCACAATATCGAGGTGACGCTCCTCTTGCGGGCGGTCTCTTGACGGCAAACCTCCACAGAAATCCGCCATCTGACAGGCGTCGATATATTGAGCCCGGGAGGTTTCATCAATCACCCCTTCGAGCGGCTGCACACCAATTTCGAACCTAATTTTATCCTTATATCGGTCCTTAACTTCGACCGCAGCCTGAATGGCCTTGAGGCCGATAACGCGATCAGCGTCGACCATTGTCCGGCAATATTTCGACCCCTGCTGATACACCGTCTCGACCGCTCTGGAGATCCGCTCGACAAGATCCTCATGCGTATAGTTTTCTTTCAAATGCCGATACAGCGTCCACTTTTTCTCCATATCAGCAAACCCGAGCGCAAGGTTTTCCGGCGAAATCAGATATGCTTTGTCGAAGTGGCCATGATGATTGGCGAAACCACCGCGCTGGCGAACGAGCTCCAGAAACCGGGCTTTCAAATCCCAAGGCCGGTCATCGGACCGGATATGATAGTCGAATGTGCCGGATTTCAGATCGTCGATCACGACTTCGATCGTTTCACGCGCGACAAGCCGGTCTGTGATCAATGGGATACCATGGCGGATCGACAAGGACCGGATATGCGAGGCGTCAGATGCTTCGTCATAACCGGTGTCCCCGGTCATAATATTGATGACGAAATCAACC
>CBFHPC010000112.1:0-6647 GCA_965657655.1 Henriciella sp.
GAAGATAGCGGTACCGTCTATTTACGGGGCTGTTGATTTTGATGTCACGCCCGAGCGCTATGCCGGTACGATGGAAGACATTTCCGAGCTAGATGGTTTTGGCACACATGTGCGCGCAGATTTACTCGAAAACGTGCCCCGTATGACGAAAATCCGGACGTATACAATGATGGGTGACGTTGTTGCGGATGCCTATGCCGCCCTGATTCCCGAGCATGGGTTCCGCAACCTTGTTACAATGCTCGAGACGGCCTGTGATGAGGGGCTCGCGGCGGTGCCCGAGGCGCCGCAGGAATTGGTCGATATGATTAAATCGATGGAAAAAACGCCTGACTGGCTCGACATGGATCTTGTCGAAAAAGGCGCCCGTATCGAGCGCAATGAGTTTGCCAATTTTGTTCCCTATGCCATTCGGGGAACCTTTCTGGCGACATTTATGAACGCTTATGCCGCCCTGCCAATGGCGATGACGGGGACGCTGTCTAATTCATCCTCAGCTGGCCGCGTGAAAGAGACGGCGAATTTTTTCACCACGACAGTGATGCCGGGCGCTTTGCAACGTTATGGGGCCGGCTTTAAAGCGGCGGCGAAAGTGCGCCTGATGCACTCGATGGTGCGTTTTAACATTATGCGGTCAAATAAATGGGATGTCAGCATCTATGGCACGCCGATACCGCAAGTCGACCAGATGCCGGCCGGTATGGTAGGCATGTTTTTTGTTTCGACGAAATTACTCAAAGCCGGCCGTACCTCGTTCAATGAAGATGAGCGGGCGAAGGTCGAGCTGGCGCGGTTCCGATGTTTCCTGCTTGGACTTCCGCTTGATCTACTGGCAGCTGAGCCGCAGGAAATCGTTGATCTGATGCTGACCCGACAGGCGACTTTGCGCAAGGCGTGGGACAATGAGACCTGTGGCGAACTTGTACGCTCGACGGTTACGGCAGATATTGCGAACGATCATTTGTTGCGGGGTCCCATCCGGAAACGGATGGAGCTCAGCCTGTCCAAGTTACTATTGGTAAAGAACCATTGCGCCGGTGATTACTCGGTTGCGCGGGATATGGGTATCGAAATTACAGCCGGTGACCGGATGATTGGCACGCTCACGGCAATACTCATGTTTGCGCGTTTATACGTCTATCGCTTGGCAATGAAAATGCCGGGGCTTTCAAAGCTGGCGGATCGACGTCTGATCAAAAAGCTGGACCGGCTATTGGCCGGCTATGGCCGTGCCAAGTTTGAAAGCAATTCGGCCGAGTATAAGCCGGCTCCCGGCGCTGCGGCCTGACCGGTCCGTTTAGATTGCGGGGGTAGCCGTGTCGTTCGGTCTCATATCAGCCATTGCCGCATCATAAGTCGCGCGTGCCGCATCTATAGCGTCCAGATTTTCGAGTGCCCAATATCCCAAAGCGCGAACCGGCTCGCGAAATGATTCACCCATCGCAGTTAGCGTATATTCGACTTTAGGTGGAATGGTCGGATGATAGGTCCGGTTAACGAGCCCGTCGCGCTCCAATTCCCGTAATGTCAGGCTCAGCATCCGTTGCGAGATGCCCAGATGCCGTTTCAGCTCATTGAAGCGCAAGGTTCCGTATTGCGACAAGGAGATAACAACCAGAACGCTCCACCTGTCGCCAACCCGGGAAAGCACCTCATTAATGCGTTTGCAGTCAGGGCATAATTCTGATTTCGCCATAGTGGTTCCCATTTTGTGACCGAGGTTCAATTATGTGCCTTCTTGCGACGATAGTCGGTACTAAATATATTGTCAGTATCAAATTTATACTAACGATTCCCAAGGCCGACAATAGGAGCCGCGAATGACACACAAGTCTCTAATAGAGCAATTGAACTGGCGTTATGCTACGAAGAAGATGGATCCGGCGAAAGCCGTGCCACAGGACAAGCTAGATGCGATTGTTGAAGCGATCCGGATGGCACCGACATCGAGTGGCACCCAGCCTTTTGAATTGCTGGTCGTGACCAATCCCGACCTTCGCCAGAAAGTTTGCGAGGCCGCCCGCGGACAGGCTCAGATCGTGGAAGGCTCGCATCTTCTGGTTTTCGCCGCCTGGGACAATTACACAAATGAGCGCATTGATGATGTTACGCGCCTGCTTAAGGAAGAGCGTGGCGATCTGCCGATGATGGACGCCTATTACAGTAATCTTAAAGCAAATTACGTGCCGCGGGATGCTGAGGTAAACTACGCGCATGCGGCGCGTCAGGCTTATATTGCTTTGGGCGTTGCGCTTGTCGCGGCAGCTGAACAGGAAGTCGATAGTACGCCGATGGAAGGTTTTGATTCAGTCGAGGTGGATCGTATTCTCGGTTTGCAGGCGGGGGGGTTGCGGTCGGTTGTGCTAATGCCGCTTGGTTATCGTGATCCACAGTCGGACTGGTTGTTGCCAATGAAGAAAGTTCGCAAGTCCCGGGACGCTATGGTTACCGAGATCGGCTAACCGGGCCGGTTTTCACCGCAGTGTCCTGTTTGAAGGACCTAATCAGATCGGGTCTGCCAGCGTGCGGAACCCGATCCGGCTTTGCCGGACCTGGGAATTATAAAGGCAACCGGCAAAATTTGTCCGGATCGTATTGTTCTGACCGGGTGAAGGGCTTGCGGTGCTCTGTCCCTTGCTTTGAGGTCGGTGACGGTGCTTGCTGCTGACAACCCCGACCCGAATCTGACAGCTATGCGTGTGGGCCGGCAATGTTGACGCCGGCCAATCCCTAAAACATTCAGGGTTGTTTTGCGACGGTCTTTATTATTATGGCCGTCAGACGTCTGCGTCATCATTTAGCGCGTGCTGGACCGTCACGCTCGGCTACAGGTCCGGACGGCCGCCGGTGGCGAATTTATTCACACATGATGGCGACAATGGCCGACGGATCGATAGGGGGGACGTCCCCTCTGACGGCTGGATCGGCAGCCGTCATGTAATTGACCTGATGGGTGTCTAGGAAAGACTGCAAGGTTCCCAGAGAGATTGCGAAGTTGACATTTTCCGGCAGGTCCCCGAATTCGGCCGCAAGACCCAGCTTATCGAGCCCGGATACGACAACACCGACAAGGCGTCCCGCTTGATCCAGCACCGGTCCCCCGCTATTGCCGGGCTGGATGGGCGCCGATATCTGAAATTCCCGCCTGTCCTGGCCCATGCCGGCCAGAGCCATAACATTTCCCGCGGCGACCGACATGTCACGGGTGAGATAACCGCCGAGTGGATAGCCGGCGACCCAGATTGGATCTGCCGCGCGTACCCCGCGCCCAGCGCGCAGCGAAAGAACCGCATGCCCATCTGGGGACGGCGCCTGCAGCAGAGCGAGGTCAGAACTTGTCTCGCTGGCGATGACCTCCAGTACGTCCCCATTGGGCAGGGTAAGCCGGTTGCATCCCGCGATCACATGCTCGTTCGTCACAATGCCGCCATCGGCGCTGACATAGAAGCCGGATCCGGCATTATCGACCATATCGCTGTTGGCTTCATTGGTGTCATAGATCTCATAGGCTAATGCGCCGCCAATAAACATGAGCAGGTTCGGGGTGATGTCGGGGCTCTCGGCATAGCGCCAATCGGCGGTAAAGCTTGCCAGCGCCGTATCAAAATCCGCATCGGTTTTGCCAGTAATCTCGCCTGAATAATAGCCGAGCGTCCTCAGTCCCCTTTGTGCGGCCTCGATTAAGGCGGCTTCTGACGTCTCTAGCCAGTATCCTGAAGCGGCCTCATCTCCGTCTTGTTGCAAAAGGCTCTGGCTTAATATCAGGGCGCGTCGGCGAGCGGATGACATTTCGGCCTGTGACGGATCAGTCGATTCTATAAGCTCGGTGCGGGCGGATTGTTCACCATCGTTTGAGGCTGTCTCGCCGGCAATGAGTAACCAGGCGAGCCCTTCAGTACGGTCTTCTCCGGCTGCATTGGTTTCCAGCAGCACTTTAGCCAATTCGAGCTGGCCATAGAACGAGCCCCCTGATGCGGCGTCTTCTAATAATGATTGGCCCCGGGCCGGATCTTCATCAACACCGGCACCGCGCATATATAGATCGCCAAGATAGCCCATGCCATCGGCACTGCCATTGTCCGCGGCGCGCTCATACCAGTTTCGGGCCGCCTTAAGATCGGTTTCCACGCCTTCGCCGATCTCGTACATCAGACCAAGTGCGGCCTGGCTTGCGGCATGATCCAATTCTCCGGCGCGCCTGTACCAATCGGCGGCTGCCTCATTGTCCTCGTCAACCCGGTCGGCATAGTCGAAGGTCAGCGCGATATAGTACATCGCTTCGGCGTGGGATTGTTGGGCTGCGCGGCGATACCAGCTCAAGGCTGTCTGGATGTCGGCGGAAACGCCATCGCCAGCATCATAGGCGAGACCAAGCTCGAACTGAGCCTGGGCGTCGCCGTCTTCTGCGGCGACCGCCAGGCTGGAAACACTCTGGGCCATAGCCCCGAGTGATATCAGCCCGACCCCGGCCAGCAGCAGGCATAAAGACCGGATCAGTCCCGCTCCCCAAGACAAGAACCGGCGCTCGTGCCTGATCGAAGTCATCTGTGTCATAAGCCCGCCCTCGCCATCTGGTTCTATCTTTGCGAGGCATCCTTATGAGCCGATCATCAATGGCCGGATGTGATGCTCTCTGCTTCCAATTTCGAGGCTACGCCTATTTACCGGTCATATAAAGCCACCCTGATGAAATAGCTCATATCATGTAAACGGGGACAGATATCATCTGCAATTATAATAAGGCCTCGTCTTTTTGGCCGCCGCACGGCCTCGCTGGCCTTTGATGCATCTGGGTATTACGATCTAGATTGTAGCGAAGCAGCAGGTGAATTAGCAACCACACGTGAAAGAGGCGCCGTATTGGCGCAATAGTAAAATAATGCCGCTACCGGTGATGCTATAAGTGTATTCCGAAAGGGGTCTTCCAGAATAGAGGCTCAAAATGACTGTTCGCTGTGTATGAACGCCTCAAGCCGTTTGGTCATGTCTGGCGAAAGTCTCTCCGCTTCAAACCTCTTTTCGCGAGCACGGACTCAAATGCGAGAAAATTTATTTCTCGAGAAAACAAAACAATACTCATGTGGAATGCTGTTTTGAGAACGGACCGCAGAAATCAAGTTAAGCAGGGGGAACCCGAGTTTCCAGTTCATAAAGACAGCTTCTTTTTCAATTTCTGCAAGAATGAATTAGAATATCGACTAGCCGTTCGTTCAGTATGCCGGCGAAGGAAGCTTAGTGGCATTTGTTCAATGATGGTCCAACATCCGAAAAGCTATTCGATTGGCAGCCGGCAAAAACAAAACTTCCTGATTATCTAGGGTTTCCATGATTGGAACCCAATGGGACAGCTTCGTCTCGGGATGGAAATATCTGAAATCGACACAGCACAAATCGATGACTGAGGTTTTGAGAAATCTACCTGAAACTGGACACGACTATCGTCATCTGGTTCGGCTTCAAACGGACATACGCTAAGCAGACGGTAATCCGATATAAAATGCACGTCTCAGATTTGAGGTACTCCAAGAAGAGTACCCTGATTGGTGCGATCTTATTGGCAAGCCCAAAAGTAAGTTATCTCACCTTAACCAGACCAGTCAGTGTTTTGGGGATAAATATAGATAAAATAAAACCACTTTGGAGAGTAGATTGGTGCCCAGAAGAGGACTCGAACCTCCACGTCCAAAAGGACACTACGACCTGAACGTAGCGCGTCTACCAATTCCGCCATCTGGGCACGAAACCGAAACGCGGATGTACGGGCTGTCTCGGACTTCGTCAACGCAGAATTCGCGTAATTTCGATGAAACACGCGCGTCTCGGCTACCATAGTGGGCGGGCATGCCGCGGTATCAGGCCATGCGTTACGCCCTTAGCTGCAGCGCGCTTGGCAGATGCTACCATCCTGTGATGTTTTTATTGGCGTGCGGTTGATCGCCGGAAGCGTCAGTTTTCCCCAGTGTCAGGTTGATATCGACAATAGGCGAATTGACCGAACAGTCTTCTGCACGGATAATTCCCCTTTTTAGTCGTCGTAATATTGCGACGAGACTTATTTTTTGATGGGGGGCAGGATGGTGCAAGATTTGCGAGAAGGCTTTAGGGTTAGGCTGCTGGCGGCCTTCAGTCTGGGCGCCACCTTATCGGCTATGGCCGAGCCTGCAGGCTCTCGCCCGGCCATCGGCGAGAATGCTGATTTTCATGCGATTGCTGTCGCGCCAAGCGCAGTCCGGCTTGAGGCCGATATCCGGACGCTGGCCGGCTTCGGAACCCGTCACACCCTGTCCGAAACCGAGAGCGAAACCCGTGGGATCGGGGCGGCCCGACGCTGGATTTTCGAGGAATTTGAAACGATCTCGGCCGCTTGTGGCGGCTGTCTCGACGTCGTTTACGTGCGCGACACTGTGGTTGATGGTAATCGCATTCCGGAGCCGACAGAGATTGTCAACGTGCTGGCTATTCAAACAGGGGTGTCTGACCCTGACCGCGTCGTCATGATGTCCGGTGATATTGATAGTCGTGTGAGCGATATTCAGAATGCTGTATCCGACAGTCCGGGAGCCAATGATAATGCGACCGGTCTGGCCGGGACGCTAGAGGCGGCCCGGATCCTGTCAGCCTATGAATTCGATGGTACCATTGTTTAC
>CBFHPC010000113.1:0-6631 GCA_965657655.1 Henriciella sp.
GAGTGTGGTCGCCTTTTCGGCAGCGGGCGTCATGATGCTGAATGGGCGCTCCAGTCCTGAAAAGAATGCAGCGTTCCATAAGCGTGCACAAGCTGACCACTATTTTCGGAACACGAACACGATCATTGAGCCAACGGAAGATATTATCGACCGTCCTCAAGCAGCCATATCAGGTGCAGTTCGGCCGGCGCCAAACCCGGACAGAAACGCCTATTTTGGTGACCTGCATGTCCATACAGAGTTTTCGTTTGACGCCTCGGCATTCGGTACCACAGCGACTCCCGCTGATGCCTACCGTTACGCGCAGGGCGAGGCGATTCAGCATCCGGGCGGCTATGAAGTTCAGCTGGTGCAGCCTTTGGACTTTTATGCCGTCACGGATCACGGCGTGTTCCTCGGATTGATCAATGAAGCTGCCGATACATCCACCGACTTCTCTAAGTATGACTTCGCCAAGCCGTATCACGATATCAACAAACGGGTTGATGGCGGACTTCGTGACTTGAGCAAACGGAGCCAGTTCTTCAACAATTTTATTTCCGATATCGTTGGCGGGATGCGAGATGGCACGCTCAGCAAAGACGAAGTTGGCGAGATCAGTCGTGCGGCATGGATGGAATCAATTGCGGCTGCCGATGCCGCGTATAAGCCAGGACAGTTCACCACCTTTGCCGGTTATGAGTTCACGTCCTCGACCGCCAAGCGCGAGGCGCTGCATCGGAACGTGATCTTTCGTGGCACTGACCGCCTGCCAATTTTGCCCTTCACCCGGTTCAACAGCATCAATCCAGAAGGCCTGTGGGACTGGATGGACGCCATTCGTGCTCTAGGCGTAGAGAGCCTCGCGATTCCGCACAATAGTAATGGCTCAAACGGCGCCATGTTCATGTTTACTGATTGGTCGGGCAACCCGATTGATCAGGAATATTCATCTCAGCGCGGACGCAACGAACCTCTGGTCGAAATCACCCAGGTCAAAGGGACCTCGGAAACGCATCCAGCGCTGTCGCCGAATGACGAATGGGCCAATTTCGAAATCTTTCAGTCAATAACCAACACCAGGATTCCTAGCGATCCCGAGGGGAGTTATGTTCGGGATGGGTTGCATCGTGGTTTGGCCATTGCCGAAACGGGTGGGGGCAATCCTTACAAATTCGGTTTCGTTGGCGCGTCAGACACGCATACCGGTGCGGCGTCGCTGAGTGAATTCAACTATTTCGGCAAAATTGGATCATTCGATAGCAATGCTGAAAAGCGCGGCTCTGTGCCCGCGAGTTTCATGTACGGAACATTGCTCAATTGGAATGCACCGGAAATGGTCGATAAGGTTGATGGCAAAGATTACATCGACTTTGCCGGCTACAAGTATTGGGGGGCCTCGGGCATTGCTGGTGTCTGGGCCGAAGAGAATACCCGTGAATCCATCTATGATGCGCTACGGCGTAAAGAGACTTTCGCGACCAGCGGCACGCGCATAAAGGTTCGCTTTTTCGCGGGGTACGACTTCACGGACGCTCAGCTGCACGACCCGGACCTGGTGTCGATCGCATATGAAAATGGCATCACCATGGGCGGAACATTGCAAGCGGACGACGATCAAGCGCCCGTTTTTCTCGCCTGGGCGGCGGCCGATCCAAACACGGCGCAACTGCAGCGCGTGCAAATTATCAAGGGCTGGCGCGAAGACGGAGAGCATCAAGAGCTCGTGTACGACGTTGCTTGCTCTGACGGACTGAACGTCGATCCTGATACGCATCGTTGTCCAGACAATGGGGCTCGCGTCTCCTCCGACGATTGCTCGATCTCAGCAGATGCTGGGGCCGGAGAGTTGAAGACCATGTGGCGTGACCCGGATTTCTCCCCGGATCAGGAGGCGTTTTACTATGTCCGTGTCCTCGAGAACCCGGTTTGCCGTTGGTCCACTTGGGACGCAATGCGGTCGGGTAAGAAGCCGCGCTCGGATTTGCCTGCAACAATTCAGGAACGCGCCTGGTCCTCGCCGATTTGGTACAGCGCCACCGGCACAGATACATTTGTGGAGTAGTCTATTATGAATAGCCCAAAAGACACCGTCGATGTTTTGATCGTGGGTGCTGGCCTGTCGGGCATTGGCGGTGCTTGCCAGCTTCGGCGGCACTGCCCAGATCAAAGCTTTATGATCCTCGAAGCGCGCGCTGCCAGCGGCGGAACCTGGGACTTGTTTCGCTACCCTGGAATCCGCTCAGACAGCGATATGTACACTTACAGCTATGGGTTCAAACCTTGGAAGGATGACTCGTCTATCGCAGATGGTCACAAGATTTTGGCCTACATTCGCGAAGCCGCGAAAGAGTATGATGTCGAGCCGCATATTCGCTACAATCACAAAGTTGTTTCCGCTGAATGGTCCTCTCGGGATAATATTTGGCACGTTACGGCAGAACGGAGCGATACCGGCGAAACCGTTACCCTCGCTTGCAAGTTCATACTTAATTGCAGTGGCTATTATGATTACGAGCAGGGCTACACGCCCGAGTTCGAAGGTTCGGACAATTTTAAGGGCGAGATAGTTCACGCCCAGCATTGGCCGGAAGATCTCGACTATCGTGGCAAACGGGTCGTTGTCATTGGCAGTGGTGCGACCGCGGTGACGCTGGTGCCGTCAATGGCGGATGAGACGTCCAGCCTGGTCATGCTGCAGCGTTCGCCAACTTATATTGCGAGCGTCCCGGGCAATCAGGCATTAGCAACTGGTTTACGCAAATGGTTGCCCGATAGTTGGGCTTTTCATCTGACCCGCTGGAAGCAGGTCTTCTTTCAAATCTACATCTACCATATGTCTCGCAAACGCCCGAAGGATGTCCGCAAGATGCTTCTGGGTCGAGTCCGTGATGAGCTAGGCCCAGATTATGACGTCGATACGCACTTCACGCCCAAATACGATCCGTGGGATCAACGTCTCTGTGCCGTTCCGGATGGCGACCTGTTTGAGGCAATTCGCAAGGGGCGAGCGGAGGTTGTCACCGACCATATTGATCAGTTCAACGAGACGGGCATCCAACTTAAGTCGGGTAAGCAGCTCGATGCGGATATCATTATTCTCGCCACGGGGCTGAACCTTAAGTTCGCTCGAGGTATTCGCTACGCGATTGACGGTGCGGACGTTGATTTTACCGATCACTACATCTTTCGCGGCATGATGTTTTCTGACGTGCCGAACATGGCGTTTACAGTTGGCTATACGAATTCGTCCTGGACGCTCAAGGCTGATCTAACCGGGCGATATGTTTGTCGCCTGCTGAAAAAGATGGCGACACATGGCTACGCCAATGTGACGCCCCGCCTAAGAGGTGAAGTTGGAGAAATCCCCTTGCTGGATTTCGATGCCGGATATGTGCTGCGTTCGCGAGAACAATTCCCAAAGCAGGGAGATCGGCTGCCCTGGAAGAACTACCAGAATTATATCCGCGATCTGATTGGGTTGCGGTTCGGCAAACTGAATGATGAAGAGCTTGAATTTCACTGATGGCTCAGGCTCCACGGAACAGATCGCATCGCGTTTCTGCTGCGACGCATGATGTAGCAGGTAAGCCGTTAGCAGGTCACCGTACTGCGCTAGGTCTCCTCCTTCTGGCCTTCACGCTGTCGATCAGCGATCGCATGATCCTGTCTATCCTATTTCCGGACATTAAGGCCGAGTTTGGGCTGAGTGATGCCCAACTGGGGGTTCTCGGTGGTGTGTCCTTTGCATTGTTCTACGCGACGATGGGACTTCCAATCGCGCGTCTAGCTGATCAGTTTAGCCGGAAGTGGATCATCGTTGCCAGCTTGCTGGTCTTTTCGATTATGACAGCACTCGGCGGTCTCGCCATGGGATTCGTTACACTGCTCATCTTTAGGATCGGTGTCGGCGTTGGAGAGGCGGGAGTCGGCCCGGCCAGTCAGTCTATTCTCGCGGATTATTTTCCACCAAAACGCCGCGGTTTTGCGATGGCGATCCTCTTATTGGGAGGGAGCTTCGGGATGATCCTCGGCTTCGTGGGAGGTGGAATGATCGCGGAAGCGCATGGGTGGCGAGCAGCGCTCATTTCAATTGGTTTACCTGGCGTGTTGTTGGCATTCCTCATGGCAAAGTTCTTAAGAGAACCTCCAAGAGGAACATTTGATTCCGAAACGCCGGCACCACCGCCGGCTATTCGAACCACTGCAATTGCAATGTGGAACAATCCGGCGATGCGCCATCTGGTAGCTGGGTTGGTCGTCGCCGGGATGATTTCGTACGGCATTACGCAATGGCTGCCGACGTTCTTTATCCGCACCCACGAGCTCAGCCAGTCTCAAACGGGCCTGTTAATGGCGGGTGTGTTCGGGATCTTAGGCGCTATTGGCGCTGTTGTAGCAGGCAAAGTGTTTGATCGCCTTTCCATTCGTGGATTTCAGTACGGCATGTGGATGATGGCCGCGGTTCCATTTTTTACCATGCCGTTCTTCATACTCGGCTTACTGGCAGACGATCTGAAGACAGCTATGCTCTTTTTTGTCATTCCTGGATTCGCGGCGAACCTGTATTTTGGTCCAGCCCTGGCAATGATCCAGACGCTTTCTCCGGTGAACATGCGAGCTGTTGCCTCTGCCCTGCAATCGTTTTTCACCAACCTTATCGGTATGGGGCTAGGACCAGTGATCGTGGGTGCGTTCAGCGATCTTCTCGGCCCGCGCTACGGCGACAAGTCACTTAGCGTCGCCCTCGCATATTTTTCGCTGATCGGCTTGTGGGGGTCATTGCATTTTTGGCTTTGTGGTCGAGCTTTGGCAAAACAGCAGGCGGCGAAATCGGTACAGTCCGCGGCGTCGGTATAGGTCCGCATGCTGTACCTGCTGTTCATACCCATCATATTTCTGCTTCTTGCACACACATACCGCGAATACTGGGCGCGGCGGAACTTGCCGCAGCTCCATTTCGACTCATTCGAAGGCAAGATATTGCGCGTGGGTGAAACTTATATTGCCCATCGCGCCGCGCGGAGCTCGCGCGAACGCACAATCATTTGTTTCCCCGGGTTTCTGGAAGACATGCGCTACTTCGTGGATCTCTACCAGGATGATGAGGCAGAGCTGATCCTGATCAATAATGCGAATTATCACTGTCCATTTCCGACTGATCAGGCGACGTCATTGCATTGGACGGACAATCCTTATGCGGTTGGAAGTATCGAGTATGACGGCTTTTATCTCGGATTGGCTCTTGAGCGTCTGGCCAGCGGTCGCGACGTCCTCATACACGGTCATTCTAGAGGCGGAGCAGTCGTCCTAGAGGCGGGGCGCCAGCGCCCGGATTTAATGGTGAGCCAACATCGAACTGTCAGCGCGCTGCTCGAAGCGCCGGTGCTTCCGCAAGCGCGAACATTTGGACGGGGCTCCGAACCCATTCCGCACATGATTGCCTGCTACTTAATGCCGATCTTCTTCGGGCACCTCCGAACAATCAGCACAGAGCGGCTTTTGAAGATGCCGATGATGATGCCCACCACGCCGCTAAAGACACGCCTCTGCCGGTCAGTGTTCAGCACGGCTCGCAGCTACACGACGTGCGTCAGGAATGTTCAATCTATTGTCCGTTGGCAACGCGAGGCTGGGTTCGACCTGTATGACAATTTCATTGAGGCGAAAGTGTTGGTTGGTGAGCGCGACACGACGCTGGACCGGGCCAGCATGGTGGCCAGTGCAGAGCAGGGAAGGGAGCGAAATAGCGGTGTCGCGATCATCGAGACCAGCGGTACAAACCATTTCATTTGCTTGGAACGGCCAGAGGTGGTTCGGGGCGTTGCTGAACAGACGGCGGAGATAGTCAAATAACGCAGTCGAAGCCGCTTCAACTGGCGGGCGGAATCGGGTCGCCATACACCCAGAAGATGGTGGCACTGCTTCGCTATCGTCGCATTCCCTATGCGGTCAGTTGGGCCGTTCCATCAGAGTTTTGCGATGCAAATGGCATAGAAAAACCGAACCCGATCTTTGAACCAACTTTTTTGTTTAACGAGAATGGAAAGATTGAGGCGCGCTGCGACTCCACTCCGCTCATTCGGCGTTTGGAGGAAGAGTACGCAGGCCGCTCAGTCCTGCCGCCCGATCCGGTTTTGGCTTTTATTGACTATTTGATAGAAGATTTCGCCGATGAATGGTGCACCAAATACATGTTTCACTATCGCTGGGCGCATCAGGCTGATGCTCAGAATGCAGCGCAATTAATACCCTTGGGGCTGAACGTAACGCTCGCTCAAGATACACTTGAAGCACGCAAGGAATGGGTCGTGACGCGTCAGGTTGGGCGTCTTCATGTCGTCGGTTCGAATGAAACAACAACTCCAACGATTGATGCAAGCTTTCGCCGTTTCTTGATCGCCATGGAGCGACGCTTGTCCGACCAACCCTTTATGCTTGGGAGCCGTCCAGGCGCAGGCGACTTTGCTCTTTATGGTCAGCTCAATCAGCTTGTGGGATACGACCCAACCTCCAGGGCCATAGCACATGACGTCTCGCCGCGGACTGTAGCCTGGGTCGATCTCATGCGCGATCAAGGCGGGCTTGAGCCGTCTGATGAAGATTGGATCGATCTCGACGATCAATCGGAGAACTTGCGTAGCCTCCTCGG
>CBFHPC010000114.1:0-6599 GCA_965657655.1 Henriciella sp.
CGCTCGGAAATCGGACAATCAGGATCGGAGCAGACGATAACACGGGCGGAACTCGACCGCGGCCTGAAGCAGGCATTGGAAGTGAGCCTGCAACGTACCGTTGAAAAGATCGGCGTCCGCGATGGCTATTGGGGGCGCCCGGAAATAAGGATCGACCTGCCATCGCGACTACGCGGCCTTCAGAATGATCTGCGCCCGCTCGGCCTGTCGTCGCCGCTTGATGATTTGCAGCGGCGAATGAACATGGCAGCCGAGGATGCGGTTCCGGTGGCCCAGAGTCTCATTCTTGATGCGGTTGGAAAGTTGACGATACGCGATGCTGTCGGTCTGCTACGCGGTGATGATGATGCGATAACAAACTTTCTTCGCGCCCAAACCGAACCAGAACTCATCATCAGGTTCACGCCATTTGTCGAACGAACACTGGACCGTTCGGGGGCTTATCTGGCAATGGACCGGGTCGCGATCAGCCAACCATTTTTGGCCCGCCACATTGATGATTACAAAGAAGATCTGACCCAACATGCAGTACAGGCTGGCATGAATGGTCTTTTTGCTTTTATTGCTTCTGAGGAAGCAAAAATTCGACGTGATCCGGTGGCGCGCACCACCCAGTTACTGAGAAAAATATTTGGATCAAACTAGTATGAGACGATTTAAATTCGAAACACCAGACGGGCATATGACGGCGCTTGAGTTTGGTGACCCGGCGACACGCCTCGCGGCGCTTTGGCTGCATGCGACCGGCTTCAATGCCATGACCTATCAGTCCCTGCTCGCGCCTTTAGGGTTGCGGACCAAAATCCATGCCCTCGATCTGCGTGGCCATGGACGTACCGAATTGCCGACGAATACGAGGAAAATGAAATCCTGGAATCAGCATCGCGACGATGTTATTGCTTTTCTGGATCGTGAAGCGCCGGCAAATAAAGTTGTTCTCGGTGGCCATTCAATGGGCGCGACAGTGGCGCTGCTGGCGGCAGCCGCGCGACCCGAAAAAGTTGCAGGACTGGTTTTGGCCGATCCAGTTATATTAAAGCCGTCAATCTATCGTTGGGCTCACCTGATGCCGTTTATGCGGCATAAAAGTCCGATGGTGACCCAGGCCAAGCGCCGCCGTTCTGATTTTGCTTCAACGGCTGAAGTCTTCGAATCTTACAAAAACCGTGAGGCTTTCAAAAACTGGCGCGAGCCGTTTCTCAGCGACTATATTCTCGATGGATTTGACCGCACGGACGATGGTGAGCCGGATGCCGAAGAGCAGACGTGGTCGCTATTATGTCGACCGGAATTTGAAGCGGCGACATTTGCCGCTCAGAGGAACCGGCCATGGCGGGCTCTTTCGATTATCAGGAAAAAGAAAATTCCGATAACAATACTACGTCCGGCCTATGATTCGGTGATGACCAAAAAAGTTGTCGAGCGGTTGATCCGCAAGGTTCCGGCAGCGATTGTCAAGGATTGTCCAAATACGGGTCACTTCCTGCCGATGGAGGCCCCTTATGCCGTGCGTGATCAGTTATCCCAGTTCATCTCGAATTTGATTGAGGGAATGGACGCGACTGAGACAAATGCCCTGCCGCGGAGCTTGCAACCCTAGAGGCGTAGTCCCCGGGGGGCGATTTTTGCCAGTGCTTGCATCGGCCCGGGCGGGGTCGTGATGACTTTTCGCGTGTTCAGGTCAAAGGTTACCGCCACGGCCTGTGTTGTGGCCCAGGCTTCACCATCATCCGGGTTCATCACCCAATGCACCAGGGAATGGGTTTTGTCGCCAATCTCTTCCAGTGAAGAGTGAATAACAAAGCGATCACCTGCGCGTGGCCATTTTCTGAACACTAAACGGTATTCGAGCACAGCCGCCCCCATTTTTGCGCCGGGGCTCGCATTGGCGACGTCTTTTCGCCAGTCGAACAATAAGTTTGGGACGGAGTCTGAAATACGTCCGATGAACCATGAGGCAAGCATGCGACCATGAATGTCGAGATGCTGGCCCGGGACTGTGCCACGGCCTATTTCGGGCGCGCCGACATCGGTAATCGTCGTCATATTGGCTCGCTCGTTGGCGACCGGCAGGCCTGACATATCAAGCCCCCTCGGTTGGGTGTCGCCGGGGGGCAGGTCGACAAGCGCGTCCAAACTGTTGCGGGCTGCCTGATTCCAGGGAAAAGGTTCGCCGGTTCTGGCATCGATATGGAACAGGCGGGTCCGGAATGCGGCCGCCGGTTGCCCGTCACTGTGTCGAATTTCCTGATAGACAAGGACGCTCATATCGTCCCATTCGAGAACGCAGCCTTGCATGCTTAATGGTCGGCCGGGCATAACCTCGCGAATAAACCGTATATGTTGTTCGCTCGGTTGCAGGGTGGAGTTTGCTCCGCTCCTATAAGCATTAGGCAATTGGATAGCCGCGGCAAACGTGCTGAGTCCTTCGAGTGCTTTTTCAACGTAGACACGGACGTTCATGTGACCCATTTCGTCACAATCCCAGCTATTGGCGCTGCCCTTCCAAAGGTCGATCACGCGGCGCACTCCGCGCACCGGCCGTGCGCTTCTATCACGCTTCGGTCAAGCACAAAGCCGATGGAGTCGGTTTCGATTTTGAGTATTTTTGCTGTGTCGGCAGCGTGCAGCTCCTGAACATTCGAGCAGGTGTTACAAATCAGGAAGGCGGCTTTATGCATGTGATTGGCATGCCCGCAGGCGACATAGGCATTCAGCGTCTCAATTTTATGGACGAGGCCCAGATCGAGAAGAAAATCCAGCGCGCGATAAACCGTTGGCGGTTTCGATGCGCCGGTCCCGTCGAGGTTTTTTAACAAATCATATGCCTTGGTCGGGGCTTTGCTTTCGGCGAGCAGCTTCAGCACCTTTCGCCGGATGGGTGTAAACCGTTGTCGCTTTTGTTTGGCAACAGCGTCTGCCAACGCCATGAAGTCGTCAATATCGTCTGGACGGCATGGTAGGTTCGCAATTGGTCTGTCGTTTGAGTGCGCCATATCTCTTTGTTCTATGATTGGTGCTTTTTGTGAAGGGTATATACGATTTTGCGATCGTTAAAACCTCTAGCCGACGTACGGAAGATCGAATTTTCTTACTAAACGGCGGAAATGCTGATAGAGAAAACGCTTCAGGGTGGCTGCCGATGTTGGTCGTGGCATGACATGAGGAGGGCAATTTCGGAAAAATGACTGGCAATCATCAGCAATCGCAGGGGATACCCGTTCTGAACCAGCATTTCCCGAAAGTGGTTCTTATGCTCGGCCTGCTCATTACCGGCACAAGCCTGCTGCAATTCTTTGTGCCCGGTGATATCGAATATGAGATGATGAGCGCGGCTGCGGTGCTTCACATTACCGATTATCATCAGGAAAATCGGCTATTGGGAGCTTATCTGCCTTATGGTCTGCATGTTTTCTTGCATGGTGGGATTTTTCACCTGGTTTTGAATATGTCGGCCTTGATCATGTTCGGGCCGCCAGTCGCGCGTGCTTTGGGGACCTCGCTGCGCGGGAATGTGCTGTTTCTTGCGTTCTTTTTTGTTTGCGCGATTGGGGGCGGCATCGCCCAGATGGCGGTGTTTGTTTGGCAGAATGAATACGGCGCAGCGATCGGGGCGTCATCTGCATTATCCGGTCTATTGCCGGCCATGGGCTGGCTGGAGGCACGCTGGCGGGGAGCATTGCGCATGGCGATGCCGTGGCTGCTGATAAATATCGGCCTGGCGGTTGGTGAAGTTTTGATACAGCTACCGATTGCATGGGCCGCACATATTGGCGGGCTTGCTGCAGGCTTTCTGTTCCCCGTCTTTTTGGCGGCGTCACGGATCCTGCCGCGCCGCTAAGACTTGATGACGGGAATACTTAATATTTTTGCGGTACCATGCTGGACATCCTCGCGTGCGAAGCGAAATAGAGCGGCTGGCCGGCCGCCGGTCTGGGTCCGCATGCGTCCGGTGGCAACGACGAGGCCGCTGCGGTCGAGACCGCGCCGGAAATTCTGCTTGTGGAGTGGTTGCCCAAGCACGGCTTCGACCGTCGTTTGAAGCGCCGATAGGGTAAACTCATCATTCATTAATTCGAAAACGATGGGGCGATACCGGATCTTTGAGCGAAGACGGCTCATGGCGGTTGCCAGAATACGCCGATGATCAGAGGCCATGGCGTCGCCGAGTCGTATGCTGGGAAGTGTTAGTTCGCGGTCGCGGGCGCATTCGAGGACGAGGCCGGCTTCGTAGAGCAATTCATAACGTTCCAGAACGGCTTCATCGATCCATTCTTTTGAATCGGTTGCGAATGCCGTGGCGAGCCGCGATAGCCGGTCAGGATCAGGTCCCGCCCATTTTTCAAGATGAGGAATGATGATGTCGTCCAGAATGGGCGGTCTGCCGCTACGATGGTCTTCCCATGGGAAATGCTGATACCAGCCATGCCAGCGGGCTTCCGACCCCTCTGGAATATATTGTGCCTGCGGGGTCAGTGCGAGGTATCCGACGCTGACAATCCGGGTGCCGGCCGGTGTTTCGAACAGATTTGTCGCCCTGCTTTCACGATTACGGTCACCGAATGTGTATAATTGCTCGACATAGCCAAGCTGATAGCCGGTCTGCTCCTTGACCCAGCCCCGAAGAGCGAGTTCGAACGTCCGATGCCGGTCAGGGTCAAAGGCGCCAAAGGGCAGCGCAGCGACTTCGTCGGCGCTTGGATTGGTAAGTATTTGCGGCGTTCCATTGCTGTAGCCGACAATAACAACGGATAGGCCGATCAGCAGGCTCATGACCTGGCCTCAATGATTGCGAGTGCGGCGAGACTATGGCGAATGAGATCAGCTTGTGCGGCTTCGGGAGGTTGTGGCTGGAGATCAAGCCACACCCCTTTGGGTGGACGCCCAAATAGGAGATTTGCCTCATCGGATGAAAATCCTGCCAGTTGTGTAGCTTCGAACCAGGCACAGATATTATCAGCTTTTTTGATTAGCCGTTTGAGGCGGACCGGAATTTCCGCGCGCAGGCCGAAACGTGCATGTATGGCATGGGTCAGACGGCTTTCGACATCCTTATAGCTATCTCCGAGGACGGCTTTAAAGGGCGATATCATATCGCCAATCACATATTCCGATGCGTCATGCAGCAGGGCCGTTAAGCGTGACTTGGCCGGCAGGTCGGGGTGTAGCTGGCAGCAAAGATGTTCAACAAGAACTGAATGCTGGGCCACAGAAAATGCGTGCTCGCCCTGTGTCTGCCCGTTCCAGCGGGCGACACGTGCCAGGCCATGGGCAATGTCTTCCAGCTCGATATCCATTGGTGAGGGGTCGAGTAAATCAAGGCGGCGGCCTGATAGCATGCGCTGCCAGACGCGGGGCGGGGCCGGTTTGCTGTTGCGCGGTGAGCTCATCTCAACGGTCCTGTTGGCCGGAAAAGCGCGAACGTCATACAGCGAATTTCCGATTTGCTTATCGGCAAGATTTTTCAACCATGACTGTACCGGCGGAGTAGCCTGCGCCAAATGAGCAAATGAGGCCACGATCTCCGGCTTCGAAATCATCACTATGCTTATGGAATGCAATGATTGAGCCCGCCGATGATGTGTTGGCATAGGTGTCGAGAACTGTCGGGCTGTCGTCTGGTGTGGCTTCACGGCCCAGGACTTTCGCCGCAATTAGCCTGTTCATATTTGCATTGGCCTGATGCAGCCACATGCGCTTGAGATCGGTTGGTTGTAAACTCAGCCGGTCAAGCTCGGACTGGATCATCGCAACCACCATCGGAACGACTTCTTTAAATACCTTCCGTCCTTCCTGAACAAACAGCTTGTCCCTATTGTCGCGGTTTTCTGGTGCGGTGCGATTCAAGAAGCCAAAATTGTTACGGATATTATTGGAGAATTGGGTTTTTAACGACGTGCCGAGAATCTCCCAATGATCACTTGTCGCAATATCCTTATTTTCAACCAGGACTGCTGTCGCAACATCGCCGAAAATGAAATGGCTGTCGCGATCGGTAAAATTCAGGTGACCGGAGCAAATTTCAGGATTCACCATCAGAACCGATCTTGCGCTTCCCGATCGCACAAAATCCGCAGCCGTTTGAATACCGAACGTTGCTGATGAGCAGGCGACATTCATGTCAAAACCGAATCCGCTAATCCCCAGAGCATTCTGTATTTCAACGGCCATTGCAGGATAAGCGCGCTGCATATTCGATGCGGCGCAAATCACAGCGTCGATGTCGCTGGCTTTGCGGCCCGCTGCGTCTAAGGCCTGACGGGCAGCTTCGACGGCAATTTCCGCGAGGATCGATACTTCGTGATCGGGACGTTCGGGGATTGCAGGTCGCATAATATCTGGATCGATGATCCCAGATTTATTAATAACATAACGTGATTTTATACCGGAGGCCTTCTCGATAAATTCCACGCTCGAAAGCGGTTTCGGCTCGAGGGTTCCGGCAGCAATTTCGTCCGCGTGCCGGTCATTCCAATTGGTCGACCATGTGTTGAAACTCTCGACAAGTTCCGCATTGCTGACAGAGTCTTTTGGTGTCCACAGGCCTGTTCTCGAAATTACCGGAATATTTGTCATTTGCATCTCTTTTTATGGCACCG
>CBFHPC010000115.1:0-6522 GCA_965657655.1 Henriciella sp.
AGAAAAGCATCACCATGAAGTGGCACCAGCCCAGCATGAGCTTGGTATGAAATTCAACACATTGCTGACAATGGCTGACAATCTGCAGCTGTATAAGTATGTGATCCACAATGTAGCTGCGTCCTATGGCAAGACAGCGACCTTCATGCCGAAGCCGTACTTCAACGATAATGGCTCGGGAATGCACGTGCACCAGTCAATCTGGGCGAATGGCAAGCCGACTTTCGCTGGTGACCAGTATGCCGGTTTGTCTGAGTCATGCCTGTATTATATTGGTGGTATCATCAAGCATGCGAGAGCTCTGAATGCGCTGACGAATTCCTCGACCAATTCATACAAGCGTCTCGTCCCGGGTTTCGAAGCCCCTGTTATGCTGGCCTATTCGGCTCGTAACCGTTCTGCATCGATCCGGATTCCGTTCGGCTCGGGTGAGAAGGCCAAGCGGATCGAGACACGTTTCCCAGATCCGACGGCGAACCCTTATCTTGCCTTCTCTGCGCTACTTATGGCCGGTCTTGACGGTATTGAGAACAAGATCCATCCGGGTGATGCAATGGACAAGGATCTCTATGATCTCCCACCCGAAGAAGCGAATGCGATTCCTCAGGTTTGTGGATCACTTGGCGAGGCGCTGGCTGCACTTGATGCCGACCGTGACTTCCTCAAAAAGGGTAATGTGTTCGATGATGACCAGATCGATGGCTTTATTGAGCTGAAAACAGAAGAAGTCGAGCGTCTGCAGCTTCACCCGCACCCTGTCGAGTTTGACATGTATTATAAGGTCTAGTCAGTCGCTGACGGATTGAAATTGAACCGGGCCTTGTTCAAGGCCCGGTTTTTTTGTCCGTTTTTTACACTTGCAGAGAATTCACGGCTTGCAATGCAACCAACATGGACAAATATCTAAGGCTCTGCCATTTCACCCGAAATAAGAAAGTTGCTCAAACCCATGTCAATGACCGACCTGCGACCTACCGACCTTAACCTCGTGCCGACGGTGATCGAACAGACCAGCCGGGGCGAGCGGGCTTTCGATATTTTCTCGCGACTCCTTAAAGAGAGAATCATTTTCATAACCGGTCCGATTGATGATGCGACAGCGGCACTGGTGTCGGCCCAATTACTGTTTCTGGAATCGGAAAATCCGAAGAAGGATATTGCAATGTACATCAACAGTCCGGGTGGTTATGTGACCGCTGGCCTGGCGATATATGATACGATGCAGTACGTACAGTGTCCGATATCGACTGTTTGTATCGGGCAGGCTGCGAGTATGGGATCGCTGCTATTATCGGCGGGCGAGCCTGGGCAGCGTATTGCGTTGCCAAACGCCAGAGTCATGGTGCATCAGCCATCGGGCGGATATCGCGGTGTGGCCACGGATATTGAACGGCATGCGGAAGAGATTCTCGAGCTCAAAACCCGCTTGAACCATATCTATGTCCAGCATACCGGCCAGTCATATGAAAATATTGAAGCCAAGCTGGATCGCGATACTTTTATGACGGCAGAAGAAGCGGTTGCATTCGGAATTGTCGATAAGGTATTCGAGCGGCGGGCAGAAGCCGATCCGGAGCAGCCGCCCGCATAGGACTGTGTCCGTTGGTCATTTTGAACCAGTAAATGGTCGTGTTTTTTTGAGTATCCAATCAGTAGTGCCAACATCGAGCGAGACAAAACTTGCAGAGTTCTATTGGTTGTCTACAAAAGAATGAAATGACGAGTGCGTTTGTTACGAATCGCGCTTTGATCTCGTCAGTAATTGAGGTTGTATATGTCGAACCAAAATAGCGCCGGTGACGGGAAAAGCACGCTTTATTGCTCGTTCTGCGGGAAAAGTCAGCATGAAGTCAAAAAGCTGATTGCCGGTCCGACCGTATTCATCTGTGATGAGTGCGTCGAGCTATGCATGGACATTATCCGGGAAGAAAATAAATCGTCAGGTTTCAAGAGTAAGGAGGGTGTTCCAACCCCGCTCGAAATCAATGAGGTCCTCGACGATTATGTTATCGGACAGCCCTATGCCAAGCGTATCCTGGCGGTTGCGGTCCATAATCATTATAAGCGACTGGCCAATCCGGCGAGTGCCGACGGTGTTGAACTCTCCAAGTCGAATATCATGCTCATCGGCCCGACCGGGTGCGGTAAAACATTGCTGGCCCAGACCCTGGCCCGGGTGCTGGATGTTCCTTTCACAATGGCGGATGCGACAACGCTCACCGAGGCCGGTTATGTCGGCGAGGATGTCGAGAATATTGTCCTGAAACTATTGCAGGCGTCTGATTATAATGTCGAACGTGCCCAGCGCGGCATCGTATATATCGATGAAATCGATAAAATTTCCCGGAAATCCGACAATCCTTCGATTACGCGGGATGTTAGTGGCGAGGGCGTACAACAGGCTCTGCTGAAATTGATGGAAGGGACGGTCGCCGCCGTGCCACCCCAGGGCGGGCGCAAGCACCCGCAGCAGGAATTCCTGCAGGTTGATACGACTAATATACTGTTTATTTGCGGGGGAGCCTTTGCTGGCCTGGATAAGATTATCTCGGCGCGTGGCGAGTCAGCATCGATCGGCTTTGGTGCCTCGGTCAAGGACCCTGATTCGCGTAAGGTCGGCGATGTCCTGAGAACCGTCGAGCCTGAGGATTTGCAGCGTTACGGTCTTATACCGGAATTCATCGGACGATTGCCGGTTCTGGCGACGCTGGAAGACCTGGACGAAGACGCGCTGATGACCATCCTGACACAGCCAAAGAATGCGCTGGTGAAGCAGTATCAAAAATTGTTCAGTATGGAAAATGTCGAATTATCATTTACCGATGATGCTTTGGCAGCGATGGCGCATAAAGCGGTGTCGCGCAAAACTGGGGCCCGTGGCCTGCGGTCGATACTCGAGTCGATATTGCTTGATACAATGTTCGAACTCCCCTCATTGCGCGGGGTAGCGGAAGTTGTGGTCAATGCCGATGTCGTCGAGGGTAAGACCACGCCCTTATATGTCCATGCCAAACAGGTCACGCCAAGCGAAGCGTCCTGACGGTATCTGCGAAATTATTGCTTAAACAGCTGTTCAAGAGTTGAACTGCTGCGGTGGGGACATCATCTATTATACGATGTAATTGCTCGAACGCGATATGATCGCCTGAGAGCCGCTTACAAAGCATGAAATTGAGGATAGCCGTATGACCATTAAGACCCTTCCCGTTTTACCGCTTCGCGACATTGTTGTGTTTCCGGACATGGTTGCACCGCTTTTTGTCGGACGCGAGAAATCGGTCCGCGCCTTAGAGGTGATCGATGAAGGCCAGAATGAGATTATGCTCGTCGCCCAGAAAGATCCAAGCGCGGATGATCCGTCAGCGACAGACATTTATGACGTCGGAACAGTTGCGTCGGTTCTTCAGCTTCTAAAACTGCCCGATGGGACGGTGAAAGTTCTGGTCGAAGGTGGGTCTCGAGCACGTTTGCTGAAACTAAACGATGAGGGCGATCATTATACCGCAGACATCGAAGTGATCGAAATGCTCAGTGAGGATGAATCCGAGCTTGAAGCGCTGATGCGGGCGGCGCATGAACAGTTTGAGCAATACGCAAAACTCAACCGGAAAATCCCACCGGAATCAGTTACCTCGATTAGCGAAATGGACGATCCGGCGAAACTTGCCGATGCCATTTCATCGCAGTTGCAAATCAAACTGGCTGATAAGCAGGAGCTCCTTGAGCAAGTCTCGGCTAAAGGACGTTTCGAAAAGATCCTGACCCTGATGGAAGGGGAGATGGATATGCTCCAAATGGAGCGCAAGATTAAAAATCGCGTTAAACGCCAGATGGAGAAGTCGCAGCGCGAATATTATCTCAACGAGCAGATGAAGGCGATCCAGCGCGAGCTGGGTGACCAGGGCGAGGAACGTGATGAAGTGTCCGAGCTCGAAACGGCTATTCGGGAATTGGGGTTGTCAGAGGAAGCGCGGACCAAAGCCGAACAGGAAGTAAAGAAGCTACGGCAGATGAGTCCGATGTCGGCTGAATCCACAGTTGTCCGCAACTATCTTGACTGGCTTCTGGCGCTGCCATGGGACAAACGCAAGGATATCTCGACCGATCTTACAAAGGCTGAAAAACAGCTCAATGATGATCATTATGGTCTGGATAAAGTTAAAGAGCGGATTATCGAATATCTCGCCGTGCAGAAGCGCACCAATAAATTACGCGGTCCCATCCTTTGTCTGGTTGGACCACCAGGCGTTGGGAAAACATCGCTGGGCAAGTCAATTGCAGATGCGACGGGGCGTGATTTTGTCAGAGTGTCGCTGGGTGGCGTCCGGGACGAAAGCGAAATTCGCGGGCACCGGCGAACCTATATTGGATCAATGCCTGGACGAATTATTCAAAGCCTCAAAAAATGCAAAACCGGAAACCCTTTATTCCTGCTGGATGAGATAGACAAAATGGGGATGGATCACAGAGGTGATCCGTCATCGGCATTGCTCGAAGTGCTCGATCCGGCACAAAACTCGACGTTCAACGACCATTATATGGAAATTGACTATGATCTGTCGGATATCATGTTCGTGACGACCGCGAACAGCTTGAATATGCCGCAACCTTTGCTCGACCGGATGGAGATTATCCGGATTGCGGGATACACAGAGGACGAAAAGCTCGAGATTGCTGTTCAGCATCTTTTGCCGAAAATTCGCGAAGATCATGGCTTAAGCGACGCCGAATGGATTATTGAGGAGTCAGCCATACGTGATCTTCTTCGGTTCTATACGCGTGAAGCGGGTGTCCGTTCATTAGAGCGCGAACTGGCGCGTCTTGCCCGTAAGGTGGTGCGGCAATTGGCGAGTGATGATACTGCGGTGACGATTAATAGTGCTAATCTTGCGGACTATTCCGGCGTCCGGAAGTTTCGCTATGGCCTCGCCGATGAAGAGGATCAGATCGGGGCTGTAACGGGGTTGGCCTGGACAGAAGTTGGCGGCGACTTGCTGACAGTGGAGGCGTTGTCCATGCCCGGACGCGGCAATACAAAAGTAACCGGCAATTTGCGGGATGTCATGAAGGAGTCGATTTCCGCAGCAAGCTCGCTGGTACGCTCGCGTGCTGTTTTATTAGGCATCAAGCCAACCGTCTTCAATACGACCGATATTCACGTACATGTTCCGGACGGCGCTACGCCAAAAGATGGTCCGAGTGCTGGTATCGCGATGACAACCGCTATTGTTTCATTGTTGACGAGCAATCCGGTTCGACGCGATGTCGCGATGACGGGCGAGATATCTTTGCGTGGCCGGGTTTTGCCGATTGGTGGGCTGAAGGAAAAATTGTTGGCAGCACTGCGCGGTGGCATCAAAACGGTGCTTATACCGGCGGAAAATGAAAAGGATCTTGCCGATATACCTGATATCGTGAAGGACCAGATGCAGATTATCCCAGTGTCTGACATTAACGAGGTTCTGGCCCGGGCATTGATACGGCCACTGGCACCGATTGAATGGTCCGAGCAGGATGAGGAAGCTCTGGCTGCAACGCTGTCGGGACGTACCAGTGCTGCCGGCAACAGCGATTCCGTCCGCCACTAAGCAGGCGGTGCGGCAGTTTTTGTCGAGAACCTGTGTTTTATCGACATGACTGTCTTGCTTTTCGGGGCAGTCTGTCGCAAAGGGAACGTCTGGGGCGATTAGCTCAGTTGGTAGAGCATCTCGTTTACACCGAGAGGGTCAGCGGTTCGAGCCCGTTATCGCCCACCAGACCACCCGGACAATAAATCAGCTTGCGCTGGCGCAGAAACAACCTGAAGTAGAGTCAAACTTTACGCTGCTGCCTATGTTTGCGGCGGTTTAATGCTGTACTCCCAAATAATGACGAACCATCATGGCCGGTAAGGCCGGCTGGATTCTCGGGTGCGGGGGTGTCATGCCCCGGCGAGCCGTGACGCTAATGTATTGTCTGAGGGGGGTGCTTTATGAGTAAGGCATTTAATTTCGAAATTTCATCGCTTTGACGCGATAGAGTTTCGGTTAAAGCCTCAGTGGCGGAATTGCATTCTTCTAAGGCGATTGCGACCTCTGCGCGCAGGAACCGGTCGGTCGCGTCCGGTTGCGACGCAACATACTCGTCGAGAAGCGCGAGCGCGCGGTGAAGCACTTCTATTTGAAACAACCAGTTGGGTGTTTTACTGTCTGTCATTCCTGAAATCCATCTGGATGTATTTGGCTGCGTGTTGATTAAACCAACAATCAACTTTTGATTGAAAAACGGAAATCGTTTTTCGGAATAATACTAATAAAATACCATAAATGCTAATGGAGTATAATATAGATTAAATCTATACATATCTGCTCTGGCATATTTGGCGCGATAATTATTCCGCCCAATAGGAGTCCAGCTGTGCGGCAATCGCGAACGCCTTTCGAGAATCCGCGCCGCCAAACCGCAAGCCGATCATTGCCGATCCGGTCAGCGAGCTTGCATCATCGGGAGTTCTGTCCCATCGCGATCCGGCAACAAATCCGG
>CBFHPC010000116.1:0-6374 GCA_965657655.1 Henriciella sp.
ATAATTGGATATGCATATGTCACGTCGTCATTCGGCTAAATATAAAATTGATCGTCGCGTTGGAGAAAATATCTGGGGTCGCCCGAAATCTCCGTTTAACAAACGCCCCAACAAGCCAGGCCAGCACGGTCCAAACCGTCGCGCAAAAGTCTCTGACTATGGCATGCAGTTGATGGCCAAGCAGAAACTGAAATTCTATTATGGCGACATCACGGAAAAGCAGTTCCGTAAAACCTTTGACGAAGCCTCACGGCGTCGCGGGAATACGGCCGAGAACCTTATCGGTCTGTTAGAATCCCGCCTCGATGCCTTCGTCTACCGGTCGAAATTCGCACCAACAATTTTTGCAGCACGCCAGTTCGTCAATCACGGTCATGTCACCGTCAATGGCGTAAAAACAAATATCGGTTCATACCGGCTCAAGCCCGGCGATATTGTTCAGGTTCGCGAGAAATCACGCAATATGGCTTTGGTACTAGAAGCACTCGGCTCGCCAGAGCGGGATCTGCCGGATTATATCGAAGTCGACCCGAAAGCGATGTCGGCAACTTTTGTCCGCCTGCCGGAACTCTCCGACGTGCCATATCCGGTTCAGATGGAACCTGCGCAAGTCGTCGAATATTACTCCTCATAGTAAGACAAGCCCATACAGCCTGTCATATTACACAATCAAAACCGCGCCGGACCGGCGCGGTTTTTTTTACCATCACAGTCCGACCCAATAAAAAAACCCGCGCAATAGGCGCGGGTTTTTGTTTATACTGGCTGACACCGCCGCGAGGCGTCGTGCGGCTACATAAAGCCCTTAAATTTGTCGTTGAAACGCGAAACCCGGCCGCCTCTATCGAGGCCTGAATTCGCATTACCCGTCCAGGCCGGGTGAGAAGTCGGGTCGATATCGAGGACCAGTCGGTCGCCTTCTTTGCCCCAGGTCGAGCGTGTCTGATATTCCGTACCATCGGTCATAACGATGGTAATCATATGATAATCGGGATGGCCTTCGGCTTTCATCGTCGTGTACCTATTCAATCTGCATGACCATGTCCGACGGTCACGATTATAAGAAAAAAGCGTCTCTATCCGATTGCTACTGATTGGGCAAGACACAGAGTCAGAGTCATCAAAACTAAGTCCGCGTCGGGCGCAAATAATCCGACATTGCCGAAGTATCAGCTTGATCCTGCCGGTATGTCGAGATGGCCAGGCTAATCCATAAAATGTGAAAACATATGCCGGCCGTCAGCGCGAGCCAGCCGGGCAAGGGACCAATATGTGCGCGCTCGAAAAACTCGGCCCATGTGCTGACATCATTCGGATGAATGCTGATTTTCGCAAAATAGGCGAGACCCTGTATCGCAAAAATCGCACCATAATTTCGCCGCAGGCGACGCCCGATTGCGCGCCGTGAACTTATCCTATGCTGAGGACTGATATAATCTTCCGACAGCAAATGACCACGATCATGCGGAACCGATATTGGCTGGCCGCGCAAAATCGGGACATAGATTGCCAGTTCGATCATCCGGGCCCGGAACTTCCAGACCGAGAAATAGCGATACCGCCGTGCTTCAAGAATGAGGAACATAATCGTCAACATACCCACCAGAACAATCGGCAGGGCCGACGCCTTGGTCGTTGCAAAGCTGACTGACAAGGCAATACCCGTCGAGACAACAGCCCAATTGGTGGTTGCATCAAGGCGCTGGCGCCATGTCGTCGACCGATACACTTCGGCCCGGTACAGATGCGCCAGGGCGCCGGCTTCAGACGAACCCAGGGCGGTTATAATCTCGCTTTCATCCAGTTCAGTCATCTTCAGATTATAGCTTCCCTTGCAAAAAAAGCAGCAACAAATTCCAACACGTTTAACATCTAAAGTAATTTCCGCATCCGGATGATCGGAACCGACACCGCATCATCATAGACGACCGAGACATCCTCGACGACATCATATCCGCACGCGAGGTACAATGGGAGGCCGGGCGCGGTTGACCCCATCTCGGCTGACTTGAAACCTTCCGACCGGGCCGCCTGTTCCGACACCTCCAGAAGCCGGCGTCCAATCCCTTGCCGGGTATAATCAGGGTGCGTATACATGGCTCGGATCTTTGCCGGTTCGGTCGCCGGATCGGCGAGCGCATCATCACGGTTGGCGCTGGCATCACCTCCGAACAGGGTCCGGCGCCGCGACCACCCGCCACATCCTACCAAATCCGGGCCATCGAAGACGACAGAATAAGTCTGATCGGCAATCAAACCGGTATCGACCCCCATACTATCGGCCGAGCGTCGAACCTGCTCCGCGGTCAGAAACCGTGGCAGTAGAACCCGCATCGACACCGCCATGAGCTGGCGAATGGCATCTATATCCTCGAATTGTGCCAGACGAACCAAATAGTCGGCCGGCCGGCTCATCCACGTCCTCGATAGGATGCAACACCGGTGTCCGGCACATATAACCCGTCCGGAATGGCCGATGACTGCCAGAAAACATCGATTGGGATGCCGCCCCGCGGATACCAGTATCCGGAAATGCGGATCCAGCGCGGCTCAAGCAGGTCGGCAATCGTCTTGCCGACGCGGACCGTGCAATCTTCATGAAACGCGCCGTGATTGCGAAAGCTGGTGAGGAACAGTTTCAAACTCTTGCTTTCAACCAACCAGTCAGCCGGCGCATAATCAATGACAAGATGGGCGAAATCGGGTTGCCCGGTCACCGGACAAAGCGAGGTGAATTCCGGACAGACAAATCGTGCCAGATACAGCGTATCAGCATGCGGATTGGCAACCCGCTCGAGTTGCGCCTGCTCCGGTGATGCCGGCGCTTCGGTTTGCTGTCCGAGCTGATCCAGATTGTCGTAAATGTTGCGATCCGTCATGCTGCAACTCCAAAGCCAGGGACCAGCCCATACCTTACCGCCACATACAAGCCATAACCAATTAGAAAGGCCAAGCCCTCGAGCCGTCCGATCCGGCCCCGGACAAAAGTAAAAAAGCCAAGCAGAAGGACCGATAGTGCAAGTACCAGAATATCCATTGACGCCACCAGGCTGACCGACCCTGCCGGACCGCCCATATCAACCATCACCGAGAAAGGATAAATAATCGCAGACAGCCCCAATATGCTAAGGATGTTGAAAATATTCGATCCGAGCACATTGCCCAATGCAACATCGGCCTTCCCCTTGCGCGCGGCAACCAGCGACGTCACCAGTTCCGGTAGGCTCGTTCCTATGGCCAGTACCGATATGCCGATAACAGTTTCGGAAACCCCGAGACTACGGGCTGCAATCGTCCCACCATCGACCAGCAACCGGGCGCCGAAAACCACGCCAGCGATACCGGCAACTGTAATAATTATCGCCCACCATAAGGGATCTTCGGCCTCGACCAGGCTGGCCTCTTCACCATGCAACGCGCCGACTGCTCCATTTTGCCGATGATCGAGAATGATCGAGCCAATGAGATAGAGCAGCAACATCGAAAACATTGCGATACCAACCGGGCGGGTAAACATATCCAGATGCAGAACCAGGATCAGAGCGATCGTTGCCAGCACCATGCAAGTCCCGTCGCGCACCAGCGATCTTGGCGAAATAATAATCGGCGCCACTACGGCGGCAGCCCCCAGAACCAGCAAGACATTTGCGATATTCGAACCAATCACATTGCCGACAGACAGGCCGACCGCATCAGTGCTCAGCGCCCGTAAACTCGTCACCAGCTCCGGCAGACTGGTGCCAAAGCCAATCAGGGTCAGACCGATTATCAATTCAGACAGCCCAAAGCGGCGGGCAATGCTGACCGAACCGCGCACCAGGCTCTCGCCACCGACATATAGAAGGATCAGTCCTGAAACGATTAATATGGCTGTCATCATGTTAATAAAAAGCTCTTCATCTTAGTTAACTACAATTAGAAATCAGATTGTCCACTCAACCAAGTTTGAGCCGTATGCAACATATAAAACTGGCTTCTCTTTGAGGCATTTGCAAAGATTTGGCAAAACAGAAAAAGCAGAGGAAAATTATGTCCGATATTCGACTACGCCAACTGGTCTTCGCTGCACATGACGCATCCGGAATAGATCTCGTTCAGGAGGTTCTTGATCTCGGATCGCCATTCGCCGATCCGGGGGTTGGCGACTTCGGTCTGATAAACGGTGTGTTTGCACTGGGTGACCAGTTTATCGAAGTCGTGGTTCCGCACCGCGAGGACACAGCCGCCGGCCGCTTTCTTGAGCGCTCACAAGGGCAGGGCGGCTATATGGCTATTTTCCAGAGCCCCGATGTCCACGCCGTCAGACAACGCGCCGACGCAGCGAATATGCGACGGGTCTGGAATTGCGATCTGCCAGATATTGTTGCGAGCCACATCCATCCGGTCGATATTGGCGCGGCTATTGTCTCGATCGATACCCCGACCGATCCAAAATCCTGGCGCTGGGGCGGACCGGACTGGCCCCAAACGTCCGTTCCCGGGACAATTGACGGCTGCACAATCGGTGCCCGCAATCCGGTCGAGATGTCTGCGCGCTGGAGCGGTCTGCTTGATGTCGAACCGGATCATACGAATGGGATTAAAAATATGCCTCTCGACCATGGCCAGGTTGATTTCGTGGAGGCAGCACATGATCACCTCAAACAATTCTCATTAAGCATTGCCAATCCGGACCGGGCACTGGCCACGGCACGCCGACTGCAGCTTCCGATTGAGAACAATATAATTCAACTTTTAGGCGTCGATATCAGACTGTCAGAGGCCGGGATTTGAGAAAAACACGCCGACCTAACAGAAGCTTAATCTTATCCCGGCGAATCCCGTCCCCCTGCAGCTTGAGAACATCGGCAGTTGCGATATAATGAACAAATGGATTTATGGCGAAAACTGCTCAAACTCGGCACACATATATTTGGACGCGGCAATAAAAAATCGTCATCGCTGGCGGAAATAGAATGGGCGCCCAACCCGAATGATTTCGACTTCACAGCAGCAATTATCGGTCTCGGTGCAAAACTTGCCAAAGCAGATGGTCAGGTAACTGATCCCGAGATAACGATTTTCTCGCAAGTTTTCCGAACCGACCCGAAAGATGCCGCAGCAGTCAGGCGGGTCTTCTCAATAGCCCAGCAAAGCGTCCACGGTTATGAAGCCTATGCTCGGCAGATCGGGCGTAAATATCGTGGTCGTCCGGGTCTGCTCGAAGGCGTTCTGGATGGTTTGTTTATGATTGCGACAGCCGACGGTATCGTAACTGATGACGAGTTGAACTATCTGAAGACGGTTGCAGCCGCCTTTGGTTTCGACGAAATTGCATTCGAACGGATAGCAGCCAGTCATCTCGGCAATGATGTCGGCGACCCTTATCAAATTCTTGGCGTCGCGCATGATGCAAGCTTCACCGAAGTCCGTTTTGCCTATCGGCGCCTGATCGCAGATCATCACCCGGATCGTTTTGTCGCGCGTGGCGCACCGCTGGAATTCATTTCCGTCGCGAATGAAAAAGCTGCTGCGATCACAGGCGCATATGCGCGGATCAGAGCAGAACGTGGTCTGATTACGGCGCGCCACTAATCTCGTGTCAGATCGCCATTGACGTTAAGGTCAGGCCTGCCCATCTCTAGCGTAAGGAGCGCATTATGGTATCTGCATATAAAATCGAACCTGGCCTGCTTCAAAAGATCTTGGTCTGGATCAGCCGCATAGGACAATTCCTCGGACGCGCCCTTGTGGCTTTCTCGATTATCGTTGCCGCCGGCCTGCTGACAGTCGCCGCCGCCGTCAGCGCGATCACCTTAGCCTGTATGGCGATCATCATCCGGCTGCTGAACAAGCCGCAGACCAGCAATACCGCATCGCCGGATCATCCTGATGATGGCGTGACCCTAAATGCGCGCAAGACGGCGCGCGGATGGACGGTCGAATAAGCTATTCGTCCGGCGCGACAATAATTTCACGAATGCTGGACGGGTCCGTTGCCTCGTCCCCTTCGATAAAAAGTGTCTGCGTCGGATAGGCAAACTCGATATCCTGGTCCCGGAATGCTCTGAAAAGCGCCAGAAGCACGCGCGACCGCGCCATCATCGATCGGTTATAATC
Source organism: Henriciella sp. (assembly GCA_965657655.1). Classification (GTDB taxonomy): domain Bacteria; phylum Pseudomonadota; class Alphaproteobacteria; order Caulobacterales; family Hyphomonadaceae; genus Henriciella. The sequence continues at coordinate 6,100 of CBFHPC010000116.1, forward strand.
AGGATGGAGCGAGTAGAATACTAGCGTGTAATCCAGCGAACTCGCGCCAAATGATGATAGGCCACAGCGATCAAATTCGACCCCGGGAACCGCTTTCACTATTTTCGCGACAATATCGGGGATCATTTCCGCCATATCCGGTGCCGTCTGATAAACGACACCAAAACCGGTTTCGATCCGGCGTCGCACCATCCGCGCCATATTATGAATTTCAAACTCCAGCATATTGGTATTTGAAATAATCAGCTGCTCACCCGATCTCGCCCGAACCCGGG
>CBFHPC010000117.1:0-6170 GCA_965657655.1 Henriciella sp.
TCGTCACGGCCGACCTGACCGGTTGCAAAAAGCTGCCGGACCCGGGCTTTTTCAGGATTCGGTAAGCCTGACGGCATCGGCCCCGCCGGCACGAAAATTGACGGTATCCAGCCAAACCGCAAGGCAGCGATGACCAGACCGGGTACAATCTTGTCACAGACGCCGAGATGCAGGGCGGCATCATAAACGTCATGGCTCAAACCTATAGCCGAGGCCATCGCAATGACGTCACGGGAAAACAGGGATAGTTCCATCCCGTCTTCGCCTTGCGTGACGCCATCACACATGGCCGGCACACCGCCTGCGACCTGCGCTGTGGCGCCGGCCTGACGGGCCGCGCTACGAATGATTCCAGGATAGGTCTCAAACGGCTGATGCGCCGAGAGCATGTCATTATAGGATGTGATTATCCCGATATTCGCCCAGCCCGCGCCGAGCAACTCGACTTTATCCATGACGGCACAGCCGGCGGAGGCATGGGCCAGATTGCCCTCTGATTTTGACAGTCGGGCGAAACTGTCCGGCCGTCTCGATGCGATCATGTCGAGATAATCAGCCCGTGACGCGCGGGACCGCGCTTCAATTCGGGCGGTGATGTCTGCAATGGCTTTGTTCATTTTTGTCATTTATGGCGACCATATTACGACGAGACGGGTGCCGAGCGCATCAATTGCATACTTTATCGGACAGTCCTCGTGACGACGGGCTGAAGCTGAGGCGAGAACGTCATATTTTTCCTCGCCCGAAATAAGCAGAATGGCGGTTCCGGCCGTGGCAATGGCTGACAATGTCAGGCTGAGCCGATCGGGGTGATTGCCGGCAACCGGACATCCGGTGGCATCGACCGCGACAACGGTTTTACCATTGTCTTCGACCGCGTCCCGAAAGTTTTGCGCGCCCGGGAACCAGCTTGCCGTGTGGCCGTCGGAGCCCATGCCGAGCATGACGACGTCGAGCGGTTGAAGCGTCTCATATTGGCTATTCGCTGCGGCCGCCGCCGTCGGGCTATGGTCATTTTCGGAACACATTGGCAGAAAATTGGCAGCCTGCGCCCGCCCTGTTAGCATTGTCGTGCGGATCAAGGCCTCATTCGAGGCGGCATCATCGGCCGGCACGCAGCGCTCATCGACCAGACCAATATTGACCTGTTCCCAAGCAATATCGATGTTGGCCAGGGCCCGATAGGCGGGCCCCGGCGTCGATCCGCCTGATAATGCCAGATGCGCGTGATCCCGCTCCGATAGAGCGGTTCGCAAGGCTGTTGCGATAATATCGGCGGAGGCCAGGGCGGCGTCCTCGCGCGAATCGAATTTTATAAGTCTGAAACTGTCTGAAGACATTATCCCTGCCACCATTTCCGGCTGTCACGGTCCATCAAAACAGACGAGCTGGTCGGTCCTTCCGAGCCTGCCGCATAGGTGTCGAGTGGCGCATTGGTCGTGTGCCAGGCTGCGATTAGCTGATCAACCCACGCCCAGGCCGCTTCGACCTCATCGGCGCGCATGAACAATGAAAGGTTTCCGCGGACAACATCCATCAGGAGACGTTCATAGGCGTCAGGATATCGTAGCGTGAAATTTTCGGCATAAGATAGGTTCAGCGGCAGGGATTTGATACGCAGACCGCCAGGACCGGGTTCCTTGATCTGGACAAAGAGCTGAACGCCTTCATCCGGCTGTAGCCGCATGACCAGACGGTTTGCCGGCACCGGCGTATCCCCGAACAGTGAATGCGGGGCTTCTTTGAACTGGATAACAATATCGGAATGGGCTTTGGCCATGCGTTTCCCGGTCCGTAAATAGAATGGAATGCCGGCCCAGCGCCAATTATTCACAAATGTCTTCACCGCAACATAGGTTTCGGTTTCGCTCACTTCATCCGAGCTCAGCGTATCCTGATAGGATTGTACCACTTCGCCTTCAACCAGGCCGCTTGTATACTGAGCGCGGACGGTATTCTGCAGAACTTCTTTTTCATCGATCTGGGCCAGAGCCCGCAAAACCTTGATTTTCTCGGTTCTTATATCGTCACCGGAGGTCGAGCCAGGCGGCTCCATAGCGGTTAGACATAGTAATTGGAGTATATGGTTCTGGACCATATCGCGGAGCGCCCCGGACCTGTCATAATAGTCAGCGCGTCCCTCGAGACCCAGGCTTTCAGCCACTGTGATCTGGACATGATCAATCGCATTACGGTTCCAAAGCGGCTCGAAAAGCGTGTTGGCAAAGCGCAGCACCATGAGGTTCTGAACCGTTTCCTTACCGAGATAATGGTCGATCCGATAAACTTGGTTTTCAGCGAATACCGCCGCAACGCCTTCATTAATCTCCCGGGCCGATTTCAAATCGGTGCCAATTGGTTTTTCAAGCACCAGTCGGACCGGATCTGATGACAGACCATTTTGTCCAAGGGCTTCGGCAATCTGAACATATAGGCGTGGCGAGGTCGCCAGATAGAAAATACATGGCCGGCCTTCAACCGGATCCAGCTTGGTTCTTAAAGAGGACCAGTCAGCGTCTGCACTGGTCGCATCGATCGGGTAGTAAAACAGGATATTGGAAAAATCCTGCCAGACAGTTTCATCCCAATCCTCCCGGGCCGCCGCCTTGCAGGCGTCCCGGGCGAATTCGCGATACCCATTATCATCCATGTCGGTTCTGGCTGAACCGATAATCCGGCTATTTGACGGGATCTGGCCGTCTAACCACCGATGAAAAAGCGCGGGTAGTAGTTTTCGGCGAGACAAGTCTCCTGTCCCGCCAAAGATAACGAGATCGAACGGATCGACTGGTACAAATTTCGCCATCCAAAGCGCCTTTTCATCTAATAGGTCTAGTAGGTTATCGCTGGGTCAAGGTCGAGCGCTTACCAAAGCAGAGCGTACAAGCCAATAAGGATTGCAATAATAAACGCAGCCGAAACCTTAAAACCGGTGGTCGTGTCAAAATTGATGTCACTCAGGTCCACTGGTTGTTCCGGTCTTGGCGGTGTGCTCACCAATGAGGCAACAACGCCAACGAGCAGACAGATCAGGAAGATGAACCAGATCCGGACAACAAATGGCATGTCCGTGACGCTGAAATCTGCAAGACCGAGCAATGGATTAAACACAGGTGCGAGCGCCCCTGCGACACCGTTGCTAAGGCCGCTTCCGACTGCATCCGGGCTGGCCGCTGCAAAGAACAGGAATGACAACACGACCGAAGACACCAGCAGAGCAAATGCGCCGGTTGTGTTGGCCCGCTTCCAGAAGAAACCAAGCAAGAATACGGCCACGATACCTGGTGCAACAAAGCCGGTATATTCCTGAATTGCCTGGAAGATACTGTCGCCCGCACCAAGCAGAGGAATTGCCAGGAACAGGGCGATCATCATGGCAACAATTGCGGTGATCCGACCGATCATGACATAGTGCTGCTCGTCGGAGCCGGTACGGACATAGTCACGGTAGATATCCATTGTGAAAATCGTTGAGATCGAGTTGATCATCGAAGCTAGCGACGACACAATCGCCGCAATCAGGGCCGCGAAAATCAAGCCTCGAATACCGACAGGCATAAGCGCCATCAACGCCCCATAAGTGCTGTCCGGCTTCTGGCTTAATGCATCATAGCTCAGCCCGGCCAGGCCATCCTGTGCGAGCCAGAGGGCCGCAATACCAGGAATAACGACAATCAGCGGGATCAGGAATTTCAACAGGGCGGCAAATGCCAGACCGCGTTGCGCAACAGGCAGACTTTCTGCGCCCAGTGCCCGTTGGATGATGTACTGGTTAAAGCCCCAATAGCTGAAGTGCAGAACCCAGAGGCCGCCCAATAATGTCCAGATACCCGGTAGCTGGCTGTACTGGGGATGATCACGATCGAGAATCATTTCGAAATGTCCCGGCAACGCTGTTGTTAGCGTGCCCAGCCCGGCCAGCGGGCCATTGTCGCCACCCACCATGCCAAGCACGACATAGGTAATTGCGAGACCACCGAAGATGAGAATTACGACCTGAATCATGTCGGTTAATGCAACCGCTTTCAGGCCCCCATAAAGGGAGTAAACTAGAGCGAAAATTGCCAGCATCGTCATGCCAGTGAAGACCCCGAGACCGGTCACGGCCTGAATAGCAAGCGCACCGCCATACAATACAGTCGTCAAATTCACGGCGGTAAACAGGAAGATCCAGAAAATCGCCATGATTGTTTTTACGCCTGGACCAAATCGCGTCTCGAGAAATTGCGGCATCGTATAAATGCCGCGCTTCAGGAACACTGGCAGGAAGAATGCGGCAACAACCAGAAGTACAAGAGCGGCCTGCCATTCATATGCGGCAATTGCCAGTCCGACGACAAATCCTTGGCCGGACTGGCCGATGATCTGTTCCGCCGATATGTTTGCCGCGATCAATGAGGCGCCGATCGCCCACCATGGCAAGGATTTGCCCGCTAGAAAGTAATCCTGCGTATCCTTTGCATGGCCGCTTGGCTCGCGCGAGACCCACAATGCGATGCTCAATAATGCCATGGCGTAAATCGCCACGATAATAAGATCGAATGTTGATAAACTCATTGTTCCACCCTTTTTCTGTAATTCTTCAAATTGCTCGGGACCAAAGGGCCCCCTACTGCCTTAATTTATTATCGGTGAGCGTCTGAAGCGGGTAATTGCCACCGGGCAGTCCCACTTCAGACGGAAACCTGTATTTGACCTAGCAGGTTGGGCTAGGTGACTGATCAGTCGTGAAACGGGCCGAATGAATTGTCAGCTCCGAGGCATCGGTCCGTTCTAGACGCAGGGCCTCGGTCACGGCAGATGCGTCAAGCCCGCGCTCGATGAAGCAAGCAACCGGGATTGTCAGCTCAGTCCAGTCGGAGTCTGCGACCGGCGTTGCGAACGGCGCCGTTGCCAGCTCGGCCGAGCAACCATCGCCACAGGCCAGGCTAATCGTCCGGTCGTCATTTTCACTATCGCCATCACGCCATAGAATCGACAGAGCCAGTGTCTCAGTCGATCCAAGCGTGCTCAGGTCCAGTGGCCGGGCACTGCGCAGGCTGAAATGGGCGAGACCGGAGCCCGACCATTTCAGCAGTTTCGAGTCTTCCTGTGCTTTATAGTCGATGCCGGAGATCGCAATGCCATTGCCGAGGCTGACAGCATTCATCGCCGTGACAGGGATATTCGCATTCGATGAATCACCGACAAACATGGTGAACGGTCCGGCGGCTGCACCGCGCTGAATGATCTGGCCATCGAACAGCAGGCTCGTATCCTCGACCCCCGGTGTTTCGGGCAGCGGATCGCTGTTTGATGTGACAGTGGCATAGTCGAGACCGAAGCCGTAGGGGTATAGAACACCGGGCTGGTCGGCGGCATTTATTGGCTCGCCAACACCATCGATAGGCCATGAAAAGGAGAGGTGACCTTTAAAATCGTGCCGGATTTCGCCCTCCGCATCAGTGACGAGGACATCGGCGACGCCGCCGCCTTCCGTTCCCGGTAACCAGGCGACAACAAATGCGTCAGACGCATTAATATGTGGGTTCACCCAAAGCGGACGCCCTGTCAGGAAGAGCGATACGACCGGAATATTCTGTGCCTTCAGCGATTTGATCAGAGCAAGATTTTCGCCGTTGAGGAATTCAAATACGAGGTCAGACCGGTCACCGAAGAACTCCGCATAGGGCTGCTCGCCGAATACGACGATTGCGATATCCGGCGTATCGGCACTGCTGCCATCGGCTGATAAAATAGCCGTGCCGCCGGCATCTTCGATAGCCTCTTTTAGGCCGTTGAAAATGGTCTCGCCATTAATGAATTCGTCATTTGCGTTTCCGGTGCCCTGCCAGTTTAACGTCCAGCCGCCAGTCTGTTGCTGCATCGAGTCAGCGCCGCTGCCGGTCACCAGAACGGTCTTGCCGGGCGTAACCGGCAATAGGCCGTTATCGTTTTTAAGCAGAACAAGTGATTCCCGCACGGCCTGACGGGCGACGGCACGATGATCGTCCCGGCCAAGAATCGCGACATCGGTTGTTGCCCGGCTTGAAGGACGCCCAGCGTCTAGCAATCCGGATTGGATTTTTACTGTCAGGATGCGCAGGACGGCTTCGTCGAGACGCTCAAGGTCGAGTTCGCCAGCCAATGCATCTTCAAGCAATGAATCATAAATGCCACGCCAGCTATCA
>CBFHPC010000118.1:0-6105 GCA_965657655.1 Henriciella sp.
AAAAGTTCTGCGCCGGCAGGCACGCCAAATCAAACTTGACGGCGATGTCCTTGATACTTGCGGCACGGGTGGCCTGCCCTGGACCAGTCTGAATACCTCGACAGCCGCCGCACTCGTTATTGCGGCGTGCGGGGGAACTGTCGCAAAGCATGGCAATAGATCGGTCCCGCCGAAAACCGGATCGGCAGATGTCCTTGAAGAACTTGGTGTCGAAATAGACCTGAGCGAAACACAATTTCACGCCTGTATCGCACAAGCCGGCATCGGGTTTCTTTTCGCCCGCAGCCATCACTCGGCAATGCGCCACGTTGCTCCGGTGCGTCAGTCGCTCGGGATCAGAACAATATTCAACCTGCTTGGACCGCTCTCGAATCCGGCCAGCGCCACGCATCAAATCCTCGGCGTCTACGAGGCGAGATGGCTGCGTCCAATGGCCGAAACCCTTCGTGATCTTGGCATCAAGCGCGCCTGGGTCGTGCACGGACCCGACCCGGAGATGAACGGTATCGACGAACTTTCGATTGCCGGCGACACCCAGATTGTCGAAGTCCGCGACGGGGCATTACACGACTTCACCGTCCGCCCGGAAGATGCCGGATTGCGTCCGCATTCACTAAGCGCGCTCAGAGGCGGCAGCCCGAAAGACAATGCTGATGCGATCCACCAATTGCTCGAGGGACGAAGCGGACCATTCCAGGATGCTGTCGCACTGAATGCAGCCGCCGGCCTGCTCGTGCTCGGCAAGGCGCCCGATTTGCGAAATGGCACCGAACAAGCCAAAGCTGCGCTCGAGAGCGGCGCCGCATTAAAAACACTCAGTACACTGAGATCTGCATCAAAAGGTCTTCCCGTTGAATAATGCGCTTGAAAAAATAATATCTTACAAGGCCGATGAAATCGCAGCCCTGAAGGTGGATCGATCGATGTCGGACTTTCTGAATGATGCCCGCACACAATCGCCACCGCGCGGATTTGTAAAACGCCTGTCGGATATATCTGCGCGCGACGAAAACGCTTTGATCTGCGAGATGAAACGGAAATCCCCGTCTGCAGGCGAGATACTGCCGGGCGCAAATCCAACTGATATAGCAGGCGATTACGAACAGGGTGGCGCCGCCTGTCTGTCAGTGCTGACGGACTATCCGAGTTTCGGCGGCACGCTGGCGGATTTTCGGGCGATACGAAACGCTGTTAACCTGCCAATGCTGCGCAAGGATTTTATGATCGACCCCATACAAGTCGCCGAGGCAAGAGCAAATGGCGCTGACGCCATTCTGGTTATTCTCGCCTGTACCGACGACGCCCTCGCCGGTGATCTCATCGCAACAGCGCAAGATCTGAATATGGATGTTCTGGTCGAAACCCATAATCGAGCGGAACTCGATCGGGCTCTCGCATTGCCGGCGCATCTGATCGGAATCAATAATCGTGACCTGACGAAAATGACAACCGATCTCAAAACCACCGAACAGCTCGCCGGTCACATCGGAGATGACCGTTTGATGGTGTCTGAAAGTGGCATATCCTCAGCGGCCGATATTACCCGTCTACGTCGCACGGGCGCCAGGTGTTTTCTGATTGGCGAGAGCCTGATGAAACAAAGCGACAGGGTAAGTGCCTGCGCAACACTGCGCACGGCATGCTAACTGGAACTGGCGCGACCGCTTAGCGAAAGACGTCATAGCCTGTTGAGTCACATTGTCTGGATTTGACAGGAGAACAGAACGCGAATAAACAAAGCGTGAACAGATTCGAGCTAGCGGAGAATGTCATGCTCACCTCCAAACAAAAAGAACTGCTACTTTTTATCAATGATCGAATAAAGTCAGACGGCGTCTCACCGTCATTTGACGAAATGAAAGCGGCGCTCAATCTCGCCTCGAAATCGGGAATTCACCGCTTGATCGTTGCGCTTGAAGAAAGAAATTTCATTCGGCGGCTGCCAAATCGCGCCCGTGCGCTGGAGGTATTGAAGCTACCGGAATCGACATCAGCCGCAGCGGCCGCGCCCCGCGCGCACCAGAAGTTCCGTCCAAGTGTTGTGGATGCTGTCCGGACCAAAGCCGACAATGATACGATACCCGTGCTCGGTCGTATTGCCGCGGGTGTTCCGATTGCGGCGATACAAAACGAAGTCGACCAGATCCGCCCGCCTATGGAGCTAGGGGATACCAGCCTTCACTATGCCCTCGAGGTTCAGGGCGATTCCATGATTAATGCAGGTATTCTGGATGGTGATATTGTGGTGCTGAACCGGACCGAAAACGCCGATTCAGGCGATATTGTTGTTGCCTTGATCGATGAGGAAGAAGCCACATTGAAACGGCTCCGCAAAAAAGGCGCATCAATCGCGCTCGAGGCCGCCAACCCGGCCTATGAAACCCGGATATTCGGTCCCGATCGAGTCAGAGTTCAGGGACGTCTGGTCGGTTTGATGAGACGATACAACTAATTGCGATAACACGGGCGCCACGGCCTGCGGCCACAGGCTGGCGATGCAATTTTCCGGAGCGTCCCTTTATGCAAACGCCATTGCAGTCCGGCGCGTTCGGGAACATCTTGCCAGCTAAACCATGGCAAATTGCAATCGAGATGTTGCGGCCTTGTAACGTCAGCAAGGACCAGGGTGACATGCTGAAGGTCCGCACACTGCACCGCGTCCGGACGCGTTATTATCGCTATTGAGCTGGCGCCGACCGAATACTGGCATGATGGCGCCAGACAAAGGCTTTGACGCTCGACATTGCGATATCTCATCGGCATGAGACCGGATCCTTTAGAAACCTGAAGCCGTTCGGCACGGCCATTTTCAGCGATTAACAGAACATCACCACTCGGCGCCCAGACAAGTCCCGCCGCTGGTGCAAATAGCCACATTAGCAAACCAAACAGGAGCGGTAGTGTTGCTAGATATCGCCATACCCCTTGCGATATAAATGCCCAGCCAAGACTTATCGTCAAACAGAACAGGCTTAACCCTGTCATCGGTTTAAAAGATGACTGGGCGGCTTCCACATCCGGCGAAAACCAATCTGCAACCGTAACCACCGCCATCAAGCTAAAGCCAAATATTTTGAGCACCTCGTCGGACAATCCGAATGGCAGGAATAATAAAGAGCTCATCGCGACGGGCGCGCTGAACAATGTGAAAATCGGCATCGCCAGCAGATTCGCGACCACACTATGCTCTGCGACCCGGCCGAAATGAAACAGTCCAAATGGCAATGTCGCCAAAGTCGATACAACTGACGTCACAAACAGGGATTTGAGCCAGAAACCAAAGCCCGCCGGCTTCAAATCCGCTAGTCGACGCCGCCGCCGCCAGACCTCATAAGTCGCGATCAGCGACCCCGTCGCAGCAAAAGACATTTGAAAACCGGGCGTCAGCACCGACCAGGGCATCCAGAACACGATTAACATCATGGCCAGCGCACATGATTGCATACTCAAAGCGCGGCGGTCGAATAATATCGCGGCATAGAAAATCAGCGCCATAATAAAGGCCCGCTGGGTCGAGACGCTCCCCCCCGAAATAATCAGGTAGGCCAGCCCCGCCATGATTGCAGCCGCCGCCGCGAGCTTTCGGACCGGTATTCTAAGGGCTAGTGGTTCGATCAGTACCAGACTGCGCCAGACGAAAACATAAGCGAGCCCGCTCAACAGCCCCATATGCAGGCCGGAAATGGCCATGAGATGCGCGAGACCCGAGCCCCGCAAAGCCTGCTGGACCTCTGACGACATGAAACTGCGGTCGCCGGAAACCAGAGCCGCAGCAAAACCACCACCATGATGGGCATCAGCACCCCCGGCATGGTGATAGACATATCGCGCGAGCGCACGCCGCATCTGGGCAATACGTAATTGCAGCGCAGTAAAGGCATCCCGCGGTGGTCCCAGAACACCGCCGCGACAACGCCCCTGAACATATCCAACCCCCCTCAATCCCTCGAAATAGGCCTGCCGGTCAAACGCATAATCATTGGCCAATAACGGCCCAGGCGGCGGCCGCACAACCGACCAGCATCGCACGAACCGTCCGACATCAACGCGACGCGCAGATATATGCGTCAGGCGTATCGAATGGGGACGTTGATCCGCTGAAACCCCCTGAATAGCATGCACCGCCAGACGCAATCTGTCGCCTCGTGCAGCCGGATCTATCGCTGTCACCCAGCCCTCGACCATAACCGGACCAACCACACCCTCCAGACGGGGACCATGCGATCGCCAGTTTGCTACGTGACCGGCCAGCAAACCGACACTCACAGCCAGAATTAGCCGGGAACTCAAAGCCAGGACCGAATAAGTACCAACCCAATGTGTAAGCCCAAATGCGAGAGCAGCACAGATGAGGACACTGATTAGACTTGCCAGTGGCGCCGGCTCAAACCAGAGGAGTAAGTACAGGATCGCGCCCAGGGCCATTGAAAACGCGTAAAAAATCGCTCGATACTGGGCCCATTTTTCCCGACCAAGAAGTTCGTATCGCCAAAGAAGGGATATGCGAAAACCCTTGCCTAAGCTGGCCGCAACGTGTTGAAGCACAATAGAATCTAACCCTCGTCCAGATAGAAGACCTTATCCCCACCCATGACCATGATTACTCGTTTTGCGCCCTCCCCGACTGGAATGCTTCATATTGGCGGCGCCAGAACGGCTCTGTTCAACGTCCTGCTGGCCAAGCATAACGCCGGAACATTCCTGCTGCGGATCGAGGACACAGATAAGTCCAGATCAACTCCGGAAGCAACCCAGGCAATAATCGAGGCCCTCGACTGGCTCGGCCTGGTTCCGGATGAAGCCCCGGTTTTCCAAAGCGCAAATGCCGATCGACATGTCGCCTGCGCTCAGGAAATGCTGGCGACCGGCGCGGCGTTCAAATGCTATTCAACCCCCGAGGAATTGCAAACGCGTCGCGAGCAAGGCGAGGAGCTTCGCAATGCCGCAAAACAGGACGGACTCAGCGAGGCGGCTCGTCAGGACTTGCTACAGCAAGCAAATGAAAAACTGGCGCCGTTCCGGTCCCCCTGGCGCAATGGGGCGCCGGCCCCGTCACCGGATGCACCTTACACCATTCGCCTGCGGGCCCCCGATCAGGGACAAATTTGCCTGAATGATCATCTGCAAGGCAACATCACTTTAGAGGCCGGGGAAATTGATGATCTTATTCTGCTCCGTGCAGATGGCACACCAACCTATATGCTGGCCGTCGTTGTCGACGATCACGATATGGGGGTTACGCTTGTCTTGAGAGGGAATGATCATTTGCGGAATACGTTCCGGCAAATACCGATCTATCAGGCCATGGGCTGGCAAGTACCGGAATTTGTACACGTTCCGCTCATACATGGCGAAGATGGTGGCAAGCTGTCTAAACGCCATGGCGCGCTTTCCACGCTGGCCTATCGCGACATGGGATACCTGCCGGAAGCCGTCTGCGCCTATCTTCTAAGGCTCGGCTGGAGCCATGGCGATACCGAGATATTTACACTCGAAGAGGCGGCAAATGTCTTCAGCCTCGGTGGACTAAATAAAGCCGCCTCGCGGCTTGATCTTGCCAAGCTTGATGATGTCAATTCGCACTTCATCCGCGCTGCCGACCCTGACCGGCTGCTGGACCTGCTCAGCCCATTCATTGAGGCGCATATAGAAATGAATGAACCGCTCAAAGAACGCATCAGGTTGGCGCTTCCAACATTAAGCGACCGGGGCAATACGCTTCCCGAACTGGCAAACGCCTGCCGGTTCCTATGGGATAACAATGCCGCAGCACTGACCAAGAATGCCCGAAAAGCATTGAAACCTGAAAACCTCACTTTGCTTGGAAACATCCGTCAGACCCTAGACGCAGCCGAAAGTTGGACTATTGAGGGTCTTGAAAAGTTAATCGCTGAGTTTTGCGACCTGCATGACCTGTCAATTGGCCGGGTCGGTCCACCTCTGCGAGCAGCTATCACTGGCGGATTGCCTGCCCCTGACCTCGCTCCAGTCTTAAGCTGGATTGGGCGGGAGGAGACATTGAAGCGAATAGATATACATATGCCGCACTGAGCCAAATTAGGATCAGCCGGTAAAAAGGGTAGATGATGAATACAGCAAAACAGA
>CBFHPC010000119.1:0-6090 GCA_965657655.1 Henriciella sp.
GTTGACCGGACGGAATAATAAAGGCCGCAATGGCACCGCCGACAGCGATCATCATATCGATCTGCGCGCCGCTATAGGTTGCCAGAACCGACCAGCCGGCAGCATCTGCCCAGTTTACCAGCCAGATCCGGTTGACCCAGAGAAAGGCGACAGTGCCAAATAGAATGGCGACTCTGGCTTCGGCTGTTGTCATGCGGCCGAGATTGTCGCGTTCGGTCTCGATAGCGGTGCGAATGCCAGGGCCATCGGCCATGCGTCCGATGTTCCGGCTGACACCCCACCATGCCGCCGGAAGCAGCAGACAGACAGCCGGAATACCAAATGCCATCCATTGCGGGAAGCCGATCGAGTTGCCGGTTTCCCTGTAAAGCCAGTCAATGGCGATCAGATTTGTCGGCGTTCCGATCGGGGTACCGACGCCACCGATTGAAGCAGCGTAACAGATGCCGAGAAGCAGGGCTGTAATGAAGCGACCTGTATCGTCGCGCAAGGCCGCAGCTGCAGACATTGCGATCGGCACCATCATCAGGGTTGTTGCGGTATTTGAGATCCACATTGAAAGCACGGCCGTGGCAATCATGAAGCCAGCAATGAGCGCACGTGGGGAGGTCCCGATCCGGACAACAATGGCCAGCGCAATACGTTTGTGCAGGTCCCATCTCTCAATGCCCAGCGCGATGAGGAAACCACCAAATAGCAGCAGCACGATATGATGGGCATATCCGCTTGCAACCTCTTTCGGGCTGGCGACGTCAAACAATGGCAGGATAATGATCGGCAGCAGTGAGGTCACGGGAATCGGTACCGCTTCGGTAGCCCACCAGATGGCCATCCAGATCAGCAGGGCGCCGGTCGCCCATGCCGGTACGGTGAGCCCGTCGGGCGGCCCCAGCAGCATCAAAATGCCGGCGAGCGCTGGCCCTAGAAACAGGCAGGTGCGCTTGATGATGTTCTGAGCAGATCCCATAATCCTATGGACGTGCAATCCTTAACCCTGTCAATATCTGACGTCTGGCCAGCTGTCCCAGCCCCCGATGTGTGCCGCGGTACCGATCGCGGTTAGGGTTTGCTATTAAGAACGATATCGTTGCGGTGAACGATAGCGGGACGTCCGCGATAGCCCAATATGTCGGCCATGGCGTCAGACTGAAGTCCGGCAATCGACTGAATGTCCGTGGTTCCATAGGCGGTGAGCCCTTTGCCGATTACCTGGCCATTCGGTAAACTGATTTCGACGGCAGCGCCCCGTTCGAAGTGTCCTTCGACATCAATCACGCCAACGGCTAACAGGCTGGCGCCGCCGTGCAGGGCGTGCGCTGCACCAGCGTCAATGATCAATTTCCCTTCCGGGGAGAGATGACCACTCAGCCAGGCCTGCCGGGCTGTTTCGGGCGTTGTAGGCGGAACAATCCAGGTCGCTTTTTCCGGGCCGGACAGGGCCATTAGCGGGTGTGTTCGATTGCCGATGGTAATTGCCGTTCGGCAACCGGCTGTCCAGGCGATCCTGGCCGCCGCCAGCTTTGTTACCATGCCGCCTGACCCGACGCCGGCTGTTGCATTGCGCCCGCCGGCCATCTGATTATACTCGGCCGAGAGATTGTCGATGAATGGAATATGGCGGGCGTCTGGGTCACGCCGAGGATCGGCGGTATATAGCCCGTCAATATCCGATAATAATATCAGTAGATCTGCGCCGACCATCTGGGCAACCCGCGCGGCCAGCCGGTCATTATCACCATAGCGCAACTCATCGGTCGCAACCGAGTCATTTTCATTGATCACCGGAACCATTTTAGCGGTCAGTAAGGCGTCCAGTGTTGCTCTCGCATTTAACCAGCGCCGCCGGTTTTCTGTTTCGTCAATGGTCAGCAGGACCTGTGCGACACCACGCTTATGGCTGGCAAAGGCATCACCGAGTGCAGCCATTAAAAGAGGCTGTCCCACCGCTGCCGAAGCTTGTTTTTCTTCGAGTTTTTTTAAATTCCCAGAGCCAAACTGGCGTCGGCCCAGGGCGACGGCGCCCGATGAGACAAGCACAATTTCCTGACCACGCTGGATGCAGGCTTCGATATCCGCGGCAAGTAATTCGAGCCAGTCATGGCGTGGCTTGTCGCCCTCGGCGACAAGCGCCGACCCGATCTTGACGACCAGCCGTTTGCTCTTGGCAAAATCGTGATTGGTCATAGGCTCGGGGCCCAAGGCTGATCATCGGTATCGTCTTGCTTGGGGCGGGCCTGCTCGAGGCGTTCGGCCAGCTGGCCAAGGGCAGGGGTGACGCCTTGGCCGGTCACCGAGGATATGCGTAAGGGGCGCGTGCCGCAAACGGCTTCGACCTCCGCGGCCTGCTCATCGACCAGTTCCGCGTCAAGCACGTCGGTTTTGCTCATAGCAACAATTTCGGGAACTTGCGCCAGATTGGAGTCATAGGCTTCAAGTTCGGCGCGAATGGTCTTATACGCCCCGCCTGGATCATCCTGAGTCGAGTCAATCAGATGCAGTAAGACCTTGCAGCGTTCGACATGGCTTAAAAACCGATGTCCGAGACCGACGCCATCGGCGGCGCCTTCGACCAGTCCGGGAATGTCGGCCATAACAAACCGGGTGTTTGGTCCGAGGTCGACGATGCCGAGGCCGGGGTTTAGAGTTGTAAATGGATAATCGGCTATTTTTGGCTTGGCCGCGGTTGCGCGGCTGAGGAAGGTCGATTTTCCGGCATTTGGCAGACCGAGTAATCCGACATCTGCGATCAGTTTCAGCTGCAGCCAGACGGTGAATTCTTCGCCGGCCTCGCCGGGATTGGCGCGACGCGGGGCTTGGTTCGTCGCTGATTTGAACCGCAGATTGCCCCATCCGCCATTGCCGCCGCGTGCCAGCATGATCCTGTCGCCGACTTCTGTCAGGTCGGCAATCAGGGTTTCCTTGTCTTCCTCATATATCTGGGTGCCGACCGGCACTTTGAGGAGTTTATCTTCGCCGGTGCGGCCATGGCGTTGGCTGCCCATGCCATGAACGCCGCGCTCGCCGCGATGGTGCTGCTGATACCGGAAATCGATCAGCGTATTCAAGCCCTCAACCGCTTCGGCATAGACGTGGCCACCACGACCGCCATCCCCGCCATTCGGGCCGCCAAATTCGACATAGGCCTCTCGCCGGAACGACACGCAGCCATTTCCGCCGTCTCCGGCTTTGATATAGACTTTTGCTTGATCGAGAAATTTCATACTGGCCTTTACCCTGTGAGACTGAATTTGGCTAGGTCGTGGATGGTTGGGCGGGTGTGATGTCCGTTTTGTACCAGCGAACGAACCTTAAGCTCGATCGGGTTCCAAGACATAGGACATTGCGGGATGGTCACCACCACGCGCGACGCTGGACTGCTTCACCTGCCCGTTCCGTCTTAGCCCCAGTTTTTCAAGCACCCGCCCGGACGCCGGATTATCGAGGAAATGATTTGCGGTAATTGCGGCCACCGGATGGTTGTCGGCCAGCCAGTTGAGCAGAGCTGCTGCCGCTTCTGTTGCATAGCCATTTCCCCAAAATGCGGCGCCTAACCAGTAACCAAGCGTCCAGCGCCCGTTTCCTTCATGGCGCACACCGACCGTTCCGATGACGCCAGTCTCAGGCTTACAGACAAGGAGATTAAATCCAGTCTTATCCGCAAAATTTGTCCGGCAGGTATTGATCCAGACCATCGCATCCTGCGCTTTGTAATCCGCTGGAACGACAGCAAGATTGATGACAACTTCATGGTCTAGCAGGTCGGTCAGTCTGTCACTGTCGGCAAGCTCGGGCAGGCGTAAATATAAGCGTTCGGTGTGTAATAATAACGACATGGCGTGGTCCTCGCATCAAGCGGGAGATAAACAAAAAGGGGAGACAGTGACCTGTCTCCCCTTTTTCAGGATTTATCTGGCCACTATGCAGCGGCCTTATCGAGCCGCTCTATTCTGCCGCTTCTGCGACTGGCGTGATCGAAACATATTTGCGATTGTTTGCCTTGCGGGTGAAGGCGACTTTGCCTTCGACCAGCGCAAACAGCGTATGGTCCTTGCCCATGCCGACGCCGCGTCCAGGATAGGTCTTTGTGCCACGCTGGCGAATAATGATATTCCCCGGAATAACGTGCTCGCCGCCAAACTTTTTGACGCCGAGATATTTTGGGTTTGAATCGCGACCGTTCTTGGATGAGCCACCTGATTTTTTATGTGCCATACTAACGCTCTCCTATTTATCCAATCTGCCCGAACACCTTAGGCGTTCTTGGCAAGATCTCCAGCCTGTTTGATCCAGCCATCACGTTCGATCCGGCCAGCCATTTTTAATTCTGTTTCCAACTCGGTGATCTGAGCTGCATTGAGCCCAGAGATCTGCCAATAGTGGAAGATGCCCGCCGCATTGAGTTTTTTCTCGAATGCGGGTCCGACGCCGGTAATTTTCTTCAGATCATCGGCCTTGCCTTCAGCGGCAGAGAGACGGCCACGGTCGTCAGCGGTAGAGCCGGCAGCTTTCTTCGGCGCGGCCTTTTTCGGCGCGGCCTTCTTTGGTGCAGCCGTTTTCGGTGCAGCTTCAGCTTCAGCTTTCGGCTTAGCGGCCTTCTTTGGTGCGGCCTTCGCCGCAGGCGTCGCAGCTTTTTTCTCAGCAGCTGGTGCTTTATCTTCTGCTGGCGCTTTCTTGGTAGCGGCTTTCTTTGCCGGAGCCTTCTTACCGTCAGCCAAGATCGATTCGATCAGGACCACGGTCTCGCTCTGGCGGTGCCCCCGCTTACGGCGATACGTGCTACGCTGCCGTTTCTTCATAATCGTTACTTTTGCGCCTTTGCGCTGTTCGGAGACCCGGGCAACAACGCTGGCACCCGACACAGTCGGCTCACCAATGGTGACTTTGCCTTCTGCACCAAGCATTAGCACATTATCGAATGTCACATCGTTGCCGGCCTCGGCATCGAGTTTCTCGACAATGATTTCATCTCCTTCGGCAACCTTATACTGTTTGCCACCTGTCTTAATGACCGCGAACATGGCGTTCGTCCTTCTTAGACCTGTAAATACACAACGACCGCCGCTTTGAAGCGCGACCAAGAAGCGGGGGGTAAACACGAAACTTGATCCTGTGTCAAACCCTAAACAAATGATTATGAGACCTTGCGCAGTTGGAAAAGCGCAGCTAGGTCGATGAGATGCGGAGAGGTGCCGGAGTGGCTGAACGGGACGGTCTCGAAAACCGTTGAGCTCGCAAGAGTTCCGAGGGTTCGAATCCCTCTCTCTCCGCCATTATCTTGGTATCGACGCAGCCTCGCACATCTGAATTTCATCGCGCTTTAGATTTCCGGATTAGGACTTTCAAACCATTTTTTGGATTATTGTCGGAAGACGCGGGTAGGAGATTATAGCGCTTTAGTTTAGGCGGCGCGCTGCCGGGCTAACGAATACGTTTCTTCACATTCAGTGCCAGACAGTTTTCATGTGTCGATCTCGGTGTAATGCCCCACGGGCGCAATCGTGCCAGCCGGCCAGACTGCTTTTACCGCGAACGGATTTTGAGTTGAATTTGCCTGTGGCGCAATGAAGGTTGTTACAATAAAGGTTTTGATACTGTTCACACAGGGTGGCGCATGATTTCAATAATCACTTGTTTCGAAAAGCCGATAGAGACGATCACCCTGGCTCTTTATCGAAGTCTGAAAAAGAATTTGACGGGATCGGCAGACTACAGGGTCTATGCGATTGCGCCACGGCCGGGATTTGAGCCCTCGGCTGATGCAATCAGCGCGGCGGAAGAGCTCGGCATTGTTTACGTGGCAGCGCCCCTTAATACGGAATTCAAATATTATCCGCTTCTAAACAAGGCTTATGCCTGTGAGTATGTCGCACGCCATTATGGTGGCGATGCCTATCTGTTTCTGGATAGCGACACTTTGTTTCTGAACAAGATGGATCTTACCATTCATGCGGCTTCCGAAATAGCTATTCGCCCAGTCGATTATCGGAATATCGGTATATCTGACTTTCGGGAACCGAACGGTCCTTTCTGGCAAAGCATGTATGATTTCTTGGCAATAAAGCCGAATAGAAAAGTTTTAACAGCGACAGG
>CBFHPC010000120.1:0-6085 GCA_965657655.1 Henriciella sp.
CTAGAGCCGCATACGCAGCGGGCACTGTCAGAACAATTCAAGGCAAATAAGGATTTCACCGTAGCCCATGCCGCAGCCATCGCCGAACTTTCGGATCTACACTTGCGGGTTCAGGTTGATCTGGTGGTGATTGATGCTGACAGCCTGTCATTGGTCGAGCTGCAAGGCCTGGAAAGTCTCATGCAGGATGCCGGTTTCAACGCCCCGTTAATTTTGTTAGCCGGAGACCTTGATACGGCGGGTGTGAACGATTTGGAGGCCCGGGAACTCGGTCTTGTTCTGCGCAAGCCATTCCGGTTTTCGGCCCTGTTCGGCAAGGTCTGGTCATTATTGCAAGAGTACGAAAATTCCGATGCGGCGTCCTTCCAGCTGGGGCCATATGAATTCCAGTCCTCGGCAAAACTGCTTATTGACCCGCAAGGACGGCGTATCAGACTCACGGAAAAAGAAACAAGTATTCTGGTGTATCTATACCGGTCTCTCGAGCATGTCGTCGCGCGCGAAGAGCTTCTGACACAGGTCTGGGGCTATAATGCGGCCGTGACGACACACACACTCGAGACTCATATTTATCGGTTACGGCAGAAAATCGAGCGTGATCCGGCGGATGCCAAATTACTGGTGACGGGCGCCGGTGGCTACCGCCTCGTGGCTTAGGGGCGCCTGGTCAAACATGCTGCTGCGCAGACAAAGCCCACAAAGCTATAAAATTGTGGTGTCTTTGTGCCGCCCCTGATACGGCTTTTGGATGAACGCGCAAATCAGACTTGGTTTCCTGTGCAGTTTGGGCTGCTACTTCATTTGGGGTGCATTGCCGCTTTATTTCAGGGCCGTAGATCATGTAGCGCCGCCGGCGGTGCTAGCGCACCGGATTATCTGGAGCTTTCCGACCGCCCTTATTTTTATTCTGATTGCCCGCAACTGGTCACAGATTCGAGCTGTTCTGACGGTTCGTCGGATGCTGTTATTATCGCTATCCGCGACGCTGATCGGGACCAATTGGCTGATTTATATTTACGCGGTTGATCAAGCGCGCGTCATGGAAGCGAGCCTTGGCTATTATATCAATCCACTGGCGAATGTTTTACTGGGCAGTATTGTCTTCAAGGAAAGGTTGCGGCGAGTGCAATGGCTGGCCGTCGCAATCACCGCAACAGGTGTGATGATCATGACTGTGGCCTATGGCAGTTTTCCATGGCTCGCACTGTCGCTCGGCATGAGTTTTGCCCTGTATGGGGTCATTCGCAAGCAGGTAATCGTCGACAGCCGCGTTGGCTTTCTTATGGAAACAATGATCCTGGCGCCATTTGCGATAATCGGTCTGATGATATTGTCGTCCTCAAATGTATCGGGAGATACGAGTAGTGCCGGCGACATTGGTTTGTTGATGCTGGCCGGTCCGATCACGGCCGTTCCGTTAATATTGTTTGGTGTTGCAGCAAAACGACTGAATCTGTCGACCATTGGTATGATGCAGTACATCGCTCCGACATTGCAGTTTCTGGTCGCCGTTTTGGTATTTAAAGAGCCGTTCGGGGATGACGATCTTGTTGCTTTTGCGACGATCTGGGTGGCGTTATTGATCTATTCGACCGATAGCGTGATGCATGAGCAACGGCTTCGGCGGGGGCAAGGCGTGGCGACGTCGTGATCTGCCTGACCGACCGCTGCTGGCGTTTCAATAGCACTGATACAGCGTGTCTATAAGGCGCCTGGAGCGCGGATCACCGATTAATTTATTCGATTGCCGGTTCATGACATAGGCAGCACTTATCTGCTGGTCGGGGTCGGCAAGCGCCATTGATCCGCCCCAGCCGGCATGTCCGAATGTGTTCGGGTTTGGACCAAAGAAGCCAAGATTGTTTCGCATGAGTCCTGCCGCGAAATCGGTCTCATAGGGCAGGACGAGATCGGGTCCGATTGCGCGGCGCTGGATTAAACCGGCATATGCATCTGGATTAATTATCTGCCGGTCGTCGAGACGCCCGCGATTAGCCAATACGCTGTAAAGCCGGGCCGTCGATTTGGCATGGCCATGCCCGTTGGCGGACGGAATTTCAATGGTCCGCCACGTATCTGCACCCCGGTTCGAGGCCGCCCATTTGGTCAGGAAGGCCACACGTGTTGGCTCATTAATCTCGCCCAGGTCAGCCAATTGCCGGGGGCGCATAATATCAGCGATGCGGTCATGTTCGCATGCGGGCGTACCAATATGAAAATCGATGTCTGCCATTGTCGTGAAGTCTTCCCGAAGAACAGTTCCAAGACTTCGCCCGTCAATAATCTTGACGAGTTTTCCGATCAGATATCCCCAGCTCTGCGGGTGATAGCCATGGGCCGTCCCCGGCGGCCATAATGGAGCAAGCGCTGCAAGCGCGTCGGCGCAGAGATCCGGCGTCAGCCAGATCTGCGGATCAATCGGTTCCGGGAATCCCGGTAGCCCCGCCTGATGACTTGCGAGTTGTCCAATAGTGATTTGCGCTTTGCCACTGGCGGCAAACGCCGGCCATAGCTCACTGATGTGGGTGTCATAGCCTTTTGGGAGTTCATTGATCACCGATGCCAGCACTAGTGCCGCGATTCCTTTTGTGGTCGAGTATACTGGCGCAAGCGTATCATGCGTCCAGACTTGCTGGCGGGCCCTGTCGCGCCAGCCACCAACCAAATCGACGAGTACCACACCGTTGCATTCGGCATAGAAAGAGGCGCCGAGCTCGTCAGCTTCGGTGAAATTTTCCTCGAACGCTGCCCGGACGGGCTCAAATCCGGGGCTTGTGTAACCGGAGATAGGGATCTCTGTCATTTTGACCTTTAACTGGACGGTTTCGGGCCCGCCATGCCGGCGGTCTGGCGCTCTTCATAGACCTGTCGGGCTTATGACGAAAGTGGATATTGGCTGATCAGCATGAATTGTCAGATGCCGTCATGTCGTGACCGGCTAGAGCATCAATTGCGCTCGGGCGTATCATATTGGTGTGATGTGTGTCGGTTGACTACTGCTTGCTTGGTTGCGGCTAAGCCCTTATCCGGGGACGCGGCCAAACCAAGGCTGGAGCGAGACGAAATTCAGGCCGGACCGGCTAGACCTCGGTCCATGATCCATTATCCTCGGCGGCGTATATTGCATCGATAAGTTTCTGGGTCTTGACCGAATCTTCGAGACTGAACAGCTTTTCGGCGTCACCGGTTAGGGCATTTGCGAAGTATTCAACCTGAAGCTGGTACTGATTGATCGCGGCGAAGCGGTATGTGGTTGTCTGGCTGTGGTTCTTATTGTGCAAATTGATGGTGCCGGCGTCATAAAGGCCGGGGTTAAAAGGCGCAGTAAGCGAGAGCCAGCCGAGATCGCCGTGAAACGACATCTCCTGACGCAATGCCATTCGGGTCGAGACATAGGCCGATTGTTGAAAATGGCCGAAATCGGCCTGCCATATTGCGTAGGTGTCCGTGCCTGTCGCTGGATCTCTTTCGACGTGGGCGCGTGTCTGGATCGGCTCACACCCCGTCGCAAACCGTGTGGTCACCACCGGATAGCCCCCGATATCGGGCAGTGCGCCACCGCCTTGCGCGAGAATGTTCCTCATGTTTTTGGGATCGCTATTATTATAGGTGAATACTGACTGAACATGGCGGAGCCGGCCGATAGCGCCGTCGGCAAGCAAGCTGCGGACTTTGTGCCATTGCGGATGGTAAGTCACCATGAAGGCTTCGGCAATCAGAACATTGTTGCGGTCGCGGGCCGCAATAATATCCTCGATCTCGCGGGCATGAAGCGAAATAGGTTTTTCACACAGGACATGTTTTCCGGCATCCGCTGCCCTGATTGACCAGGTCACGTGTTCGGAGCTTATCAATGGTATATAGACCGCATCAATGTTTGGGTCGGCTAGTAGGTCTTCATATGATCCGTAGGATTTGGGGATAGCAAACCGGTTTGCAACAGACCGGGCGCGCTCCCGGACGCGCGATGCAATGGCCGTCACATTGCTGTTTTCAGCTTTTATGATGGCCGGGATGAGATGCTCGATCCCGATTTTTGCCGTCGAAAGGATGCCCCATGATATCATAATAGGTCTCTGTCATATACCGCTACTGGCGCAGACTAGCAGAGTAGAGTCGACAATATAAGCGATCGGTCAACCAGCCTGTTAGGCCGTTCGTAGCGGGGTGTTGGTGTCTGCCGCAGCCGCGCCCAGCCCGTATCCTAGTGTTTCGGGCGTTGAACTGGCCGTGCTTGCGCTGGCTGGCGCTTGATTAAACCGCTTGGCTCGGGCAATTGAAACAGAATATTTATGCTCTGGAAGGAAGAAAGTTAAATGACCACCATCCGACCCCGTCGATCATGTCTTTATATGCCCGGAGCAAATGCGCGGGCGCTTGAAAAAGCCAAGGGTCTGGCAGCGGATACGCTGATTTTTGATCTCGAAGACGCGGTCGCGCCGGAGGCGAAGATTTCCGCACGCGAAACCATTCAAGCGGCGCTGGCCGAAGGTGGTTACGGACAGCGTGAAATTGTTGTCCGGATTAATGGTCTGGACACCGAATGGGGCCAGGCTGATCTGGCGGCGGCGATCGCGGCCGGGCCTGATGCGATACTGGTGCCAAAAGTTATCAGCGCCGAGGATATTTTGGCGATTAATGCCGCAATGACCACCGCTGGTGCGCCCGACGATATGGGGCTTTGGGTCATGATCGAGATGCCGAAGACGATCTTCAATCTGTCGGATATTGCGGAAACGGCGGCGAGCACCCGGCTTACGACCTTCGTTATGGGCACCAATGATCTGGCGAAAGAGATGCGTGCGATCAATGATCCACCACATAGAACGGCATTTCAGACGGCTTTGAGCCTGTCGGTTGCAGCAGCTCGCTCGGCCGGCATTATCGCGATTGATGGCGTTTTCAATGATATTGGCGACGGCGACGGGCTCCAGGAGGAATGTCACCAGGGACGGCTGCTCGGATTTGATGGCAAAACCTTAATTCATCCGTCGCAGCTGGCGGTTGCCAATGTTGTTTTTGCACCAGCGGCCGAGGATGTTACGCAGGCCAAGGCGATTATCACGGCCTTTTCGGATCCGGCCAATGCGGGCAAAGGCGTTCTCAAAGTCAACGGCAAGATGACCGAACTTCTGCATCTTGATGAGGCAAGACGCATGGTCGCCGTGGCCGAAGCGATTGCGGTGTTCGAGGCGGGCTAGGCCGGTTGCGATTGCCGCGCCTGACATTTTTGATTGAGCCGCTCGGTGCAACGGTCTGACCGGCCGGCTAGCCTATGCTGATCTGTGCCGGTGCCGGTTTTATAACCCGGTTTCCGACCAGCGCCCATGGTGTCTGATCGTTGCAGCCATGGCCTCAGACGGTCTCGCCATAGAGATCATAAGAATCGGCTGCGGTGATCTTTGCCGGAACAATGTCGCCCGGATTAAGCGCTGCATTGCTTTGTAGATAAACCACGCCATCAACTTCGGGTGCATCGGCTTTGCTGCGCGCGACATATTCGCCGGCGTTTTCGCCCGGTCCATCAATAATGACGTCCTGCAGCGTACCGATCTGATCCTGCGCCCGGTTTGCCGACACTTCGGATTGCACCTGCATGAACCGGTGCCAACGCTCTTCCTTGACCTCTTCCGGGACATGCCCGGGCAGCGAGCGGCTATCAGCATGCGCGACATTCTCGTATTTAAAGCAGCCTGCGCGGTCTATTTTTGCTGCCGCGATAAAGTCGAGAAGTATGTCGAAATCTTCTTCGGTTTCACCGGGGAAGCCAACAATGAAGGTTGATCGAATTGCGAGCTCGGGCACGTCCCGACGCCATTGTCCGATACGTTCAAGCACCCGGTCCTGATTGGCCGGGCGTTTCATCGCTTTCAATACTGCGTGACTGGCATGCTGGAACGGGATGTCGAGATATGGCGTGATCAGACCTTCGGCCATCATCGGAATAATTTTGTCGACATGTGGATAAGGATAAACATAATGCATCCGTGTCCACACACCCAAATCCGACAAGCCCTTGGCAAGATCAAGGAACCGCGTGTCATATGTATTGCCACGCCAGGTCTGCGAGGCATATTTGACGTCC
>CBFHPC010000121.1:0-6041 GCA_965657655.1 Henriciella sp.
CAAAACTAGGCGTAAAGAACGGAAATTGTTTCAGCAACGCATGCAGGGCGCTCCTGACCTTCAATTTCGATAATACATTCTGAAATAAGTTGCTTGCCGCCGGCTTTCTCATTCACTTCTTTCAGGGTCTGGCGCATCCGCAGCTTGGATCCGACCGGAACCATGTTTGTAAATCGCACGGAGTTACAGCCATAATTGATGCCGCGGCTGGTACCGGTGACTCGCATCACTTCCGGACCAAGCATTGGCAGCAATGACAGGGTCAAATAACCGTGAACGATCGGGCTTCCAAGCTCCTTCGTCGCGCGCTCGACATCAATATGGATCCATTGATGGTCGCCGGTCGCATCCGCGAAAAGATTGACGCGATCTTGATCAATCAGGTGCCAGTCTGAGACGCCAATCTCTTTGCCAGCCATTTTCTCTAGATCGTCAAAAGCAATTTCGGTTGGGGTGGCCATAATGTTTTCCTTTTCGTTTTATGTCCAAGGGGATGATCGAGGATTAGCGCTGCGGCCGCATCTGTCGATATTGGATGCGAGAGTAATTAGACTATCCGGCTAGCAGTGTTTCCCCAGTACCGGTCGCGGACGAGGCGCTTGTAAAGCTTGCCAGTCGGATGCCGAGGAAGTTCCGGGTCGAAATCGATGCTGCGGGGACATTTGATTTTAGCCAATTGGCTTCGGCAGTATTCGAGTAATTCCTCGGCGAGTTCGTCGCTGGGCTCTAATCCCTCTATTGGCTGGATGACGGCTTTAACGGCCTCGCCAAATTCTTCGTCGGGAACACCGATCACGGCGACATCCGCAACTGATGGATGCGTTATCAGGATGTTTTCGGCCTCTTGCGGGTAAATATTCACCCCGCCAGATATGATCATGAAGGCCTTTCTGTCGGTAAGATAGAGAAATCCATCGTCATCGACCCGACCAATATCGCCGAGCGACGACCAGTCCTTATGCTTGGGGTTGAGTGCGTTCGCGGTTTTCTCTTCATCATTATGATAATTAGGAACCGGCGTGCCGCCAAAATAGACCTGGCCTTCCTCGCCCGTTTCAACCTCGTCGCCATTCTCGTCGCAAATGTGCAATTCGCCCCAAACAGGATAACCAACAGTGCCTTTGTGCTGCAGCCATTGTTCCGATGTAGCCCATGTCATGCCATTGCCCTCTGAGCCGGCATAATATTCTTCGACAACCGGTCCCCACCAGTCAATAATCTGCTCTTTTATCGGAATAGGACATGGTGCTGCGGCGTGTACCGCGGCGCGAAGGCTCGAGACGTCATATTTGTTCCGGACATCTTCCGGCAATTTGAGCATCTTTACGAACATTGTCGGGACGAGCTGTGTATGGGTTATTTTATAACGCTCAATCAGTGACAGAAATGTCTCCGCGTCAAATTTCTCCATTATGATGATGGTGTTTTGATAGCGTGTCATGGTCATGCACCAGGCCAGGGGCGCAGCGTGGTAGAGCGGTGCAGGAGAGAGGTAAACGCCGTCTGGCGCAGCTCTGAAAAACGCATTCGCGATCATCATCAGGGCGTTGCTGGCATCAATCGCCGGGTCTGCTGGAAGCGCCGGACGAATTCCCTTTGGCCGCCCGGTTGTTCCGGAAGAATAAAGCATTGAAACGCCAGCATGTTCGTCGGCAATCGGTGTGGCTGGATGCGTCGCCCGTATCGATTCAAGCGGTTCGAAGCCATCAATGTCGCCGTCAACCGACCAATAGGCTTCGCAATTGGAGAGTTCCGCAACCTCTTTGGCAACAGCGCCCAGACCGTGCGATGCTATCATGAGTCGTGATCCGGAATCAGAAATGATGTATTCGACCTCAGGCGCGGTTAGGCGGGATGAAATCGCGACAAAATAGAGGCCAGCCCGCTGCGCCGCCCAACAGATCTCGAAGAAGCGGGGCGTATTCTCGGCAAAAATCGAGAAGGTGTCGCCGATTTGCAGGCCGAGTGCCCGAAAGGCGTGGGCGATTTGGTTGGCGCGATCTTCAAGTTCACCAAATGTAACGGTTTCACCGCTTCCTGACATAATGAATGCGGGCTTGTCTGGATTAATTCTTGCATGATCGCGTGGATACATATTGAGTTCCGTCCCTGAGGTTCATTTTTTTTATTCTCTAATTAGCGATGACAAAGGGGATGTGTCTATCGCTGCCCCAAGGACAGGTCAGGTCTGGCGCTTTTCCGCCCAGCTGCGTTTTATGTCTTCTGTGCGCTGGTGGTTGCCGGCTGGATCCCACCCAGGAGGATTTATCATTCGTTGCAGCCAAATTGCTGGACGCAGGCCGTCTTTGATGCAGTCGCGAATCAGGGCTGCAGCCTCGTGGAAAGCGATGACGAGCAGGTTAAAACTTTCAAGCTGTTTGACGATACCATAGATCGGGGGGTCGTCTTGGGTTTCCGCGACAAAGGTCCTGAATAGTCGGTCCCAGATGATAAAGACACCAGCATAATTGGCATCAAGGTAACGCGGATTGATGGCATGGTGCACGCGGTGATGACTGGGTGTGTTGAAGACAGCTTCGAACCAGACCGGCAGACGGCCAATGCTTTCAGTGTGGATCCAGAATTGATAAATCAGGTTGATGCCCGCGACCAGGATAATCAGGCCGGGGTTGAAGCCGAGAATGACGAGCGGAAGCCCAAGCGCAACCAGACCGGTAAAGGGGCCAAACCAGGGCTGTCGCAAAGCCGTTGATAGATTGTAATGCTGGCTGGAATGATGGGTGACATGTTCCATCCAGAACCAGCGCACACGATGGGCGAACCGGTGCTTCCAGTAATAGATGAAATCATATGCGATGAATAATAAGATGAAGCTGAAGACATCGCTGTTGATCGTCATGATCCGATAGGGCCAGAGAAGCATCATCAGCCAGGTCAGTGCGAAGGCCGTCAGGGCCCCGACAATCAGATTTCCGACCCCCATGCTCATGCTGGCGAAGGCGTCACGCAAATCGTAAATGCCCCTGGCGTAATTCATGCGGATGGCGGTATATTCAATAATAACGGCCAGCGCGAAAATCGGTCCAAACAGCGCCGTGATATCGGGATAATTTTCCATAAGTCTGCATGCGCAAAAAAAGATAAAAAGAAAAGTGTGGACGTTGCGTCAGCCTATTGCAGCGGTTGACGTTTCACAGATGTAACGGTCATTTAGCGAGCTTTACTTGTTGAGAGGTCAAAATGGCAAGCTTAGGACAATTCGAACAAATTCAACTCGAGGTCGAAGACGGCATCGCAATTCTGACACTTAATCGCCCGAAAAGCATGAATGCTTTCACCGGACGGATGATGTATGAGTTGATCGAGGCGTTTGATATCACCGATGCCAATGATGATGTCCGCGCGGTTATTATGACCGGCAGTGGCGACCGGGCATTCTGTGCCGGCGCTGACTTATCCGAAGGGGCGAAGACGTTTGATTATGAAGCCCGCTCGGAAGAGCCCGATCGCGGCGACCAAGAAGATCTGCAACGCGATGGTGGCGGCCGTGTGACGTTGAGAATGTTTAACAGTTTGAAACCGGTGATCGGCGCGATCAACGGGGCGGCCGTTGGCATCGGCGTGACCATGCAATTGCCGATGGATATCCGTATCGCCTCGGAAACGGCTCGGTTCGGGTTTGTTTTCAATCGCCGCGGGATTAATCCTGAAGCGGCCTCGAGCTGGTTTTTGCCGCGTATTGTCGGCATTTCGAAGGCGCTGGAATGGTGCTATTCGGGGAAGGTGTTCCCGGCACAGGAAGCCCTTGAGGGCGGCCTGATAAGGTCGATTCATAAGCCTGATGAATTAATGGATGCTGCCAAAGCCATTGCGCGTGAAATGGCCGATAATACTGCGGCTGTTTCGACGACTTTAACCCGCCAGATGATGTGGAAAATGTTAGGTGCGAGCCACCCTATGGAGGCGCACATCGTTGATAGCGCTGCGATTTACCGGCGCGGCCAGAGTGAAGACGCCAAAGAGGGTGTGATGAGCTTTCTTGAGAAGCGACAGCCAACCTATCCGGTCAAAGTGTCGGATGGCATGCCAGACTTTTTCCCATGGTGGGACGAGCCCGAGTTTAAGTGGATCGGCTAGGAGCGTTTTGCTCTGCGCGCTCTTGCCCGGCGAGCAGGGCCTGCCTCTGTCAGACTATGGCGGCATCAACCAGGAGAAAAGTTGCCAGACGTGCGCTGGCACTTTTCCTTGAGCTGGCAGTCTTTTCGAGCGCTTCCAGGGCGTCTGCCTGTTCGTAACTTATAAAGTCACTGGCAAGCTGCATCAGTGAGGCATCGGACTTCAATCGCTTGCGAATACGGTCAACCGATTTGTTCGCATCTTCGGCGACAGTGCGCCGCCTTTCGATATCGCCTTTAAGCGACGCCGCAGCGGCCCGCTTTTTTTGCTTGGTCCGGAATGCATCAACCAGTTCTATGCCTGATTCCTCGAGGCGAAGTATGATTTCACTCGCTGTTTCTTCCCTGGATAAGGGCACATGATCGCTCTTTTCCATATCGGCGATGATTTCGCTTAGCGATTGTTTTGACTGAGCCTCGTCGATGACTTCGGCAAGATTGTCGTCCATATCGACATCGACAAAATCGGCCGGTTCGAAATCTAGCCAGCCTTGATCGCGCTCGAGGTCTGATACGTCTGCCCGCTTATCGACCGTCGCAGCGATCTGGTCGGCTGCCGCTTCGAATAGGCTGATATCATCAGATGGCTCGATCTCGCTATTATCTTCGTGACTGGTAACCGGGGCCGGTGTCGCGGTTGGGCGGGCTTTCGGCCGGCTGCGTCGCCGGGGCCGTTCGTCAGGCGGTGTTGTCACCGCTTCGACAGGCGTGTCATTGGTGCTGGCAGGCGGCGCTGGCATCTGGATATTCGGGTCCGGACGCACCTCATCATCGGTGGTTTCGGTTGCGATAACAGCTGCAGCAAGACGCTGGCTGGCATTTTCGAGTGCAAGGATGATTTGTTCGGAGGTGCGGCATGCCGCTTCGACCGAATCCTGCGACGCGATCAGGCTGTCATCCATTCGCTGTAATGTTTCGAGCAGCCCGCCACTATTATCGGTCGCGGTGGCTGAAAGGGCATCGATTTGACCAATTTGTCCGCCAAGCGCCTCGCCCGTTGCTTCGAGCCGGTCGAGGCGTGCCTCGAGTGCGTTTTCGGCTTTTTCAATGTCGGCTGTGAATGATTCGGCCGACTGGGTGAGGATGCGCGTCTGATTGGGCATGGCATCGGAGATCTTCTCCGACAGTGTATCGAGTGTTTTCGCCAGCGTTTCGAGAGACTGGCGTTCCTGAGCGAGCTGGCTGACCAGCTCCTTCGTGGTATCGGAATTTGCATAGGTTACCGATTCGATCCGCCGTGTTTCATCGGTTAGTGTCTCAAATACGTCCTTGATACTGCTTACTGCATCCGTCATCGCCTGACTCATTTCAGACGAGGCCCGGTTGAGTTGGTCTACGATGCGGTCGGGTTGGTCATTAGAGGTGTCGACCGGTGCGAGTAATTTCGCAGCGGCATCGCGTATCCGTTCATTCGCGGCGGCCGTATCTTGTCGTTCCGAGATTAATGCGCCAGCAAGCGCTATCAGCGCGCCGGGCAATAGCAATGATGCGGCGGCGAGAATGATCATAAATGGATTGAGCCCGGACAGTGCGTCGAGGCTGATGACTTGAATGATTGCGACAAGAATCGTCAATGTCCATAGCCCAGCGGCGCCAAGACAGAGTTTAAAAATCCAGTCGCTAAGGCGACCGCCTGATGCGCTGATGTCCGGGGTGATATCGATGCGGTGTGAATCGTCGATCATGTTTGGTCCATTCAGAATCTCTGCGACTTGTCTGTGTGTAATTATAAACCCGGACCCGTTGGCCGCCAGCCTGTTCCGGCGCGCGACTCAGTTTGATGCTGATCTATAGCAACAGACATTGTTTTCTCTTGATACAAATAGACTAGATTTTTTCGATATGCGCAAATCAGAATTAAATATCGAAATTCAACCATTGATAGTTTCAAGCGAATAAGAATCG
>CBFHPC010000122.1:0-5984 GCA_965657655.1 Henriciella sp.
ACAGGTTAACACCTAAGGCGGGGTCAGCGAGACGATTCTGGATAAAAATTCTGATTGATTTAAACTTCTCCTCGACCGCATCTATCCTGGTTTTCGGCGTGGTCTGCAAATTTACAGCCTTGCGAAAAAATGCCTTAAAGCCTGCTAAAAGAATCTGGGCCTGACTAAACTGATCAGCATCTACCGCCTTGGATATTTCATTAAAATGGTAGTTAATAAGCCGCGCCATCGGATCGCCCGACCGGAACATCCGCAAAGATTGATGTCGCGATGCCTCAAGCCCGAGCGTATCATACGGCACCACAAGCGAAACCTGCTTATGGCGACTCGCGCCATTGAAATGAAACGGCTTGGCACGATCATAAATAAGCACATCGCCACGGCGGAACATACGTGCCGTATCGCCAACCCCGACAACACCATCACCGTAGATGAAGGCAACAATCATCAATCCGGGGTTCTCTGGCGGGATATCGATGCCGCCTCGATTCACCAGAAATGGATCAAACCGGCCACCATGGAAGATGGAATTACCTATTTGACATATGACAACGTCCATATCGAATCCCGGCGGACTGGCCGGCACCGTCTTTGTTGGGGTATTGTTTGCCAGGGTCTTGGGGTCAGGTTTAAAAGGCCTCTTGACGTCGTACCCTTTTGCCCAGGTCTTGATAAAAAAATCGACTTGTTCAGATATCGGCAGATCTGCGGATTTAAGACATATTTTCTGCAAGCACAGCCTCTCCAACTGTCCCGTAAAATTTACCCCCACAAATTCCCAGCCCCTCGGCAGCAAAGCTCCATCGGGCACGCAATATAATTCCAAAAATTATGTTTTCATAATATTTGATATCATTGTATATGATACATGCAAATAATGAATGATAAAATTAAATTTTATACACGAAAAATAGTAATTTATTATCTATTCCGGAAATTTATATATCACAGTCAATCAACTGCGCTAAGACCATAATAAAATGTACGGCCGGCGATTTAGATATTTCGATCACCGGAATTATCGCCATAAGCGCAAGGCCAGACCGGCAGATCCGAACGGGTTTGAGCCCGACACCTGCTGGTCACAGGCCCGGCCCGCTTAACCGAAACCAAGACTGTGTCTTAACGGCCGCCAGCCAGTGCGCACACGGCCGGCGGTCAACATACCGCAAAAGACATCAGGCGGCGACCGGAACAAGTCGTATAAAGATGCAGGTTTCTGCCGACAGAAGGGGCAATGGCAAACCGTGGTGCCGCAAAGCGCCGCCACGCGCTTCAAATCCGGCACGATCTCGTCCTGTATCATCCGGTCGGCTGGCGACCGCACCGCCATCCGGGCGTTCATCAACAGCATTCCCAGGTACCGGTCCGGGATAGAGATGATCAACACGATAGGTCGTGTCGGCCTTTACAAAAGGAAATTTCACGACGGGGGCGATACGGGTCTCGGTCGGTTGTGTCCGGTAAATCGCAACAAAGATACGATGCTCGCTGGCCGAGGCCAGCCAGAAGATATTATCCGGCCCATCCCCCCGCCAGAGCTGGCCGGTATGCATTTGCGCCCGATTGACCTTATAGAAATCGATCCATTCTTTTAATTCGGCCCGCTGCGTAGGGTCGAGCGATCGCAGGTCCAGTTCGAGGCCCAGATGGCCAAACATTGCGGTGCCAGCCCGAAACTCTAATGACTGGCTCCTGCCGGTGACATGGGCCGGCGCTGTCCCAATATGAGCACCCATAATTTCCGGCGGGAAGAATTGCAGAAACCGGGATTGTAGTTTGAGCCGGCTCAGAGCGTCGAGATTATCACTCGGCCAGACACGGTCTGTGCGTGTAAGCATGCCGGCATCGATACGCCCGCCCCCAGCCGCACAGGATTCGATCTCGACATGCGGATGTGCCGCTCGCAATCGGTCAATCAGCTGATACGTCCCCAGAACCTGTTTGCGAAACGCCGGACGTCCAAATGAGCCGGCATGCGTCAACTCACGATTATGATCCCATTTCAGGTATGATAGCGGCAGCGTCATCAGTAACGCATCCAGCCGCTCGAACAGATAATCAACGACCTCCGGTCGGGTCATGTCGAGAACCAACTGGTTGCGCGCAGTCGGCCTGTCGCGATGGTCGAGATGAAGCACCCAGTCGGGGTGAGCGCGGTAGAGCTGACTATCGGGATTTACCATTTCCGGCTCGACCCAGAGGCCGAAAGCCATTCCAGCATCTATGATCTTCTTGGCAATCGGCCCCAACCCGGACGGGTACTTCGATGGATCACTGACCCAGTCACCAAGCCCGACACTGTCCCCGTCCCGCCCGACAAACCAGCCATCATCGAGCACAAACCGCTCAACCCCAAGACTGGCGGCGTTTTCTATCAAGCCCTCGAGCGTTTTTTCATCATGATTAAAATATAAGCCTTCCCACGTATTATAATGTACCAGTCGTGGTGCTGGTGATCCGCGGTCAGGTCTGGCCGGGCTGCGCTTTCGCAACGCCGCGTGGAAGTTCTGCGCAGCCCCGTTTAAGCCATGTGGCGAAAACGTTGCCAGCCATTCAGGGCTGTCAACATACGCCCCCGGCGCGAGTTGCAGCTCGCCCGGCGCCAAACCCTCGCCGGCTTGCCAGATCCATCCGGCCCCGTCATTCCAGTCAATTGTCTGAATATGATTGCCCGACCAGGCCAGCTGCGCTGACCAGACCGGGCCATGTGACATGCTCGTCGTCGGGCCTGTTACGCTCGCCACTGGCAGAATGTCATGTGAGGTTAGGCCCCGACGGTTTTCACGGCGCCACCCAACGCGGCCAAGACGGTTTTCGTCAGGCAGGAATTCATTGCCATAGCGACCGGAAAGCGACTGAACGCTGGTGGCCTCGGGTGGCAATGGCAGGGTTCCGGCCGCCAGCCAGGCAATATCACAACTTGCCTCGCCCTGATTGGTAATTCGGGTTCTCATTGTCAAAGTATCATCATCAGGGTCCAGCCGAAGCCAGACACTCACATCAATCTTGGCCACGGCATCTATCAGATCGATCCGCACGCGGTCAGAGCCGGCCTGATCAACATGACAGGCGGTAAATGCATGCGCCCAGTCCTGACCGTTCCGATGCAGTTGGAATGCACTTGGTCCGAACCAGCCGGTCCCGAATGTCGGGACCAGGGCCAGCGCAACCGGCTCATCCAGCGAAAATGGGGGGACCGGGCGTTGGCTGGCCAAGCTCGCATCAGGCAGCGGGTGCACCCCTGTCGCACCCCAATGGCGCCAGACCGGCCCACCATTCTCGACACATTCAAGAATGATCTGACTGTGGCGTCCGGTCAGACAGATGAAGTCTGTTTTACGTGTCGGCATTTTGATTAACCTATTCAGACAATGCGTCTTCAACGCATAGACGATCCAGACCATCGAGCAAGTTCAGCTGATTAATGCGCGGACATCCCATTCTTATAATGAAACAGGTCGCCCCAGCGTCATGCTTGCTTTTTGGAATCAATCGGGCAGCTTCAAGACATGACAGCATCACGATACAATCAGCCGGTTCAATAAAACAGGAGCGCGGCAGGCTTATCCCGCCGACCGAAACCCTATGAGCTTTCAAACGCCAGCCTTCAAACAGCACATGATCTCGGCCTTGGCGGTCATCGCAAAGGCGATTGCGAAACCAAAATCGCTTGTCCTGCTCATCATCATGATGCTTGCACTCGGCCTGGGCGCAAGCTGGATTATCGACCGGTCGCAAAAAATTATCACCTCCGATGCACGCATCGCCGCAGATATGATTGCGCTTTCTGCAGATGTTTCGGGGATTGTGACCGCGGTGCATGTTAAAGTTGGGGACAATGTTGAAGCCGGTGAACTATTATTTGAAATTGATGACCGCGAACCCCGCCTGCTGCTGGCGGAATACACAGCCGAGATAGAAGCGCTAATGATCGAGATCGAGCAGGCGCATATGCAGATCGAGCAACTCGACTCGAAATCGGGGACGCAAGTCGCTGCAATGGCAGCCGAGCAGGATGCCGCGCGCGCCGAAATCGGCGCTGCACAGTCTGTTTTTCAAACCCGCCTGCGAGATTTCGAACGATTTCAGACTTTGCTGGAAACCGGACGCGTAACCCAAGAACGGGTCGACAGGTCCAGAAATGAGCTCGATACAGCCCGGCAAGCTTTGCAGGTTGCACAGGCGCAGCTGAATTCCGCCACGGCGCGAACTCGACAAGCCATCATCGCATCCGGCGACACGAATCTAGTCGCCCAGGACCTGCTCATACTTCAGGCCAAACTTCGCCAGGCCCAAGCCCAACTCGAACGACAGCGCGTCATCATTAGCAAGCACGAGATCAGAAGCCCGGTGAACGGCGTCATCGACAAACTTTTCTTCGACCCCGGCGAGCGCACCCTGCAAGGATTTCGCGTGGCACTGCTGCACGATCCGGACAATGTCTGGGTCACCGCAAATATCAAGGAGACCGAGATCCGTCATCTCCGGGATAATGCGCTGGTCGAAATTCATATCGACAGTGATCCGGATACGCCGGTTCTGGGCCGCATTGTTACCATTGGCAGTTCGACAGTTGGCGAAATGTCGCTAATGCCCAATCCAAATGCGACCGGTGTTTTCACGAAAATAACGCAGCGCATTCCGGTAAAAATAGAGCTCGACAGCCAGTCCGAGCAGCTCCGGCCGGGGTCAATGGTGAAAGTATCGATCTTCAGGACGAAGCTGGCAGATTGACTGGTGACAGCACTTCCCTGGCGCAAGACGCGTCGCAAGCTGGAGCTGATGACAGTAACTTGCCGGCCGTCGCCAGGTCTGCGGTAAGGGAACGTGTCGGACAATTCGGCCCCGGCTATAAATGGCTCCTACTGATAACGATGCTCTGTGGCTCAATGGCGACCCTACTGGCCGCGACAACAATCAATGTCGCCCTACCGTCAATTATCGGCGCCTTCGGCTTGGGGCAGGACCAGGCGCAGTGGATGGCGACGGCATTTCTCGCCGCCTCGACCATCGCTATGCTTTTGAATGCATGGGCGATGAGCGCTTTTGGTCCGGGCAAGACTTATATTTGCGGGATGCTTGTCTTCATCGCCGGCTCGCTGCTGGGGAGCATTAGCAGCAATTATGAAACGCTCATTCTGTCGCGCGCCATGCAGGGTATCGCCTCCGGCTTGTTACAGCCAATGTCAATGTTTATGATTTTTCAGACATTCGCCGACAATCGGCGCGGGGCCGCGATCGGACTTTACTCGCTCGGCGTGGTTTTCGCTCCGGCCTTCGGACCTGTTGTGGGGGGACTCGCTGTCGACCTGTCGAGCTGGCGGCTCGTCTTCATCATTACAGTGCCTCTCGCAATTCTGGCCACTGTCATGGCCGCTGTAATCATGCCGGGGCGTGATCAAGATGGCGACCAGCAACGCCCGAAACTCGACTGGATAGGGCTGCTTCTGATCTGCAGTACCCTGGTCGGTTTGCTCTCGGCCATTTCTGGCGGCGACAGGGCGGGCTGGCACTCCAATCTGACCCTCGGTAAAATCGCTATTGTCCTCATCGCCGGCGCCACCTTCTTATGGTGGGAAAGCCGTCACCCGTTCCCTGCGCTGAACCTGCGAGTCTTCCGGCACTGGCAGTTTACTTCTGCCTGCCTCGTGATCACCATGACCGGCACCGCAATCTATGGATCGACCTACCTTGTCCCGATATTTGTCCAGCTAATACAAGATTATTCCCCGACCGCTGCCGGGGTGATGATGATCCCGAGCGGCATTGCAATGGTGATCGGATTCCCGTTCGCAGGCCGCCTCGCCGATATGTTTGATAATCGCCTGCTTCTCGGCTTTGGCGCCATCTGTTTTGGTCTGTCGGTCTGGTCGCTATCCGGGCTCGCCACCGCGACGCCTTACTGGAACATTGTGCTTTGGCTGATTATCAGCCGTATTGGCATCAGTTTTCTGATGCCGCCCGCCAATACGATGGCAATG
>CBFHPC010000123.1:0-5935 GCA_965657655.1 Henriciella sp.
GGGATACGCATTGGGA
This sequence comes from Henriciella sp., assembly GCA_965657655.1. Lineage (GTDB taxonomy): Bacteria > Pseudomonadota > Alphaproteobacteria > Caulobacterales > Hyphomonadaceae > Henriciella. Next base: position 17 of record CBFHPC010000123.1, read on the forward strand.
TTTGCGACAGCATCCCATTCTGCCGGACTGATGTCGGCAAGGCTGTGTAAAAGCCGGATGTTCGAACGCTTATCTTCCATTAACAGCTATATATTTCATCACGGCAGTTGGAGAAGGTGCGGATCGATGCCTTCGAAAATCAGACCATCCGTAATAGAACCGAGATGTTCTATCGTATCGGGGTCCCGGACGGTCCAGACTAAACATGGCAGGCCGGCCGCGCGAGACCAGGATGATACCGCCGCTGCATCGCTTGTATGACAGGCGATAAACTCGATTCTGGCCGGGTCGATGTGGCTTAGAAGCGTTTCGAGGCGAACGCCCTCACGCCGGGCTTCCGGATGGATCACCCGCCCTCTTTGCAGGCGGTCGGAAAAGGCCGCAACCGTCAGGGCGTCGAAACTCATGACAGCGAATTGATGCTTCATGGGTGCAACCAGATCTTCGATGATTCGCGCAAATTGTTCAGGGTCATCACTCGGCTCGACTTTCATCTCGCACAGGATGGGCAGGTGCAATGGCCAGATCTCCAGCAGCGACTGCAGGCTTGGTATTGCCTCGTCGGCCTGTCCCAGCCGCATGGCCTGTAATTCGCGGGCGCTGCAGTTCGATACCTCCTCTGCAATGCCTGTCATCCGTTCGAGGTTCCGGTCATGAAAGACTATTGGAACGAGGTCTTGGCTCAGTCGGACGTCGAGTTCGATGCCGAGGCCATGTTCAGCGGCCTGCGCGAATGCGCCAAGGCTGTTTTCGGGTGTGCGTCCCGGGCTCCAAAGGCCGCGATGGGCATATGGCTGGCCGTTAAAATGTATCTGATTAGCCAATTTCGAATATACCATCTATTTCAACAGCCACCCCAAGCGGCAAAATAGGGCTGGCGACGGCCGACCGGGCATGCCGGCCCGCTTCGCCAAACACCTCGACCATCAGATCCGAGCAACCATTAATGACTTGCGGAATATCAACAAAATCGGGCGCGGCATTGACGAAGCCGCCGAGTTTAACCACCCGTTTAATCTTGCTCAGCTGACCTGTCGCTGCCTTGCATTGTGCTATCAGGTTTAATCCGCAAAGACGCGCTGCCTGCTGGCCGGCCTCGAGATCCATTGTTTCGCCGAGTCGACCGGTAATGCGGCCATCCGGGCCAGCGCTGACCTGGCCAGATACGAAAAGGAGCGATCCGGTTATAACAAAGGGAACGTAATTTGCCACAGCCGCCATTGGGTCTGGCAATGTAATCCCGAGGGCGATAAGTCGATCTTCTGGTGCTGACACAATGGACTCCTGCATAACGGCCTGAACTCATTATCAGGCGTAGCTGAGCTTTTAACGGTTGTGTAGCTGAAAACGCGGTTATTTTTTGGGTCGCTCTGATCGGATGGCCCGGCCCGTTGTCACCGCATGCTTGCCAAACTTGTTACGGGCCAGATCCGATGCGCGTTCGGCTTTCGCACGCTTGCCGATTGTCGGATCAACCAAATCCTGAAAATCGCCCCTGGCTGGCGATAGATTGCTTAATCCAATCCCGATCAGGCGATAGGTGTTTCCGGTCTGAACTTCCTTTTGCAATAATGGCAAAGCGGTTCGAAATAAAACTTGCGCCAGCTGTGTCGGGGCGAGCAGGCTGGTGCTGCGGGAGATTGTTTTAAACGCGTTTGTTTTTAGTTTGAGTGTGATTGTGCTGCCTTCATAGTCGCCCAGTTTCGCACGCCGCGACGTGTCATCACAGACGATCCAGAGCCAGTCCTCCAGGGCTTTTAGTCCGCCAATATCTCTGTCGAAGGTCCGTTCCGCCGATACAGATTTGCGGTCCGCGCCGGTCTGTACGGGCCGGTTATCAATGCCCCGGATGCGGTCAAACAGGAATTTGCCGCTTTCGCCGTAGCGTCTGATCAATTCCTCTCGCGGTTTCGCCTGTAGATCGGCAATGGTCCGGAAATTGTCGCGCGCCAACCGGTCTGCCATTTTGGCGCCTACGCCGTGCAGGACGCTGATTGATTTCGGCGCGAAAAAAGCTTTCGCCTCGAATGAATGCAGGGCGGCGAAGCCATTTGGTTTATCGATTTCGCTAGCTGTTTTTGCTAAAAATTTATTGTCCGACAAGCCAATTGAAATGGTAATGCCAACATCTTGTCTGACTTCGCTTGCGAGCCGGCTTAATACTTGCGCCGGCTTAGCCGCGTGCACGGTCTCGGTGCCGTTCAAATCGAGATAGGCTTCGTCAATACTCATCATTTGAACCTGCGGGGTCAGCGCCAGTAATTTGTCCTTAATTTCGGCGGAGGCCTTGCTATAGACTTCCCGGCGCGGTGGCATGACGATGGCCTCCGGGCAGGCCTTAAGGGCCTGAAACATCGGCATGGCCGAGCGGACACCGTTAAGTCGGGCGATATAGCAACAGGTCGCAACAACACCCCGTCGTCCGCCGCCAACGATAACCGGCTTATCGATCAATTCCGGATGGTCACGTTTTTCGAGCGCCGCAAAGAATGCATCGCAATCAATATGGGCGATCGAACAATCGTCTAGCCGCTCATGTCTGACAAGCCGGCCACTCCCGCAATTTGAACAAGCGGCATTGTCAATGTCGGAATAGGCATAGCAATCCCTGCACACGGTGCTCATTCGGAGTCTCTCTTAATCCGATGCTGCAACATCAATCGTTTTTGGCAAGCAAACCTTAACATTCATAAGTCTAGGAAGGCGAGTGATTTCAAAATACGGGTGTTAGATGTCGGCTGCCAAAGTCAATCAGACCATACTTATTGTTGAAGATGACGCGTTGAACATGCGTTTGTTTCAAGATCTTCTAGCTGCGCGGGGATATCATACGATTGCGTGCAGAGACGGCGCGCGGGCGCTATCCTTGGCAATTGCGCATCGGCCGGACCTGGTAATTATGGATATTCAGCTAAACGGGACGTCGGGTATTGATCTGACTCAATCGCTGAAGGCTGACGAGCGGACAGCCCGTATTCCTGTGCTAGCCGTTACTGCATTCGCCATGCGTAATGATGAACAACGGATCAGGGCGGCCGGATGTGATGGCTATCTGCCGAAGCCTATTCAGGTTGATTCGTTTCTGGATGCGGTCGCCGCGCTCGCATTGGAGGCTGTGCTGGCCTAATTGGCGATGTACGACAGCCTGAAGTGGCCGCTGTGCGGGCCGGCCACAGACACAAAAAAGCCGGGAAAGATCCCGGCAAATTTCTTAGATAAAGGGCGATCTATTTGATCTTGCCTTCTTTGAACTCGACATGCTTGCGCACAATAGGATCATATTTGCGCTGGACCATTTTCTCGGTCATGTTGCGCGGGTTCTTCTTGGTCACGTAGAAAAATCCCGTTCCAGCTGTCGAATTCAAACGAATTTTAATAGTTGCTGGTTTGGCCATCGTATTTGCCTCATGTAAGGGCTGAAACTTAAAGCGCGTCTAATGACCGGCTGCGCACCGGAAGTCAACACAAGAATGTCTTATCGTTTCAGTCAATTCTGTCCTTGGTATGCCCTTTCTGTGTCCAGCGCAGAAATGGCGGGCTAGGTGGGACATTTGCCGATAGGTGCTGTTCAACTTCGTCGAGCATAAACCGGGTTACATTCGGCAGATCAAGGGCATAGGCCTCATCCAGTGTCACCCAGCGTAAATCGTGCAATTCGGCGCCGTCCATAGGCGGCCGGTCATCAATCAGAACTTTTTCTGCGTCAGCCATGAAGAAACGGGCATCAAACCGTTTCGGACGATAGGGCGGGGTGACTGCGCGTCCGATAAAGGACAAATGCTCCAGACTGGGCAGAATATTGAGATCAGATAATGTCTGCCAGCCAGCCGGAACCCGCCGGACTGGAGGCGCACTACGCCCAATAATCAGGCCGGTTTCTTCAAAAGTCTCGCGAATAGCGGTCAGTGCAAACGCCCGCGGCTGTCGTCGGCTTTTGTAGCGCAGCCTGTGTTCCTGTCGGGTATCGAGTTCGGTACTGGCGGGTACACGCCCGTCAGGCGAATCGACCCGCCCGCCCGGAAAGACATATTTTTTTGGCATGAAATCATGCCCTGCCGAGCGTTTTCCCATTAGGACGCGCGTTGCATGCGCATCCTTTTTCACCAGAATCAGGGTGGCCGCATCACGTGGCCTCGGCGTTGGTTTACCTTGCAGGATGATTTCATCATCATTTTCTTTATCGAAAGCTGTCCCGAGTTTTACTGACGAAGTCATGATTTGCGTCGTCCTTTCTGGCGAGGGCCGGACCGCCTGAATGAGCCTCTTGTTCCGGATGCGCGCGGTTTCGGTTTATACCCTGAATGGGCGGGTTTGGGATTAGATATTAATTCCAGCAAAATACCGCCATCGATCGGGGTTACCTCTTTCAGCCGAACGATGACGTCTTGACCCATCTCATAACGACGGCCGCTTTGTTCAGCGATTAGAGCCTGTGCGGACTCGTCATAAGACCAGTAATCTCTAGAGATACGCGAGGCTGGGACGAACCCGTCGGCACCGGTTTCGGTCAATCTCACAAATAGGCCGGCGCGGGTGACCCCGCTAATACGCCCAGCGAAATCGGCCCCGAGTTGATCCGACAAAAAGCCGGCGAGATACCGGTCGGTCGCCTCTCGTTCGGCTGCCATTGAACGCCGTTCGGTCTGGACGAGATGGCTGGCAAGGTCTTCTAGACTGACGGTTTCTTTGTCACTCAACCCATCCGGTCCGAGCCGGTTCGCAGCGATCAGTGCGCGATGAACAATCAGGTCGCTATACCGCCGGATTGGTGAGGTAAAATGCGCATATTTGGTCAGGTTTAGCCCGAAATGGCCGATGTTTTCCGGGCTATATATAGCCTGAGACTGGCTTCGAAGTACGATTTCCGAGACAGCTTCAGCCTCATCGGTCTCCGAAAAATCAGCAAGCAAGCGATTGAACCGGTGGGTTTTGACGACCTCACCCAGAGGCCATTTAATATCCAGCGTTTTAAGGAATTCTGCCAGTGCGGCAATTTTGGCATCGCTCGGCGTATCGTGGATGCGGTATAATAACTGGCTGCCACGTTTTTCCAGTTCCTCCGCTGCGGCGACATTGGCCTGGATCATCATCTCTTCGACCAGCTTATGGGCGTCATAGCGGTCTTTTACAAAGACACCGGCCACGTTGCCCGCATCGTCAATTGCAACTTTGCGTTCTGGCAGTTCGAGCTCCAGCGGCCCTCTTTTTTCGCGTGCGGTTTTGAGTGCTTCATAGGCGCCCCATAAGGGCCTCAGAACCGCCCCTAATAGCGGCTTGGTCTTGTCACAGGGATGACCGTCAATGGCGGTCTGTGCCTGCTCATAGGATATGCCACCGGCAGAGCGCATGATGCCCCGGATGAACCGGTGTTTGCGTTTGGTGCCTGATCGATCGAACTCCATCTCGACGGCGAGACAGTAGCGATCAACACCTTCTTTTAGCGAACATTCACCGGCCGATAGCTCAAATGGGAGCATCGGTATAACCCGGTCGGGAAAATAGGTTGAGTTTCCGCGCTTGCGCGCTTCGGTATCTAACAGGCTGGCGGATTGAACATATGCTGCGACATCGGCAATTGCGACAATCACCCGCCAGCCGTCTTTTAGCGCTTCGGCAAAAATCGCATCATCATGATCGCGAGCATCGGCCGGGTCGATGGTGATTAGCGGAATGGAAGACAGGTCTTCGCGTTTGATCTTGGCCGGCTTTATCTGACGGGCTTGTTCTAACACATCGGCCGGGAAATCGGTCGGTATGTCATGCGCGGCTATTGCAAGAAGTGCAGCCGCACGCGGATCGTCCTGATGACCGACAATGTCGACAATGCGTGCGCGGCTTAAGCCATAATTCTTTTGCGGTAATGGTTGTGCCCGGACGAGATCACCGGTTTCAGCCTTATGCGTGTCGGCTTCGGTGACA
>CBFHPC010000124.1:0-5825 GCA_965657655.1 Henriciella sp.
TGGGCTTTGGCGCCATCGATGAACCGCCGGCGCTGTGCGACCATTTCCTCAAGTTTTTTCTTGCCCATTGCGCGCCGCAACAGATCGGCCTCGCCAAGCGAATAGCCGGCAATCTCCTGCGCCATCCGCATGACTTGCTCCTGATACACCGGAACACCATAGGTGGCTTCAAGGATCGGCTTTAGCCCCTCATGCTGGTACTTAATCGTCGCGGGATCTTCTTTTCCGCTAACATAAGTCGGAATATTATCCATCGGCCCGGGCCGATAGAGCGATATAATCGCAATCACGTCTTCGAGATTACCCGGCCGGACCTTGCGCAGCGTATCGCGCATGCCCTGCCCCTCGAGCTGAAATACGCCAAGAGTCTCACCAGATGCCATCAGCTGATAGGTCGCCGCGTCATCGAGACTGTCCCAGCCCGGTCCAATCTCGCCGCCATCCCGTTTGATAAAACGCAGAGCCCGGTCAATCACCGTCAGTGTTTTCAGGCCCAGAAAGTCAAACTTCACCAGACCGCTGGCTTCCGCCCACTTCATGTTAAACTGGGTCGCCGGCAGATCCGCCCTCGGATCATGATAGAGCGGCGCGATTTCGATCAGCGGCCGGTCGCCAATGACGACACCTGCGGCGTGCGTTCCGGCATTCCGGTACATGCCCTCGAGCGCCAGCGCCTTTTCGAGCAATTCGCCAACCCGAGGGTCGCGCTCTTTTTCATCATCGAATTTGGGTTCGTCCGCGATCGCGTCTGACAATTTCGGCGGGTTGGCCGGGTTGAACGGAATCAGCTTCGCAAGGCGGTCAACCTGACCATAGCTCATTTGCATGACACGACCGACATCCCGGACAACCGCTTTTGCCTGTAGCGTTCCGAACGTGATGATCATCGCGACCGAGTCGACGCCATACTTGTCACGCACATATCGAATAACTTCGCCCCGGCGCTCCTGGCAGAAATCGATATCGAAATCCGGCATTGATACCCGTTCGGGATTCAAAAAACGCTCAAACAGCAGGTCAAATCGGAGCGGATCAAGATCGGTAATGGTCAAAGCCCATGCAACGAGCGATCCGGCCCCCGAGCCACGCCCCGGTCCAACCGGGATATTCTGATCCTTGGCCCATTTAATGAAGTCTGAAACGATCAGAAAATAGCCCGGAAATCCCATCCGGTTTATAATCGTCAATTCATAGTCGAGCCGCTCGAAATAAGCCTCCGACGAAGCATAGATCTTGGTAGCTTGATCAAGCCGCTCCTGCAGACCACGTTCGGCCTGAACTCTTAACTCGTCATCTTCCGAGCGCGAACCATCGCCAAAATTCGGTAATATCGGCGCATGTGTCCGGGCGCGGACGCTACACCGGCGGGCAATCTCAACCGTTGATGCTAACGCTTCGGGTAAATCGGCAAAAGCGTCCTGCATTTGCTCTGCAGTTTTAAGATACTGCTCAGGTGCCACGCTTGGACGGTCGTCCACACCAATATAAGTTCCGTTTGCAATACACATCATCGCGTCATGCGCCTCGGCATCTGTAGGCTGCAAATATCTGGCGTCATGGGTTGCGACAATTGGCAAGTCGAGTTCGTAAGCAAGATCAAGCAGCCCGGCCTCACATATTTGCTCGGCCTCGGTGCCGTGCCGGGTGATCTCGACATAGCAGCGCCCCGGGAAGTGAGCGGCGAAGTCAGCCAGCTCGGCGCGCGCAATCTCCACCTTGTCTTTCAAAAGTGCCTTGCCAACTGCCCCTTCGGCTCCACCAGTCAGTATAATCAGACCATCAGTTGCCTTGAGCAGCTTCGACTTTAACAGGCGCGGCACACCATCATCATTGTCCAGATAGGCTGCCGAGGACAACGCCATTAGCCGTTTATAGCCCTGCTCATTCTGCGCGTAGACTGAAACACGGTTGACAGTGTCACCATAGGCGCCCGAATGGACATCAAAACAGCAGGCCATAATTGGCTGAATACCGGCAGCAGACAAACTCTCCGAGAGCTCCAGCGCGCCAAATAGATTGTTACGGTCTGTGACTGCTACGGCCGGCATTTTTTGATCGACACACCATGCCGTCAACGCTTTGCTGCCAATCATGCTTTCCAGCAAAGAAAAGCTCGTGCGCACGGCAAGATGTATGAAAGCCGGACCAGACATGGCCGCATGCCCCCTCGATTGCAAAAACACTTAAACCCTATTGGTCTCAAAGCACCGTAACTGACCAAGTCGTTTTACAAAAGCGGCCCTCAGACAAAGTCTGTGAGTTTCCCGTTTTTCAATGTCAGGACCCGGTCCATATGCTGCACAAGATCCTGATTATGCGTCGCAATCAGAACGGCTGAGTTTCCACTCGCAGCGCGCTGAATAAAGCTCTCAAATACGGTACTGGTCGTCGCCGGGTCCAAATTGCCGGTCGGCTCGTCCGCAATCACCAATTGCGGATCATTTATCAACGCCCTCGCAATCGCGACCCGTTGCTGTTCACCGCCGGACAATTGCGCCGGCTGGTGTCGCGCCCGTGCGCTTAAGCCCATATCATCGAGCAATCGATCAGCCGCCTTACGCGCTTCCCTTCGACCGACGCCGTCGATCATAAGCGGCATTGCGATATTATCTCTGGCGTCAAATTCTGGCAGCAAATGATGGAACTGGTATACAAAGCCAAGCTTCTTGCGCCGTAGTCGGGTACGCTCACGATCGCTAATCGCAACACAGTCCCGGCCATCAAACAAAATCTCTCCGCGTTCGGCCTGCTCAAGCAGGCCCGCCGTGTGCAGCAATGTCGACTTACCCGATCCTGAAGGCCCGATCAGACCGACAATTTCACCTTTTTTCAGAGTCAGGTCCGCGCCGTCGAGGACCCGGAGCACGCCCGCATCGGAATGATACTCCCGCACAATATCCTTTAGCTCTAGAACGACCGACATCACCCGAACCTCAGCGCTTCAACAGGATCAAGCTTTGCCGCTGACCAGGCCGGCCAGATCGTTACCAGAACAGACATCGCCATAGCCCATAGCGTTGTAAAAATGGCCTCTGACCAATCCAGTTCTGCCGGAAGCCCTTGCAGCCCGTAAACATCAGGCGGAAAAATCTCCCGACCGATTATGAAACTTATAAACGCTTCGACGGCGCTAATATTCAACACGATCGCAACGCCCAGGGTTAGACCGAAAAACGCCCCGGTTAACCCCAGAATAGCGCCAATCATTATAAAAACCCGCATTAATGCACCCCGGGATGCGCCAATGGTTCGCAGAATAGCAATATCCCGCGTTTTGTTTTTAACCAGCATGACAACACCAGTGATAATATTCAGCGCAGTAATCGTGATCAGGATCAACATAACCAGTCGCATCATGGTGCGCTCGGCATTGAGCGCGCCGAGATAGCTTGCCCGCTGGCGTTTCCAGTCATCGATAAGAAACCGCCCGGCCGTCAGCTCTGCAATCGCCTGTTTGGAGGGTTCTGTTGCAAGCGGATCGTCTAGTCGTACATCAATGAACTCATATGTCGCGGGAAGATTGAAGAATAGTTGCGACTGCACCATCGGCATCAGAATGTATAATTTATCAAGTTCGACGCTTCCGGTTTCAAATGTATCAGCCACGATATACGTCTTCCGTCGCGGGGTAACCCCAAACGGTCCTTTGGTGCCTTCCGGTGCGATCAGCGTCAGGCGATCACCTGGCAAAACACCCAGATCACTGGCCAGAAAACGACCGATATATATCAGATTGCCACCATTCCGACCGGCGCCGAAACCATCTTGCCGGGCCTTTTCGGCACCATTTTCGAGAAACGGCAGATTATCCAGATCCGACAGTCTTACCCCTCGCACAGCCGCACCGATCTTGGCATAGTCGGTGCTTGCCAGAACCTGCTCTTCAATCATCGGAGATGCGCTGGAAACACCTTCAATCGCCGCAATCCGGTCGGACAAAAGGTCAATCTCGTCAGCCGGCTGGTCGACAATTTGAACAAAGACATGTCCCTGCCCGCCAAGCAAGGCATCAAGCAAGGTCGACCGGAACCCGTTCATGATCGACATGACGACAATTAATGCCATGACTGCCAGCATGATCCCGACAAAGGAGATAATGGAGATTAGAGAGACGCCCCCCTGTGACCTCTTTGCTCTCAAGTATCGCCATGCCAGCATCCGTTCTGCCGCGCAAAACGGAACGGTTCCCGCCATATTTCTAATCCTTATCCATCAGCGCAATTGCAGCATCTAAACTTAAATCAAGCTTCTCGCCGCTCGCCCGGTTCTTCAGTTCAACTTTGCCTTCTTTGACACCGCGAGGACCAATGGTCATCTGCCACGGCAGACCAATTAGGTCCATGCGATTGAATTTCGGCCCCGCGCGATCACTGGTTTCATCATAAAGCACGTCTTTGCCGGCTGACATCAATGCCTGATAGGCATGATCAGCGGCGGCTGCGACAGCCGAATCATCCGGTTTCATCGAGATCAGTCCGACATCAAACGGGCTTACCGCAGCAGGCCAGACAATGCCTGATGCATCATGAGATGCTTCGATGATTGCGCCGACAAGTCTCGACACGCCGATACCATAGCTACCGCCATGAATTGTCTGGAGGCCGGAATCCGGCATCTGGACCTCGGCTTTCATCGGCTCGGAATATTTTGTCCCGAAATAAAAAATATGACCAACCTCAATCCCACGTGCTTCTATTCGTCTGTCTTCGGGAATATTGGCAAACTTCTCGGCATCATGCTTTTCTTCGGTCGCAGCGTAATATTGGGTGCGCCGGTCAAACTCAGTCGACAATGCCGAGACATCATTGAAATCGAATTCAGCACCGGGTGGCGGTACATCGAGAATATTTCGGTCACAGAATACTGCGCTTTCACCGCTGCTCGCCAGAATTAAAAATTCATGACTCAAATCGCCACCAATCGGACCGGGATCAGCTTGCATTGGAATGGCGGTAACGCCCAGGCGTGAAAACGTATTCAGATAAGCGGCGAACATTCTTTGATACGATATCCGTGCACTCTGCTCATCGACATCAAAGCTATAGGCGTCTTTCATCAAAAACTCACGACCACGCATGACCCCGAATCTGGGACGAACCTCATCGCGAAATTTCCACTGTTGATGATACAAATTCAGAGGAAGCTGCTTATAGCTTTTTACATAGCTCCGAAAAATATCCGTGATCATTTCTTCATTTGTCGGACCGTACAGCATATCACGATCATGCCGGTCAGTGATCCGGAGCATTTCCTGACCATAATCTTCATAACGTCCGCTCTCGCGCCATAAATCAGCTTGCTGAAGCGTCGGCATCAGCATTTCTATGGCACCGGCGCGGTCCATTTCTTCCCGGACAATCTGCTCAATCTTTTTCAACACACGATAACCGAGTGGCAGCCATGAATAGATCCCGGCCCCATTCTGACGCACCATCCCGGTCCGTAACATTAATTGATGGGAAATAATCGTCGCGTCAGCCGGAGCGTCTTTGGTAACAGGCAGAAAAAAGCGAGACAGGCGCATAGTCATTCCAGTCATGTTTGAAGAACCGCCTGTTTAGGTTCGAATATGCTGATTGGCTAGAGCCTGCATGCCAGGAGCGCATTATATTTCATACGGTCAGCCGGGCGCACCCCTTCGTCTGACCGCACCCGACAGATCATCACCCGGCTGCCAGAGACATAATAAAGCCCACCTGTTCGGAGCACTCTAGCCGGTTGGTTAAAGCCCCAAAGAAAATAGTCTTAAACAGGTCCAGCAGCCTCTTGCTGGCTAACAGCGACGCCAGCCGGGCGCACGGAAGACCGAATTTATCGGCACAAGA
>CBFHPC010000125.1:0-5725 GCA_965657655.1 Henriciella sp.
TGCTCCGCATATATCGGTAGCAACGGCGCGGTATCCTCACCGTATTTGGCAAGTCTGACAGCGAAACTCTCAGGATTATCATCCTTACGACCCTGCTCGGCAAACCGCTTTGTCACCCGCGCAAGTAGCTGGCCCTCGTCCACCACTAACCTGATGACTTTATGAACTTCGGTTGATCGGCTGGCAAGCAACGCATCAAGCGCCTCTGCCTGGCCAACGGTCCGAGGAAAACCGTCGAAAATGAAACCCGCCGCGCCGGCATTTACATTGAGCTGTTCATCGATGAGATCGATAACAATCTGGTCCGAAACAAGTTCGCCATTATCCATGATTTTGGCGACACGCTTTCCAAGCTCGGACCCGGAGCTGCGCGCTGCGCGAAGCATATCGCCCGTCGATAGCTGGATATAACCATGCTTTTCAACCAGGAGAGCCGCCTGCGTACCCTTACCAGCGGCCGGAGGACCAAACAGAATCAGATTCATTTCTTGCGCTTGCCTCCCAGTCGGGACTTTTTGATCAGCCCTTCATATTGATGGGCAATCAAGTGCGATTGAATCTGCGTCACAGTATCCATCGTGACCGACACAACGATAAGCAGCGACGTCCCACCTATATAGAAAGGAATTCCCGGCGCATAGCGGCGCAGAATTTCCGGCATGAGACAGACGAAAACCAGATATACCGAACCAATCGTCGTCAACCGTGTCAGAACATAATCGAAATAGGCCGCCGTGTTTTTGCCCGGCCGGATACCTGGAACGAAACCGCCATACTTACGAAGATTGTCAGCTGTTTCCTCGGGATTGAACATGATCGACGTGTAGAAAAAGCAGAAGAAGACGACCAAAGCCCCATAGGTAATGATAGAGGTCCAGCTACCCGGCGAAAAATTGGTCGCAACCCAGGCAACCAAACCGCCGGTATCCGCCACGGCATTCGGGTCAACCGTATTACCACCGGCAAACCCGACCAGTGTCATCGGCAACATCAGGATCGCCACGGCGAAGATTGGCGGGATAACACCCGACGTGTTCAGTTTCAGTGGCATGAAGGAGCTCTGACCTTGTGCCGCCTGATTGGCTGCCTGCTGGCGCTTGGGATACTGGATCAGAACGCGCCGCTGCGACCGTTCGATAAACACGATGAATACGGTCAATGCGATCACCAGCGCCGCGATACCGATAACAAATATAATATTGATACCCTGCTCACGACCACCGCTAAACATATTGAACAATGCTTTCGGCATTTCCGCGATAATACCCGAGAAAATAATCAGCGAAATGCCATTACCGATCCCGCGGGCCGTGATCTGCTCGCCCATCCACATCAGGAACATTGTACCGCCGGTGAAGGTTGTCACAGCCGTCAGAATGAAAAACCAGCGCGGAATATCATCAAAGGCAAAGCCCGACAGACTGACGGCAATCCCGAAACTCTGGACCGCGGCGAACCCCAAAGTCAGGTAGCGGGTATATTGGTTGATCTGCTTACGACCGGCCTCGCCTTCTTTCTTGAGACGTTCAAGCGACGGAACCGATGATGTCATCATCTGGATGATAATCGATGCTGTAATGTAGGGCATCACGTTGAGCGCGAAGATGCTCATGCGCTCAATCGCACCACCGGAGAACATGTTTACACTGCCAAACATGCCGCCTTGCTGGGTCGCAAAGAAATCAGCAAACGCAGCCGAGTTCAGGCCTGGTAATGGGATAAAGGTACCAAGCCGGAATAAGACCAGAATAAACAGCGTGAACAGAATTCTGTTCTGCAGATCCTTGGCTTTCGAGAATGTCCCGAAATTCATATTTCTAGCAAGTTGTTCAGCAGCTGTGGCCAAGGTAACCCATCCTCCAGAAAATCATGACATCTTTTAAATTGGCGGTGACACCGCTAATTTGAAGATGCGAACCCGAAAAAAACGGACCTAGTCCGTTTTTTCCTCTGCGCCGGCCCCCGTCAGAGTTACAGTGCCACCAGCCTTCTCGATCGCAGCAACAGCCGCTTTACTTGCGCCAGTCACAGTGATGTTTACACCCTTGGGGGCATCACCCTTTGCCAGCAAACGAACACCGTCACGCAAACGACGCACAACCCCAGACGCAAGCAATGCGTCCTCGGTTACAGCCTTTGCATCAAGCTTGCCCGCCTCAATCGCTTTCGCCAGAATCGACAAGTTTACCCAGGCATACGACTTCGAGTTCCGCGGTGTAAAACCACGTTTCGGAAGCCGCATATAAATCGGCATCTGACCGCCCTCGAAGCCGTTAATGGCGACACCGGAGCGGGATTTCTGACCTTTGACACCACGGCCACCGGTCTTGCCTTTGCCCGACCCGACGCCGCGACCAATCCGGAAGCGGTTGCTTGTGGAGCCAGCGGCTGGAGATAATTCATTCAGTTTCATCGCGTCTATCCTTCGACGATTTCGACTAGGTGTCCGACCTTGCTAATCATGCCGCGAACAGCCGGTGTGTCCTCGAGTGTCCGCTCGCGACCGATTTTATTCAGACCAAGCCCAATCAGAGTTTGTTTTTGATCAGGCGCGCGACCGATCGCACTCGCGATTTGACGGACGGTTACCGATGCTTTTGCTTTCGCCATGGTCAAAACCTCTCAAACTATGCTTCAGTGACTTCAGCGAGACCGGCATCAGACGCCCCATCGGTCCGGCGACCGACAACGTCCTGAACCTTGAGGTTCCGCTTTGATGCAACCAGTCTCGGGCTAGCCTGTAGCTTGAGCGCTGCAAATGTTGCCCGCACCATATTGTAGGGATTGGACGAACCGATCGACTTGCCGACAACGTCCTGGATGCCCAGAACTTCCATAACGGCGCGCATTGGACCACCCGCGATAACCCCGGTTCCCGGAGGCGCCGCACGTAATACGACCTTACCAGCGCCATGCCGGCCGCGACCGTCATGATGCAATGTCCGGCCTTCTCTCAGCGGCACCCGAACCATATTGCGTTTCGCATCTTCGGTGGCCTTGCGGATCGCCTCAGGCACCTCGCGGGCCTTGCCCTTTCCGAAACCGGCCCGACCTTTCTGATCACCGACGACAACAAGGGCTGCAAAGCCAAAATTCTTACCGCCTTTAACCGTCTTGGCGACACGGTTGATGCCAACCAGCTTGTCGACCAGATCACTTTGGGCCTCTTCCTCGCGACCCTTGCGACGATCATCTCTGCGACCGCGACCGCGTCCTTTTTCTTCAGCCATGGTAATACTCCTAGAACTTGAGACCGCCCTCACGGGCGGCTTCTGCCAGGGCTTTAACCCGGCCATGGTAAATATAACCGCCACGATCGAAGACGACGTCCTCAATCCCGGCCGTTTTGGCTCGCTCGGCGACAAGAGCGCCAATTTTAGTCGCGGCATCCACCGTACTGGTAGATTTCAGCGATGTCCGGATCTCTTTTTCCAGTGTCGATGCGGCAGCAAGCGTAATGCCTTTTTCATCATCGATGATCTGTGCGGAGATATTTTTTCCCGAGCGTGCAACCGACAAACGCAGCTTCCCTTCAGCTGATTTGCGCAGCTTGGTCCGATTACGCTGCGAGCGACGCAGATATTTTTCGCGTGACGTCAACATGGCTATTTCTTCTTGCCTTCCTTACGACGAACATATTCGCCGACATAACGAACGCCCTTACCTTTATAAGGCTCCGGACGACGGTAACTCCGAATCTCGGCCGCAACCTGACCAACAACCTGTTTGTCAGCTCCGGACACTTCAATCTCGGTTGGTTTAGCGCATTTAATTTCGATGCCTTCAGGCGCCGTATAAATGACATCATGAGAGAAACCCAATGCCAGTTTAAGATCACGGCCTTGCATCTGGGCCCGGTAACCAACCCCGACCAGTTCAAGCGATTTCGTAAACCCTTTTGAGGTTCCCTCAACCAAATTCGCCGCATTTGCCCGGGAGGTTCCCCACAGCGTGCGCGCCGACGAATCCAATGCCTGAGCGAAGGTCATCTTCTTGCGACCCTTCTCATCATTGATGCGAATTTTCTCATTCGCCGCCGCCACCAGATCATCACGAGGCGAAATGGTAAGGTCGGCGCCATCGAGTACCGCTACGATATTTTCAGGCAGATCGATCGAGAGATGCCCTTTAGGCCCCTTCGATTCGAGTGTTCTGCCATTTACGCTCACCGTTGTTCCAGTCGGAACCGTAATCGGGAGTTTGCCAATACGAGACATATCAGATCGCCTTCCCTAGAATACTCTGCAAAGAATTTCGCCGCCGACATTCTCGGTCCGAGCGACATTGTCAGACATTACGCCTTTCGAGGTCGACAGGATCGAAATCCCAAGACCGTTACGAACCAGCGGAATGTCACTGCGAGAGGAATAGACACGACGACCCGGCTTCGAAACTCTACGAATTTCAGAAATCACCGGCGAACCTTCATAATATTTAAGTTCGATGTCGATGTGCTTATGCCCATCTTTTTCAATTTCGGTGTAACCCCGAATGAAACCCTCACTCGCCAGCACGTCGAGCACGCGTGAACGGAGTTTCGATGCTGGTGTCACAACCTTGTCCATGCCACGCATTTGCGCATTACGGATGCGTGTTAACATATCACCGAGGGGATCAGATATAGCCATTTACTTCCCTCCTACCAGCTAGACTTAACGAGACCGGGAATCATTCCCTGCGAGCCCAGTTCGCGAAGCGCGATCCGGGACATTTGAACCTTGCGGTAATAGCCACGGGGACGACCTGTTACCTCACACCGGTTTCTAACCCGGTTAGGCGCAGAATTCCGCGGCAGATCCGCCAGTTTCAAACGCGCTTTAAAGCGTTCTTCCAGAGACAATTCCTCATTCATAATAATTGCCTTCAGCTCTTCACGCTTTGCAGCGTATCGAGCGACCAGGCGCTTGCGCTTATTATTACGTTCGATTGCACTTTTCTTAGCCATATCGTTCGTCTTCGCCCCTAATTACGGAACGGGAAGCCGCAATGCGTAAGCAAAGACTTGGCTTCTTCGTTCGTTTTGGCTGTCGTGCAGACAATAATGTCCATGCCACGAATATCCTCGATGTCATCATAGCTGATCTCCGGGAAGACCAACTGCTCTTTGAGACCCATCGCGAAATTACCGCGACCGTCAAAACTCTTACCATTCAAACCGCGGAAATCCTTAACCCGGGGCAGAGCAACCGTGGTTAGACGGTCAAGGAATTCATACATCCGGTCGCGCCGGAGTGTGACCTTACAACCGATCAGCATTTCTTCCCGCAGTTTAAAACCGGCAATCGACTTGCGAGCGCGTGTCGCGACCGGCTTTTGACCTGCAATAAGCTCCATTTCAGCCAACGCCGTCTTGATCTTCTTGGAGTCAGACACAGCTTCGCCGACACCCATATTGATTACGACCTTGTCGAGCTTCGGAATCTGCATTTCGTTGGTGAACGAAAACTCTTCCTGCAACTGGCTACGAATTTGCTCGTCATACTTCTTTTTCAGACGAGGGATGTAATCTTTAGACATCTAGAGCCTCCCCAGAACGCTTTGCAAAACGGGTCTTGCGACCATGCTCGTCAATCTTAAAGCCAACCCGGGTCGGCTTGCCATCGCGAGGATCCAGCAACGCAACATTCGAAACATCGATCGGCGCCTCAAATGACCGGATGCCACCTTGCGGATCATCCTGTGTCGGTTTTGTATGCCGTTTCACAACATTGACACCGCGGACAAG
>CBFHPC010000126.1:0-5693 GCA_965657655.1 Henriciella sp.
CAACGGGCTGAGGGGGGATGTCTGGTCAGAGTTTGTTGATCGCTTCAACGTTCCGAAGATGTGTGAGCTGTATGGCTCGACTGAAGGTAATGTTTCATTCCTGAACTTTGATGGAAAAGTCGGGGCGGTTGGTCAGGCGCCGCGTTTTCTCGACTCTCTTCTAGGTGCAGCCTTTGTGAAATTTGACTTCGAGACTGAGATGCCGGTCCGCGATAAGAACGGATTTTGTATTAAATGCGGTGTTGACGAAGTTGGAGAGGTTATCGGCCGTATTGTCGATAATGGCCGCGAGTCGTTCGAGGGCTATCAGGATGAGGCCGCAACGGAAAAGAAAATCCTGAGAGATGTTTTCAAGTCTGGTGATGAATGGTTCCGGACCGGGGATTTGCTCCGGCGCGATGCGCTTGGCTATATCTACTTCGTCGATAGGGTAGGCGACACGTTTCGCTGGAAGGGTGAGAATGTTGCGACCAATGAAGTGGCCGATGCGATGTCTAAAATCCCGGGGATTGCAATGGCGAATGTTTATGGTGTTGAGGTGCCGGGGTCGGACGGACGGGCGGGGATGGCGTCGGTTACAGAAACCGAGGCAATCGACTTTAAGGCGCTTGGCGAAAGTTTGCGTGCGGTTCTGCCTGCCTATGCGGTCCCGTTATTCGTAAAAGTCCAATCGGAAGTGGATACGACCGGAACCTTCAAGTTCCGTAAGGTCGAGGCGGTTAAACAAGGCTTCCAGCTCGGCGTTAGCGATGATCCGATATGGTTTCTCAGCCCGGAAACTAACGTCTACGAGCCTTTGACTCAGCAAGACTATGACCGGATTATCAATCGGGATTATCGATTCTGATTCAATACAAACGGGGCTCCTAATCATCTCTAGCGATGATTAGGAGCCTCGCATTAGATAATGGTCCGGCCAGTGGCCAGATGGTCGTATCAGGCTGGCGTTCCGCTAAAAGTCGCGCTTCCGAAGGCGCCGAGTTTGACCTGACCGGAAATATTGTCGCCATCAAGTTGAGCGGTGAAATTTAGCGTTATCGGCATTGGTGTCGTGACGCTGACATCCCATGTCGCTGTATCGCCCGATACAGTAGCGTTTGAAATTTCGGCATTGTTGCCATCTGATTCCATTGTACCCGATAGTGTTGTGCCGTCTTGTGCCAGTGTCAGCTTGCCCGAGCGGTCGCCCATCGGGGTTTTCATAGTCGTATTCCAGCTTCCGTTAAATGTCATTTTCTTCTCCTAGAGTTGTAGATTTTTGGGTTTTTAATACTGCAAGACATTGGCCTGCGCGCTGTGTGCTATCACGTGCGCTCTGGCGTGAGATGGCGCCGCTCAAAACCTTCGGACGCAGGACTGGCGGGACTTTTGCTCTCATCAGCTCTCGAATATTTGTATCCGCTTGAATATCTGGGGCGATATGATCGAAAACCTGTTTGCCAGTTTCATTCAGGTCAGCTCTACAGGTCTGCACCGGGTCGGCGAGCGCGATTGCGGCTGATGCCGAATGCGGCCCGGCCAGCGCGGCGCCGGCAAAGACGGGAAGCAGGATCCAGCCAGCCAGAAGACCATGACGGTTTATATGTCTATGTATCATAAATTATCTCGCAGTGTAGAAGACGCCATTGTCGGCCAGCCTGAATTTTACGCCGACTTGGCAATAGTTTCGATCCGGCTAGGCCGTTACGAACATGTTAAGCCATTCCGCAATTAGAGCGGGCTTATCTTCGCCTTCGATTTCGACCGAAATTCCCATCTTTACCAGATACCGATTGCCCGGTTTTTCTTCAATATCGAGGATATGATTGTGCAGCCGGACGCGTTTGCCGGCGCGGACAGGTGTCAGAAAGCGGACCTTATCAAACCCATAATTCATGCCCATAATCATGCCCTCAGGCACAACCAGAGCATCTGCTGAAAGTTTCGCCAGCATTGAGAGTGTTAAAAAACCATGGGCAATTGTGCCTCCAAATGGTGTTTGTGCCGCCATTTCCTCATTGATATGAATGAATTGGTGGTCCTCTGTGCAGTCGGCAAATGTGTTTATTCGGTCTTGTGAGAGCCGGATCCAATCACTCGGTTCGAGCTTCATCCCCTTGGCATTAATAAAATCTTGTTTTGATATCGCTTGCATTGGCTTCGTCCTTATCTCGTGTGAATACTATATTATGGCACTCATCATGTCATCAATGTTTTTGGTCCGGCTTTCGCCTGTGAGGCGGATTATTTGAGGAACCAGACTGGAGTTTCGCGGGATTGAAGCATTCTGGCTTGGGTGTAATTGTATCCCTGGCCGGCCTTAACGCCGCATCAGTGCGGCGCTAAGAACAATGGCGCTGACGGTGAGTAGCATATGGTGCTATAGTATCGACGATCTCGAAAGACATCAAAATTTCGACAATGCCGGAGATTTGACCATGCCGATCAGCGCGGCAGCCGCCACATCATGGCTGCTGCATTGATGTCGCCTGGCGAGTATATAAACCATGCTCGCGCTGGCTGGTACAAGGCTGCGTATAATGATCACCTGCGGTTGGAAAATACCGTGATCAGTTTCAGGCCAGCTATACCCACTATGATAAGTAGCATAGCGAAAATAAGCCTGACCTGGACGAATGTGATGACCGGTCGTGTGACGAAGACCTCGGTGTGCTCGAGTGATGCAAACTTGTGAACCTGTCCTTCTATCATGCGTTCTTCCAGCACCATATCGAGTAAATCCCGCAATGAGCGATATCGCACAATGGCGACACGATCGATCTCATTGCCATAAGTGCCGAGCATCAGGCCAGAGCGTTCGGATAGCACGACGGGATGGCTACCGCGGGCCAATAGTAAGGGAATGATAGCTTCGGCATAGGCGCGATCTGCACGCGCGGCGTCTGCTCCTGTTTTGAGGGTCTCCAGATTAACAGCGTAAAATTCTTTTCCGTCGTCTTCGGCTATCAGGTCAGCGACATGGCTGCCAAAATCATAATTCTGTTCAGATGGCGCGCCATAGGCTTGCTCGTAACGCGCCATAAACTTGGCGCCTTCTGCAGCGGTGATCGGCGCTCCATTGCCACCATACCAGGTGGAGAAACCGATGTAGCCTAACACTAAAAGGCCAAGCCACCCAATTTTCAGTTTTAGCATTTTCTTACCTCCCCTCGAATATCGTCCGCGTATCGTATACTGTGGTTCCGGCAGAGTTAATAAACAGAACTATTTCTCTGTCATCACCCAGACACCATCCCAATCTCCGGCTGGTGGTGAGGCTTTCATGATATGGCATCTCCCTAAATAGGTTTTAGACAAGCCGTCATCTGGATTGAGTTCCAGACACTTTTCGAAACGAGCAATCGCGTTCTGCCAGTCCATGTTTCGATAGGCGTCGATTCCAGCTGTAAAATAGTTCACAACATCAATGAGGTTGGGAAAGCTCTCCGAGGAATGATAGTCGAGCATCTCATAGATTTTAACCGGTTCCGTTTTGCCTTTCACAATTACCAGATCGACGTCTCTTATTTTGTACGTGCCACGTAGTTGCGATACGGTTGATTCACTTGCGAGAATGCGCGCCGAATAGGCTTTGCAGGCGCTTTCAAGGCGCGCCGCTAAATTTACGCCATCGCCAATAACGGTATAATCCATTCTTTTCGGGGAACCGATATTACCTGACACAACTGTACCGGTGTTCAAGCCCACACCCATATCGACGGTTTTAAGGCCCTTCGCCTGGCGGGTCTGGTTCCAGTCCCAAAGATTTTTTATCATGCCGATGGCGGCACGGGCGGCGCGATCGGGATCATCTTCATGCGGCATTGGTAGCCCGAAGCAGGCCATGATGGCATCGCCAATAAACTTATCCAGCATGCCGCCTTCATGCGAAATACTGTCGACCATCATGGTGAAATATTCATTGAGGAATTTGACGGTACCCTGGGCGCCATACTCTTCGGTAATTGTCGTGAAGCCCCGCACATCGGTAAACATCACTGTCGCTTCGACGCTGACCCCGCCAAGCAGTTCCAGTGCGTCGCCGTCAAGCATTTGGGCTGCGATTGTCGGGTCCATATATCGCGACATTGTCGACTTCATACGTTTCTCGCTGCTAATGTCTTCGACCATTAGCATGGAGCCAAGCTCCTTTTCACCATCCGATGCGACCAATGGCATAATCGTTAGGTTCACCGATTTGGTGATCCCCGACAGGGTCAGATTGGTGTCACTCGTATGATTATTCTGCTGGTTGTCTTTAACGCTCTCAATGCGATCGGCGACCCAGAGGCTGTCTTCGCCGAGCAGCTCGTTGAATGCCATTCCGAGCAAATCTTGCTCCCGAGCCTCCCATATCCGGGCGCCCGCCGCATTGCAGGTCACAATCGTCCCGCCGGGGTTCAGCGTGATTACCCCGTTGGACATGCTTTCCAGTATGCTTTCATTGTAATTCTTCATGCGCTGGACATCATCGAACAGTTTTGAGTTTTCCAAGGCGATCGCAATCTGCGCAGTGAAGGCCTTTAACCGTTGTTCGTCTTCATCATTGAAGGCGGTGCCCTTCTTGTTCAGAACTTGCGTTACTCCAATCACATTGCCGTCTTTATTGATAATCGGAACGCACAGAATTGACCTTGTGAAGAAACCGGTTTGCCGGTCAAATGCCGGATTAAACCGCAAGTCTGCATAGGCATGCGGAATGTTCATTGTTTCAGCGGACGTAAATACAGCACCGGCAATGCCGACATGCGACGGAAACCTGATTTCGGTTATTTCCGGCCCGGCTGCGACCCTCGAAAATAATGTATTTGTCGGCTGGTCATACAAAAAGATGGTCGCGCGTTCGGCGTTAAGCATCTGGGTTGTTTCAGCAACGACGCGCTGTAGCAAGAGCGACAGATCGACTTCGGCATTAATATCGGACACCACTTCAAGGAATGACATTTCCTTTGTCTGAATGCGTTTTATCCGCTCATTGTCTTCCTTATTGCGAAGCGAGATCGAGGCCTGCTGGGCCATGGCACCGAGCAGGTCAAGGTCGAAATCGGTGAAGCTCGTATCGATTTTGTTGAGGCTCTGCATCACCCCGATGGTCTCACCGGCCATGGTTTTCACTGGCACGCAAATGATGCCGCGGGTCTTGTATCCGGTGTATTCGTCAACGCTGCGATTGAAGCGTGGATCCTGGTAGGGATCGTCAATTCTCAGAGGTTCGCCGGTTTGAAACACATGTCCGGCAATGCCGGAATCATTCATGATCCGGATCTCCCGCATGAGATCGCCCTGAGCAATGCGGGAATATAGTTCGCCGGTCGTAGGATCGTTTAGGAACAATGTCCCGCGCTCGCAGTTTAAAACACGCGAAGCGATCGCGACCAGCTCCGTGAGTACCTCGTCCAGACTGTCCTTCAGCGCACATTTTCGTGACACCTCAAGCAGAATATTGGCTTTCGCCAGCTCCGACTCTTTAGACAGTGATCGCTCAAGCTCACTCATCGCTCTGTCCCTCATTGCCGTTCAGCTCTGGTGTGGATGTCCCGGCCGCCGTTTCAAGGGCAAGTCGCAACGATTTGATGGTCGCTTCGAGCTGTTTGAGCTCGATTGTTTTCTCGGCTTCTCGCTTCTGAGCCAGTGTAACGGCATCGGCGGTTTGCTTTTCCATGTCCGCGCGCATCGCGATAATGGCTGATTTAAGCTCATTATTTTCGATTGTG
>CBFHPC010000127.1:0-5609 GCA_965657655.1 Henriciella sp.
TATACTAGGAAGCCGGTTCTGTTCGAAATCTGGCTTAAATTGTGTTTGCACCTTATGAAAACGGGCCGCAGACCCGATCTTGGTATTTTTTCGTGGAGCAATCAGCCCTCTCTGTTTCTATCTCCGCCTGTATTGAAACCTTATCAATATTGCCAGCTGACATTAATTATCCGATGCACGCACATGCAGATTTGCTGCCCGGGTTTAAGGTCGAAACGATTTCTACTATCCGGCACGTGCACTATCACAAGCTGTTTAACCCTTCAGAATATCGCAGGGAGCTGATCGGCAAGGCTGGCTTTGGTGATCGGCAGGGCGACGTTTTATCGTTTTTCAACCTGTCCTAGCAGCAATGCCGACGAGATCGGCCGGGCGACCTGATAGTGTGATCCAGCGCAGTCTGTTTTAACTCGACCAGATGTAGAACATTGTGCCGGCCCGGTATGTTATCGCGGCTGCCATTGCATGTCTTGGGGGGGTTTATTTCCTGCAGCGAGTAAACATAAACTGACGGCAGAAGGCGCGCCGCGTGGAATGAGCGCGCCAATTAGGGAGTAAAACATGCCGATCGATCTATATCTGGGGACGCACGAAACCAAAGGCGCCGCGTTTGAGGCGCGGGCAAAATGTCTAGCGGCAATTCTCAGGCAGCATGGTGTCGGCGAGGATGACTCCATTGGGGTGTTGTTACGCAATG
The DNA here is from genome assembly GCA_965657655.1 of Henriciella sp. Lineage (GTDB taxonomy): Bacteria > Pseudomonadota > Alphaproteobacteria > Caulobacterales > Hyphomonadaceae > Henriciella. The sequence continues at coordinate 698 of CBFHPC010000127.1, forward strand.
ACACGCTCTACATCGAAGTGATCGAGGCCTGTCGCTATGTCGGTGCCTATTATGTGCCTTTGAACTGGCATGCTGCACCGGCCGAGGTGCAACAAATATTGCAGGATGCGAATGCCAAATTGATGATTGGCCATAGCGATCTGACAAGAGCGATGACGCCGGCCGCCGGAATCGATCTGCCCGTGCTTGCAGCCGAAACACCGGCGGTTGTTCAGCAGGCTTATAATGTTGACCCGGCGATTGCCGAGGGGCAGGCCAATCTCGATGCGTTGATGGCTGCGGCAATGGCGATCGACACCGGGCCTTTAAGGTTTAGGGGCATGCTTGCCTATACGTCCGGCAGCACTGGCCGGCCGAAGGGTATCCGGCGTGAGATTGATCCCGATTCGCCTGACACATTCGAAACTTATAAGGGCCTGGCTGCTGGTGTTTTACAGCTGACGCCCGGCGATAAATTCTATACCGCCGCGCCGCTTTATCATAGTGCGCCGAACGCCTTGTCCAGCTTCTGTATGGCGGCTGGCAATGTCGGTCTGTATATTGCCCCTAAATTTGATCCGGAACAGTTTCTGGCCGACATTGACCGGTTTGGCATCACGCATTGCTATATTGTTCCGACTATGATGGTCCGCCTGCTAAAGTTGCCGGCCGAAATTCGCGAAAAGTATGATGTTTCGACGCTCCGCTTTGGCATATCGACCGGATCGGCCTGGCCGCGCGATGTCAAACAGGCCATGATTGATTGGTTCGGCCCGATTTTTTATGAATCCTATGGCGCGAGCGAGATTGGGTTTATGACACTGATTTCGTCGCAGGACGCCTTGCGTAAGCCGGGCTCGGTCGGGCAGGTCTTGCCGGGCGGATCGATTAAAATACTGGATGATGATCAAAACGAATTGCCGGCGGGCCAGGCCGGCTCGATCTATGTCTATCTGCCACAATTTGGCGACTTCACCTATTCCAACACTGATGGCGATCTGAAAGGCCAACGCTATGGCCAGCACGCGACTGTCGGTGATATCGGCTATCTCGATGATGAGGATTTTCTATTCATCAGTGATCGCAAGAAAGATATGATCATATCCGGCGGCGCGAATATTTTCCCGTCTGAAATTGAGGCCGCGTTAATTGAAATGCCCGAAGTTTTCGATTGCGCCGTGTTTGGCGCCCCGGATCCCGAATTCGGTGAAAAAGTAATCGCGGCGGTGCAGTGTGCGCCGGGTGCGACCCTCTCAACAGAGGCTGTGAACGCCTTTCTGGCGCCCCGGATCGCCAAGTTTAAAATCCCCCGAATTGTCGACTTTCATGACGAGCTTCCCCGCGAAGACAGTGGCAAAATCTTTAAACAGCGCCTGCGGGCGCCGTACTGGGAGGCTACAGGCCGGCGTATCTAGCGGTTAATTGCCGCGCGTTTGGGCGTTGCCCGCCCCGCAGACTGCGCCGGGCAGTCGATATGGTTAAGGTGCGGCCTGTTGTCTGGCCCGACCGCGCTCTAGTTCTTCGCGCAGGGCCAGGCCGTAAAGACCCGGATTCATTGCAACCCGGTTAAGCATTGGCCGCGCGCGTTGCCGGATCTCGTCGGCAGGCGGTAAGGTATAGGTCTTTGTCAGCAGGGCGGCGGCGAATTTCGCCTGTGCCTCTGCTATCGGCCAGAATGCGCCGGTTGGCCGGCTTACGCCAATGAACAATAAATCATTATATTCGGGCGACACGATCCCGCAGAATAGGGACAGGTCATTATCTGAGGTATTGGCGACTGTCGGGCTTAAATAGGGATAGCTCAGCTTATAGCCGGTCGCGCAGATAATGACATCAGCCCGCACGCTTTCGCCATTGGTAAATATGACATGATCGCCGTCCAGCCGTTCGATATCCGGTTTGGCATGCACCCGCCCCGACACGAGCTGGTCCATTAAATCTTGCGAGATTGTAGGTCGTTTCAGCAGCGGATGATGCGGCGCTTTTGGGAGACCGAGCGCTTCGAATTTTTCCATTTGCGCGCCATAGGTTTGCCGGATGGTTGCGCAGGCCTGCGCGGTCAATGCGTCTTCACGTTCAGTTTCAGACAATCGGCTGAGCTCTGGGGGAACCGGATCGGTCGGATGGGTCATTGGTAAATTCTTCGTTGCCGCAACACCATTGATCAATTTCGGCATGATCCAGGTTCCGCTGCGCGCGGAGAGGTAAACGGCAGCGGCCGCCGATTTGCTGATTTCGCAGGCAATTTCGCAACCGGTATTGCCAATACCGCAAACGATAATATGGCCGCCGGTCGTATCGACCGGCCGATGTGGGTCTCGATAGCTCTGAGCGTGTAGAATTTCGCCATTAAACCGACCTTGAAAGTCGGGACGCTGTGGATCCCAATAGCTGCCACTTGCGGCGATCACGGCGTCATATGTTTTCTCAACCGGCGCATGGTGACCGGCGCGCAGGCGTACCCGCCAGCCCCCGCCTGGATGGGGGGTCGCCGAAATAATTTCTGTGCGGGTATGAATATGGTCGCGGAAACCGAACTGGTCGACATAGGTTTCGAGCCATTCCCGAACCTTGTCGAAGCTTGGAAATTCATCCCATGCCCCGGGCATCTCATAGTCGCTGAAGCGGCTCATCCGTTTGGTCGTATTGGTCCTTAAGGATTGATAGGCGGATGAACGCCGATTCGGATTATCGATGACCCAATGCCCGCCAATATGGGGCGACAGCTCATAGCAATCGACCTCCAGTCCGGCCGCAAGCAGGGTTTTTGTGGTTGTCAGGCCGGATGGGCCTGCGCCAACAACACAGATACGGGTCATCTCGCAGCGCTCCTATTTGCCAGCATGGCCGGTCGGGGCCAGTCGGCATAACGGCCTGATCCATAGTGCAGTGATCGGATAAAACGACAAAACATGATCCGAGGCTAACCCGCCTCGGCGCACTCAACAAGATTTGTCAATTTCGTCCGGGTTTCATCTCAGTCTTATCGCGATGTCATTATAGGCCGCAATAATCAGAAGACGGGCCGGACCGCAGCCACGCGCCGTTTGACCAGCCCGTCGCGAACGCTATTGAAGGGCAGGGTGCGCTGAAATGCTTTTCATTATTAAGCCCGGGCGGTCCAATATGCCGCGGCGCAGAAAAGCGCTTTCTTGATCGAAAAGCATGCCTTTATCGTTACCGACAGGATGCCCGGCCATGCGCGCTTCAGCCGGTCACGGCATCACCGGCGGGCGGCTAAGAGTTTACAGCCCGTGTTCGATTGCTGTGATGTCATAGCCATAGATTGGATCCTGTTGGGCGTAGATAAGTCCGGGAATTAATTTTCCGGCGAGCCACATCGGCCCGTAGCTTGCTGCTTTGCCAAATAGGGTCCGCTTGTGAAATGTGCTCATATTGGCGCGCGACCCGGCCTGAATACGAGATGTTCTTGCTATTCGGCTATTATAGAATGTTGCGAGCGCCTGTTGCGGTTGCTGGCCGGATCCCGTGCAAAGCTGTGCGAGCAAATAGGCGTCTTCAATCGCCATGACTGCGCCCTGCGCCATGAAGGGCAGTGTAGGATGGCAGGCATCCCCGATAAGGACGGCCCGCCCCTGATGCCATTGTGGCAAGGGCGCACGGTCAAAAAGGGCCCAGCGAAAATGCTCATCGGCCTTGGTAATTAGAGTCGTTATGACCGGATGCCAGCCGGCAAAATCCTTCAGCGCCTCGTCGCGGCTGCCGCGCTCTGACCATGATTCACTGCGCCATTGGTCATGCTCCACGACACCGACAAAATTCGCTAATTTGCCATTGCGCAGCAGATAGGTGACGGCGTGCCGGCCCGGTCCGGTCCAGATGCAGGCGCTGTCCGGAGGTGTCCACTGTCCGAGCTTTTCAACAGGAACAACCGCCCGCCATGCAATATTGCCTGTAAAGTCGGGTGACGACGCGCCGAACATCTGTGTCCGGACAGTGGAGTGTATACCGTCGGCTCCGACCAGAATGTCACCATGATGTTGTCGGCCATTGGTGAGCTCGGCCACCACCGCATCGTCGGTCTGTCGATATTGTGCAAGCGTCGCGTCGAGATGGATGCAGTTGCCGGCCCGGCGGCGAAGGGCGCCGGATAGACACTCGATGAGGTCGGCACGGTGGATATGGACATAGTTGGCATGCCAGCGGCTAAGGGCTTCGTCTGCAATCGGGACGTTGAAAATCTGGCGGCCCGACTTGCCGAATTTCATTTCAAGTGCGCGCGGTTGAAATCCGTGCTGGACGATATCCTCGGCCAGGCCGAGTCGGGCGAATACTTTCATACCGTTCGGGCTAATCTGAATTCCGGCCCCGACCCCGGCGATATGAGGGGATGTTTCAAGCAGCTCCACATCCCAGCCAAAATGCTGGAATGCCAATGCCGCTGTTAACCCCCCAATACCGCCTCCGACAATAACGACTTTCAATGTCCGCTCCGTTTACATCTGATGCAGCTATGTCAGCATTTCTCCGAAGTCCCAATCAGTTTATCGGGTCTCCGTCTCGTCCGACATGCCAGCCAGCAAGTCTTCCGCCAAGGTTGATCTAGCCAATCAGTGTTTTCGGCTTGGGCATGAGGAAGACAAACATGAGAATAAGAAGATAGGCGATTGAGAGCACAAAGAAACAGTCCCGGAATGCCAGGATTGCGGCTTCGTTTTCTAACAAGGTTGCCAGCGATCCGAATGCATGCCGAAATGCTTCGGTGAGAGGCAAGCCGTCGGTCTGGAGTGTCATCATGGTAAGGTTATGCTGGTAGATGAATTCGGCATTTGTTTCGTCGATCCCGGCGCTGAGGTGCTGATAATGGAATGCAGTACGGTTCTGAAGCAATACGGCCAGTATGGTCACCCCAAGCGAGCCGCCAGCTTGCAAGACAAAAGAGGCTGCGCCAGTCGCGGATGTAAGAAGAGGG
>CBFHPC010000128.1:0-5592 GCA_965657655.1 Henriciella sp.
CAAAACCGACTTTAAAATGATCTACCCCCGTCGGGAATGCCATTGCGCATCATGCGGCCTGCATATGGGGCACGTTTTTAATGACGGCCCAGAACCGACCGGCGAACGCTGGTGCATAAATGGAGTAGTGCTCCGATTTGAACCGGCTGACGCCTAATAGAAACCCTCTTACCCCCAACTCACCCTGCCTGATGTCTTGATAAGGTCTTCTTAGAGGGTGTGGTAGGAAACCAATATTATGAGACAGTATATTTTAATAGCGGGCGCCGCATTGGTTGCCCTGATGCTGACTACTGTTTTTTTGTCTTATCAGGAGACCAGAATGCAAAGTGGCCAGGACGATAATTTGGCATCACAATCACCACCGGTCGCGGTGAGGGTTACACATGAAATCGAGCAGGTCGGACGTGTTAGAAACGACCCATATCAATGGCTGAAAGATGATAATTGGCAGCAGCTGTTAAAGGAGCCGAGCGGCTTGCGGGCCGATATCAAAGCCTATCTGGAGGCTGAAAACGCCTATACCAAAACCAGATTGGAAGAACCAGTAACGGCGCTCACCGAGGAACTGTTCAGCGAAATGCGGGGGCGGATCAAAGAAGATGATGCCTCTCTACCGGAAATCGATGGCCCTTACGCCTATCTCAGCAAGTACCGAACCGGCGGCGAGTATCCTATTTTTGCACGGCGGCCGGCAAAAGACATTTACAATCCGGACACAGAAAATGAGATCATTCTCGACGGTGACGAGCTCGGTAAAAACGAGACCTATTTCAGCTTTGGCGAAGTCGTCCACTCGCCCGATCACAAGCTAATCGCCTACAGCGTCGATACGCAGGGCAGCGAATATTATGATATATATTTCAAGAATATCGAAACCGGCGAACTCCTGCCAGACCGCCTGATCGGCGGCTATGGCGAATTTGTCTGGGGCAAAAACTCCGATCGCATCTACTGGATCGAACGTAACGAGGAAGGGCGACCGACTGCGATTCACATGTATGTGCTCGGCATCGGCACGTCGGAAGAGATTTACCGCGAAACGGACCCCGGCTACTTCCTCGGCGTTGATGTCAGCCAGTCCGGTGAGTTCATCTTCCTGCGCGCCAGTGACCATACCACAAGCGAGTACCGGTTTTTCAGATCAGATACCGAAAGTCCGGAACCTGTCCTGATTGCGGCCCGGGAACCGGGCGTCGAATATACGCTGGAACACGCCGGTGATCAGTTTGTAATTATGACCAATCGCGACAATGCGCTTGACTATAAATTAGTCACCGCACCCGTCGCAGCTCCCGAAATTGAAAACTGGGAAGATCTGGTCCCGCATCAACCGGGGACTCTCATTCTCGATATGGCGGTGGTGGATGGTTTCATCATCAGGCTCCAACGCACAGACGGCCTGCCGAAAATAATCATACGCACTGCCGATGGGGACGAGCGGGAAATCGGGTTCCAGGAAGCTGCATACGATCTCGATATATCGGTTGGCTATGAATATAATACCAGCCAGATCCGCTTCACCTACTCGTCCCCGACGACGCCGGACCAGACTTACGACTATGATTTGAGGACCGACACGCGACAATTGCGCAAAACTCAGGAAGTCCCATCCGGTCACACCATTGACGATTATCGCGTGGAACGCGTCATGGTTCCGGCTCGCGATGGTGAAACCGTTCCTGTTACAATTTTCTACCATAAAACAACCGCGCGAGACGGGACCGCCCCGCTGCTCCTTTACGGCTACGGATCCTACGGGATTACGATCACCCCGGACTTCAGAACCACACCGCTGGCCTTGGTAAATCGGGGCATGATCTACGCGACCGTCCACCCCCGGGGCTCAATGGCCAAGGGCTATCAATGGTATCTCGATGGCAAGCTGGAAAATAAGATCAACACATTCAATGATTATATTGATGCTGCCCATTTCCTGATCGACAATCGCTATACATCAACTGGACAGATTGTTGGCATGGGCGGATCGGCCGGTGGAATGTTAATGGGTGCGGTCGTTAATCAGGCACCGGAACTGTTTGCCGGTATTATTGCCGCAGTACCTTTTGTCGATGTCCTGAATACGATGTCTGACACTAGCCTGCCACTTACGCCGCCGGAATGGCCGGAATGGGGTAATCCGATCACGAGTCCGGAAGACTATGACTATATTCATAGTTACAGTCCCTATGATCAAGTGGCCGACCGGGCATACCCGCCAATGTTGATCACTGGCGGACTGACTGATCCGCGCGTTACCTATTGGGAACCGGCAAAGTGGACGGCGCAATTGCGTCACGAGGCCCCAATGGCGGGACCGTATTTCCTCAAGATAAATATGGGCGCCGGGCATGGCGGGGCATCTGGCCGGTTTGAGGGGTTGAAAGAGACCGCGCTTGAGTACGCTTTCGCCCTGGCAGCTGTCGGAAAACTCGAAGGTTTCAACCTCGAACAGTAAGCCGAAACCTCAATCACCACATAAAAAAAAGCCCCGGCTTCTTGGCCGGGGCTTTTTATTATTAGAACGCGAAGACCTAGCTGTAGATCTCGAACAGACCTGCTGCTCCCATGCCGCCGCCGATACACATCGTGACAACACCATATTTTGCTTTCCGGCGACGTCCCTCAAGCAGCAGAGACCCGGTGCAACGCGCGCCGGTCATGCCGAATGGGTGACCGATCGAAATCGAGCCGCCATTTACATTATATTTTTCGGGATCGATGCCGAGCCGGTCTCGCGAGTAAAGACACTGAGATGCGAATGCTTCGTTCAATTCCCACAGATCAATATCGTCGACCTTCAGACCGTGGCGCTCAAGCAAGCGTGGCACAGCAAAGACAGGACCGATACCCATTTCATCGGGATCGCAACCAGCGACATTGAAACCCATAAACCGACCGAGCGGCTCGATATTACGACGCGCCGCTTCTTCGGCTTCCATGACAACGACAGCCGCCGCGCCATCAGAGAGCTGGGAGGCATTACCGGCCGTGATATATTTGCCTTGCTTGACCTGCATCCCGCCAGAATAAACCGGCTGCAGACCTGCCAGTGTCTCATAAGTGGTCCCGGGACGGTTACACTCGTCACGGTCACAAACGACATCCTGATATGTCTCTTCGCCAGTCTCTTTATTATAGAGCTTCATGCGGGTCTTTAATGGTACGATTTCTTCGGCCATTCCACCGGACTTCTGAAACTCGGCTGTGCGACGCTGGCTCTCGGCGGAGTATTCATCCTGAGCCTCGCGACTGACATTATAGCGGTCAGCAACAATTTCGGCGGTCTCAATCATTGGCATCCAGAGCGCCGGCCACTGCCCCATTAGCTGGTCTTCGACATAACGATGCGTATTCATGTGGCCCGAACGCGAGACCAGTGAAAGACTTTCAACCCCACCACCAATCGCGACCGGAGCGCCTTCGGTAATGACATTCTGCGCCGCGCAAGCGATAGCCTGCAAACCGGAAGAGCAGAAGCGGTTGATTGTAGCGCCCGACGTTGTGGACGGACATCCGGCCCAAAGCGCCGCATTCCGCGCGACGTTGTGACCGGTCGCGCCTTCAGGCTGAGCCGACCCCAGATATACGTCCTCAACGGCTTCCGGCTCGACACCGGCGCGCTCAAGAGCACCCTTAATGACATGGCCAGCCATGGTTATTCCGTGGGTGTCGTTTAACGAACCACGGCTGGCTTTTGCCAGTCCTGTCCGAGCGGTTGATACAATAACTGCTTCACGCATCGCGTTCTCCTCATTTGTAATTTACCTGTTCTAGCTACCCTGCGACACAAACGCTAGGGGTGACGTTAACGTAAACTGGAACGACGTCGCGGCAGATTCGGGATTTTTTGGCATAATGGTTGCCATAATAAATTTAGGAACCGGTTATCTTCCGGTGCGCGCCACTCAGACTGGCCGATCTCCATCAGCGTATGCGACTGTTTGGGGGCCGCCCGGTAACAACCGGCCAGACGGTCCCACCATGGAATGAGAAAGCCATAATTGTGCAGCCCCTCGGATGGGTCGGATGAATGATGAACACGGTGCATATCCGGCGTGACGATAAACAGTCGCATGATTTGGTCGACACGTTTTGGCAAAGCCAGATTGCTATGATTGAAAATGGCAACGCTACTTAACGCGATTTCGAAAACAATAATGGCGAACGCCGGCGCGCCGAGCCCGATAATGACCAACCCCTTCCAGATCAATGACAGCACAAGCTCACCCGGATGAAACCGCAGCGCTGTGAAAGTATCGAAGTCGATATCCGTGTGATGAACGCGGTGAAACCGCCAGAAAAACGACACCTTGTGCAGGCACCAGTGCTGCCCCCAGACTGTAAAATCCAGCAGCAGTATCGCCACACCAAGTTCGAAGATCGCTGGGCTTTCAACAATATTGAGGAGACCGAAACCGATTCGGTCCGCCCATAGAGCGACCCCGACCAAGCCGATCGGCAGAAGAAGTCGCGATAAAAAAGTACCGATCATCACCATGCCAAGCGCCTGAGGCCAGCGCTGATAGCGTGCCAGTAATCTGCCCCGACGAGGCCAGACTTCTTCGAGCACGGCAAATAATACAAATACAAACAAGAAGGTAAACAACCGTTCCAGAGCGACCTCTCCTTTTATGACATCGTCAAATGCAACTCATAAAAAGGAAATTCAAGGAAATTTTCTGTGGCATACGTCACTGACGTATTTGTAAATTGGCTGGTCGAGCCTATAAAAAGAGGAACGCAAAAGGGATAAATCCGGCATGTTGCATCCATCTACTCGGAAGTTAATAGAGCGTCTGGCCGAAGTTACCAGCCAGGGAAAGCTACCATGGCAGGAAGACAATTCCGGCGGCGTTGTATATGCAGCAGAGGGTTTCAGCGTTGTTCTTTCGGCTGACCCGTTTTCGATTGGCATACGTGACCGCAATGGTCGCGAGCTTGAAATGATATCCCTCGACCAATTGGAACAGATCATTATTGCCGGTGGCGGCAGCTATGCCGATCTGGTTGCGATCATGTATGATGATGCTTTGCGATCGGCACGCGGGACAGAAACAGCCATCGTCAAATTGCTCGCAAGCCTCGAGGATACGCCGTTTACATCACAGACGGGCATGGATGATGCTGGTGAGGATAGCGCCCCCGCCAGCACGCCCGCGCAAGGCGAGCAGAAATCAACTGCAGACTTTGAACCGATCTCCGAGCAGGTCATTGGCGCAAATCAAAGCGATCATGACACGGACTCATCCGATACTGATTTCGCGCTTCAGGACAGCAAGGCCGATAATGATCTTGCGCCACGCGCCGACACAGACGAGATGGCAATTGATGTTTCTGCAAGTGGCACCGAGGCGCTAAAGACAGGTCTCGATAATTCAGGCATCATTGACACCCTCGCTGAGACCGATGATGACGTCCCGGACGGGCTTACGGATATGGTAATGGCCATCGATATTTGGTCTGGCGATGACGCTAAACAGCCCCGGCTCGCAGACGCGGAAAGCATAACGAAAACTGAAAGTCTCGCCCTGCCGGATCATGCAGATAGTGGGCTGGATGATTTTGATACAGGATTGGACGCCGCCGAGG